>JANWZN010000176.1 GCA_025054575.1 Geminicoccaceae bacterium | reverse complement strand
CTGCTCCTGGCCGAGCGCCGCCTGCAGGCCGCCGAGCGCGGCTGAGCCGGGCCGCCGCCCACGGCCCGCGCTTGGCCACGACCTCGACCTCGCGCAGGGTAGCCTCGCCTCGGCCGCGGCCCGACCTGGCCGCCTTGGCCGACGGGGTGCGCAGCGGCGATCGCGCGCTCCTCGCGCGCGCCATCACGCTCGTCGAGAGCCGTCGCGCCGAGGACGAGGCCCGCGCCGAGGCGCTCTTGAACGATCTGCTGCCCTTCACCGGCCAGAGCCGGCGGATCGGCATCACGGGCGTGCCCGGGGTCGGCAAGAGCACCTTCATCGACGCCTTCGGCAGCTTCCTCACCGAGCGCGGCCACCGGGTCGCCGTGCTCGCCATCGATCCCTCGAGCGCGCGCACCGGCGGCTCGATTCTCGGCGACAAGACCCGGATGGCGCGGCTCGCCGCCGACCCGCGTGCCTTCATCCGCCCCTCGCCGAGCTCGGGCACGCTCGGCGGTGTCGCCCGCACCACCCGCGAGACGATGCTCTTGTGCGAGGCCGCGGGCTACGACGTCGTCATCGTCGAGACGGTGGGCGTCGGCCAGTCCGAGACCATGGTGGCGGAAATGGTCGACGTCTTCGTGGCGCTGATGCTGCCCGGTGCCGGCGACGAGCTGCAGGGCATCAAAAAGGGCCTCGTCGAGCTCGCCGATCTCGTGGTCGTCAACAAGGCCGACGGGCCGACCTTGCTGGCCGCCCGGCAAGCCGCCCGGACCTACGCCGAGGCGCTGCGGATCATCGAGCCCACGAGCCCGTCCTGGCGGCCGCCCGTGTTGACCGCGAGCGCCCTCACGGGCGAGGGCATCGCCGCCGTTTGGGCCGAGATCGAGCGCCATCGCGAGACGCTCGAGCGCACCGGCGAGCGCGCCGCCCGCCGGCGCGCGCAGCAGGTCCGCTGGTTCCACACGCTGCTCGAGGACCGGCTTCTGGCGCTTCTCCGACGCGACCCACGGATCGCCGCACTGTTGCCGACGCTCGAGCGGGCCGTGGGCGAGGGGAGGCTCGTCGCCCCCGCGGCCGTGAGCCGCCTCCTCGCCGAAGCGGGGTTCGGGCAGCCCCGGGTGCGCTCGGGCTGAGCGGCCGCGCCGGGCTCGCCATCCTGCCGCTGGACAGCGTGCGGGTTCGGTAAGATTACCGAGCGAGCGACCGGGCCGACGCCGGGTCGAAGGACCGTTCGGATCGAGGGATGGACCGCCTCAAGACCCTCTATGCGAGCCTCAGGGCGCTCTTGGCCTTGGGCGTCGTCCACGGTGCGGCGCTGCCGGTGCGCGCCCAGGCCCCCGACCCCGAACAGCAGGCCTGGGAGCAGGCCCTGGCCGAAGGCACTCCGGAGGCTTTCCAGGCCTATCTCGACCGGTTTCCGCTCGGCCGTCACGCCACCGAGGCCTTTCGCCAGCTGATCGCCCGCTCGCTCGGCAGCGAGATCGAGCCCGCGGCCGGACCGCCCGAAAGCCCGGCCCCGCCACGGGACCTCTATTGAACGACCGCGCGCCGCGCGCCGCCCTTCTCCTGCTGCTCGGCGCCACGACGGCGCTCGCCGCCGGCTGCGCACCGCCGCGCTCCGCGCCGCCGCCCGTCTACGGCCGCGAGCCGGTCGAGCGCGGCTACCTGCCACCGGCCGAACCGCCGCCGCCGCCGCCACCGGTCGAGGTGGCCCTCGCACCCGAGGCCGCGATCGCCGCGCTCGCCGAGACTCTGGCCGGCGAGGAGCGGCGGGTGCGGCGCGGCAGCGAAGCCGACGGAACCGCCTGGCTCGCGCTCACGAGCTCGGGCGATCCCGAGCCCTTCGTCGATTGCGGCAGCTTCGAGCTGCTCACGGCCGACGGCTCGTCGAGCCGCATCCCCGCGGCGCGCCTGGCGGCCCGGATCCCGCTCCAGCCCGTGGAGCGACGCGAGGTGCTGCTCCGCCAGCTCCGCCTCGACGGTCGCCTCCTGCTCACGGCCGCGCCGACGGCAACCGGCAGCCGGCTGGAGGCCAAGGCGAGCTACGTCTTGACCCGCACGGTCGATCGCGTCGCCCTCGACGGCCGCGTCCTCGACAGCCAACGCGAGACGATCGCCTTCGAGACGGGCGGGCTCGGCCGCTTCGCCCAGGGGATGGTGTGCCGACCCACGGGCCGGCTCGAGGCGGCGATCGCCGCCGCGCTCGAACGGCTCAGGTCAGAAGGCGACGCAACGGGCGACGCAGCGCCAGGAGCCGACCGAACACCCCCGCCATGAGGTTGCCGATCGTCCGCCAATCGAAGAGCTCGGCCCGCGCTGCGGCGCCCGCTGCGAGCTGCTCGAGGGCGGCAGCGTCGAGCGCCAGGAACCGCTCGAGCGTCCGCTCGAGGCCGGCCGGGTCGGCCGGCTCCCACAACAGACCCTCGTTGCCGTCGCGCACGAGCTCGGCGAGGCCGGGGTGGGCCGGGGCCAGCACCGGCCGGCCGAGCGAGAGCGCGAGCATCGCCGCCCCCGAGGTCAGGATCCGCCGATAGGGGGCGACCAGCGCGTCCGCGGCGTGGAAGAGGAGCGGGATGCGCGCCTCCGGCACCGGCCCCGGCTCGACCACGATCCGCTGCCGGACCGCCGGCGGCAGCCGCGCAAGCGGCTCGTCCAGCCGCACGACCTGTTGCCCGGCGATCAGGAGCCAGAGCTCGGGCCGGTCGAGCCGCCCGATCGCGTCGAGGAGCTCGTCGATACCTTTGTACGCATCGAGCCGGCCGAACAGCAGCACCACCCGCGCCTCCTCGGGCAAGCCCAGGGCGGCCCGGCCCCCTTCCCGGGGAGCGGCGAGCGGTGCGAAGCGCGGTCGGTAGTTGCCGTGCGGCACGATCACCAGCCGCTCGGCGGCGATGCCGAGCTCGAAGCGCGCGAACCGTGCCGCCTCGAGACCGTGCACGTGAACCAGATCGACGAGCCGCAGGATGGCCGCGCGGAGCAGGGCCTGCACCGCCGGATAACGATCGTCGTGCGGCGCCTGGTTGTGCAGGGTCCACAAGACCATGCCGCCGCCGTCGACGAACCGCTCGAGGTCGAGCGCGAAGCGCTCCGCGACCGCCCGGGCTGCCGCCTCGTCCGGCTCGTTGCGGTAGACCCCGTCCTCCCAGTGCAGGTGGAAGATCATCCCGGCCTCCGGCGCCTGTTGCGCCCGCCAGGCGAGCGCATCGGCGATCGTCCCGGGCTGCGGATGAAGATCCGTGGCACTGTGATCGTAGAGCAGGCTCTGATAGGGATTGGCCGCGCGATAGTCCGGGAAGAAGACGAGGCGATGCGGCATCGGATCGTCCGGGGGCTGGTCCGCGGGCCGGTCCGGGGCCCGACCCGAGAGCCGGCCCGAGGCCCGAATCGGAAGCGGGTCCGAGCGGCGGCGAGCAAGGCCCGTGCTGCGGCTCCTAGGGTGCCGCTTTCCAGCCGTAAAGCCGGGCGCCCGTGAGCCGCTCGGACCTCGATCTCGTCGTCGCTGCCGACCCCTTTCGCGGCGGCGCCGACGGCCGCCATCTCGCAGCCCTCCTCGAACTCGCGGCCGGGCTCGGCTGGCGCTGCGGTTTCCTCCCGCTCGCGGGCCCGCCGGTGCGGCCGGCGCGCGGCCTCCAAAAGGGCCTGCGAGAGCTGCTCGCGACGCGCCGCGTCCGCCTGCTCGACCCCGCCGAGCCCGCCCGCTGCCGGCTCGCGCTCGCCTTCGAGGCCCTGCCGCTGCTCGAACTCGCCCGCCGCCCGCGGCGGATCGTGGCCGAGCGCGCGCTCGTGCGGATCGAAGCGCCGGCCTCGGCCTGGGCCGACCTCCTGAGCGCACCGAACGAGCTGCTCGCCCGTGCCGCCCCGGTCCTGGGGGCACCGGCCGTGCTCGTCCCGGCCGATCCGCTCGTGGCCGAGAGCCTGATGCGCGATCGGTATTGGCGCCTTCTGCCGCGCGCGCGCGAGCCCTGGCCGCTCCTCGCCCCGGCCTTCCCTCTGCCGCGGCCGCGCACCTGCCTCGCCCGGATCGGCCGCCACGGCCTCGGGCCCTTCCTCGCCGAAGCGCCCTTGGGCCGGCTCGACCCGCTCGCACGCGAGCAACGGGGGCACGGCCCTTTGCAGCAGGTGCTGGCCGAGGAGGCGGCCGAGCGCGCGCTCCTCGATCCCGCGACCCCGGCCGATCTCGAGCTCCTGCCCGGCGACCTTCGCGATGCTTGCGCCTTCCTCGACCGGCTCGATGCCTGGGTGCTCGCGGCCGCGACGAACTGGGAGCCCTGGCTGCCCGCAGCACTCGTCGAGGCGCTCGCCTCGGGGTGCCCCTGCCTCGTGCCGCCGGCGCTCGCCCCGCTCATGGGCACAGAAGTGCTCGCGGTCGAGCCCGAGCGCGCGGGCGAAACCCTGGCCGCGCTCGAGCCGGCCGAGCTCGCGCGGCTCGGCGAGGCGGGTCGTGCCTTCGCGAGCGAGCGGTTCGGGCCGGAGCGCCTGCGCGCCCGCCTCGAAGCCGAGCTCGCGGCACCCGCACCGCCGGCCGCCGGCTTCGTCCTCAGGCGCGAGCACGAGCGCGCGCGCCGTGTCCTCTTCCTCGCCCCCAACGGCATCGGCATCGGCCATCTCGTCCGGCTCGCGGCGATCGCGCGCCGCCTCCCGGGCGGGATCGAGCCGGTCTTCCTCTCGCTCTCGCAGGCCGTCGGGCTCATTCGCGCCCTCGGTTTTCCGGTCGAGTACACACCGGCCCAGGCCGCCACGCGCGAGAGCCAGGAAGGCTGGGCCGAAGGCTTCCGGACCCGGCTCGCCGAAGCGATCGCGTTCTGGGACCCCGCTTGTGTCGTCTTCGACGGCAACGTGCCCTACCAGCCGCTCGTCGACCTCCGCCTCCAGCATCCCGATCGGCCGTTCGTCTGGCTGCGCCGCGGTCTCTGGCGGCCCGACGCCGGGCGGGCGACGATCGAGCGCGTCCGCCATTTCGACCTCGTGATCGAGCCCGCCGATCTGGCCGCTCCGCTCGATCGCGGGATCACGGCCGGCCGCGAGCTCGAGCGGGTGCTGGTGCCGCCGATCGTCCTCCTCGATCGCGAGGAGCTCCTCGACCGCGCCGCGGCACGCGCCGAGCTCGGGATCGATCCGAGCCGAACCGCCGTCCTCTTGCTCCTGGGTTCGCGCAACAATTTCGACTACGGGCCGGTCGATCGGGTGGTGGCCGAGCTCCTGCTGCCGCGCCCCGAGGTCGAGCCGATCGCCCTCGACTGGCCGATCAGCGAGACCGACACGGCCCTGCCGGCAGGCGTGCGCCGGCTCGCGCGCTTCCCGATCGCCCGCTTCTTCCGCGCCTTCGACCTCGCGATCGCGGCCTGCGGCTACAACAGCTTCCACGAGCTGCTCGCAGCCGGCGTGCCGACGGTCTTCGTCCCCAACGAGAACCCGACGATGGACGAGCAGGAGCGCCGCGCGCTCTGGGCCGAGGCCCGAGAGGTCGGGCTCTGCGCGCGCACGACCGACCCCTATCGCCTTTTCTGGGCGATCGACCGGCTGCTCGACCCGACCGTGCGCGCCCGCCTGCGCGCCGCGATGGACGGCCTGCCGCCGCCCGGCGGTGCCGCCGAGGCCGCGGCACTGCTCGCGATGCTGGCACGCTCCTGGCCCCGCGACCGTCGCCCGGACC
>JANWZN010000175.1 GCA_025054575.1 Geminicoccaceae bacterium | reverse complement strand
GTCGTAGAGGCGACACTCGAAATGGGCGTGGCACTCGCCGACCACCGGGGCGTCGACTTCAAGGGCGGGCTCGGGCGTGAGGCCGAACCGGGCGAACTTGTCGACCTCCGCCCCGCTCGTGTTGCCGATCCCCACGACCGCATCCAAGAGGTCGACCGTGGGCAGGTTGATGACGCACTGGCCGCTCGCGCGGATCAGCTCGAAGCTGTGGTTGCCCGCCGCGATCACGCAGCCGACGAGCGACGGTGTGAACTCCATGGGCGTGTGCCAGCCCATCGTCATGATGTTGGAGCGGCCGCGATAGCGCGAGCTGACCAGCACCACGGGCCCCGGCTCGAGCCATCGGCGCACGCCGCTCGGCGGCACCTCGCGCTTTTCTATGCCTGTGCTCACCGTCTCCTCCCCGCACAGCCGGGGGACATGTGGCCCGCGGCGCCGGACGCCGCCTCAGGCCGCCCGCTCCTCCGTCCAGCTCTCGTTGAAGGCCAAGGCGCAGGTCGAGAACGGCCGGCCCTCGCGCTCGCGCGGGAAGGGGCGGCCCTTGGCCTCGACCCCGTCGATCGCCAGGCGTGCCCCGAGCGCCGGGATCAGCACGGTGCAGACGCCGTAGCGTCGGCCCGGGATCTCGTGCGGCCGGGTGTGGAGGAGGAGCGGATCGCCGAACTCGTACCAGGTGAGCACGATCTCCTCGCGCGGCGTGAGGATCCGCTCGCTCCAGCAATATGCCGGATCGCCCTCCTTCTCGAAGGCCGCGTCGACCACCGGGATCGAAGGATCGGCGGTCTCGGGATCGAGCATGCCCTGCACGGTCGCCTGCAGCCAGCGGGCCATGGCGAGGTTGTCGGTCCAGATCCGCCACTGGCCTTCTGTCAGCTCGCTCTTGAGGTAGAGCACGTGGCCGGGGCCCCTGGGGCAGGAGAGGATCCGCCAGAAGCTGGCGTTGGTCGAAAACGGCGCCCCGTCCGTCTCGGCGAGCCGGATGAACGGGTTCTCGCCCACGAGGATCACCCGGTTCGGATCGACCGTCGTCATCGCCGCCTCCCCTTCCCTGCCCGTCCCGGGCCCGACTTCGTCGCGTCTAGCTCCGACCCTCGCCGCCGCGCGCGCGAAGTGCGGCCGCGTGGGCCGGAAAGCCCTCGTACTCGGCGAGCACCATGGCAGGTCGGGCGAGCGCCGGATAGGCCCCGGCCGTGACGTAGCCGATCGAGCTGCGCTTCATGAAGTCGGTGACGGCGAGCGGGCCGAAGCTCCGCGCCCAGCCGCCGGTGGGCAGCACGCAGTTGGGGCCGAGGACGAAATTGCCGAGGGTGATCGGCGTCCAGGGGCCCATGAGGATCTCGGCCGCGTTGTCGAGCCCCGCCAGATGGGCCCAGGGCTCGGCCGAGAGGACCTCGAGATGCTCGGGCGCATAGGCGTTCACGAACGCCCGGGCGGCCTCTAGCGAGGGGGCGAGGAGGATGCCGCCGCGCGGCCCCTCGAGCACGGCTCTGGTGAAGCTCCGCCGCGGCTCGGGCAGCTCGGCCCAGCGCCGCGGCAGGGCGGCCCGCGCGCCCTCGGCCACCCGCCGCGAGGGTGTGACGAGATAGGCCGAGCTGTCGGGGCCGTGCTCGGCCTCGATCAGGAGATCGGCGGCGGCGAGTTCGGGGTCGGCGGTCTCGTCGGCGAAGACGATCGATTCCGAGGGCCCGGCCGGCGGTCCCGTGTCGATCCGGTGCGCCACGAGCCGCTTGGCCGCCACCACCCAGGGGCTGCCCGGGCCCACGATCTTGGCGCAGCGAGGCACGCTCTCGGTGCCGAAGGCGGCGGCCGCCACCGCCTGGGCACCGCCCGCCTTGACGATGCGCCGCACCCCGGCCTCGTTGGCCGCCACGAGCGTGGCGGCATCGACCCCGCCCTCGGGCGTGGGGGGTGTGAGGATGGTGATCTCGGGCACGCCCGCCACGATCGCCGGCACCGAGGTCATCATGGTGACGGAGGGGAAGGCGCCCTTGCCGCGCGGCACGTAGAGCGCCACCGAGGGGATCGGCGTCCAGCGATCGCCGGCGAAAGCACCCGGGCGGATCTCGTGCAGCCACATGGGCTCGGGCTTCTGGCGCTCGTGGAAGGCCTTGATGTTGGCGATCGCGAAGCGGATCGCCTCGACCAGCTCGCTCCCGAGGGCGGCATAGGCGCGCTCGATCTCCTGGGCGGTCGCGATCAGCGAGCCGAGCTCGCCCTCGACCCCGTCGAGTTCGCGAGCGAAGCGGCGAAGCGCGGCATCGCCCTCCTGGCGGACCGCCTCCACGATCGGCCGCGCCCGCTCGAGGACCGGCTCGATGTCGTGATCCGCCCGGCGCAGGAGGGCGGCGCGCTCGTCTTCCGAGAGCCGGTCGAGCTCGAGAAAGCGGGGGGAAAGCGTCTCCATGATCGATCCTTTCAGCGCGCGCGCAAGAACACGTCGAGCCCCACCAGGCGGTCGAGGAGCAGCACGGCCGCGGCCGCGACCAGGACGTAGACGGTGGAGACGGCCGCCAGGTCGGGCGTGATGACGCCGCGGATCTGGGTGTAGATCTGCACCGGAAGGGTCACCGTGCGGGCATCCACGAGCAAGAGGCTCACGAGAAACTCGTTGAGGGCGAGGACGAACATCACGAGGGCACCGGCGAGCATCCCGGGTGCCAAGGCCGGGAGCGTGACGAGGAGGAAGGTCTGCACGGGCCCCGCCCCGCAGCTCGCGGCCGCCCGCTCGAGCTCGGGGTCGAGCGCGTTCACGGCCGCGGCCACGGCCCAGATCATGAAGGGCAGGTTGATCACGCAGCAGGCCACACCCACGGGCCAGACGCGGCCCAGCAGGCCGAGCTCGCCGAAGAGCAGCATGAGGCCGATGCCGGAGCCGATCAGCGGCACGGTGAAGGGCAGGAGCAGGTAGAGCTGGATCGCAAGCGCTGCGCGGAACCGCCAGCGGGCGAGTGCCACCGCTGCGAGCGTGCCCGAGGGCAGGGCGAGGAGGGTGCAGACGGTCGCGACCTCGAGCGAGCGGAAGAAGGCGTCGCGGACCTCGCCCGCTTCGAGGACGCGGCCGTACCAGCGCAGGCTCAGGCCCTCGGGGGGAAACTGGACGATCTCGCCGGCGGTGAGCGAGGCGCCCGCCACGACGAGCGAAGGTGCGGCCAGGAGGAGGAGGAGCGCGAGGGCGAGGCCGCCCGCGAGTGGGGTCTCCCTCACCGCGCCCCCCGCACACCCAGCGCACCGACACCGGCGAGGGCCAGGAGCAGGCCCGCCACGCTCGTCCCGAGAAGGGTCAAGACGAGCGCGATCGCCGAGCCGAGACCGGCATTGGAGGTCCGGAAGAACTGGTCGTGGACCAGGTTGGCGAGGAAGTCGTTGGTCCCGCCGCCCAGGATCGCCGGCATCGCGAAGTCGGTGAGGGTCAAGGTGGCGACCACGAGGGCGGCGGCGATCAGTCCCGGCCGCGCCATCGGCAGGACGACGCGGAAGAGGGCTCGCCAGCGCGAGGCCCCGCAGCTCGCGGCCGCCCGCTCGATCTCCTCGGGGATCGCGGCCAGGGCGGGGGCGAGCATCAGCACGGCGAAGGGCAGCATGTACTGGACGAGGCCGAACAGCACCGTCGGGTAGGAGAAGAGGAGGCGATAGGGTCCGAGGCCCAGAAGGCCGAGGGCTTGGTTCAGAAGACCCTGCTGGCCCAGGATGACGAGCCAGCCGTAAGCACGCACCACTTGGCCCACGAAGAAGGGCAGGAAGAGGCCCACGAGCAGCACCCGGCGCAGCCGCGGGCTCGCCGTGCGGGTCAGCGCCCAGGCATAAGGGAAGGCGAGCACGAGGCAGGCGAGCGTGACCAGCACCGTCGCCGCGAGGCTTCGCCAGAGCGTCGCGTGGAAGGCGCCCCAGGCCAAAAGGCGCACATAGTTGGCTGTCGCGTAGTGGTCGGAGAGCTGGTAGGTGCGGAAATCCATCACGCGCAGGCTGGCGTCGGCCATGACGAGGAGGCCGAAGACCAGGAGCCCCACGACCAGGAGTGCCGGTGCGAGAAGCAGCCATTTGACGGTACCCTCGGCGCGCGCGGGCCAACGGGCGGCCACCGCCTCGAGCGCGTCGAAGATCCGCCAGGAGAGACGATAGGGAGCGCCGGCCGAGGGGCCGGCCCGCAAGCCGGGCCGGCCCGAAGAGAGCGCCAAAGCCCGCCTCAGCTCTGCATGATCTCCTTGAAGCGGGCGAACCACTCCGCGGTGTGCTCGGCCTGGATCTTGGGCGGGATCAGGATCAGCCGCTCGAAATCCTTCTCGCTCGTGGGATAGGAGGGGTCGCCCACGAGGTCGGCGGGCGGCTTGATGCCCGGGGCGACGCCGGGCAGGCCGAGGCCGTCGAGCCAGACCTGCTGGGCTTCGGTCGAGAGCGCGAAGTCGATGTAGCGCTTGGCCCAGTAGAGCTCGTTGGCGGGCAGGCCCTTGGGGATCCACATGCCGTCTGTGTCGACCTTGGCCCCCTCCTTGGGCACGGTCCAGGCGACCTTGACGCCTTTGGCCTTGGCCTCGCGGGCATTGGAGGAGATCGTGCAGGCGACGTCGATCTCGCCCTTCTGGAACCAGTTGGTGAAGTCCGGGTCCTCGCCCAGAAGCGGCTTCTGCTCCTTGAGCTTGCGGATGAAGGCCCAGCAGGGTTCCATGTTGGCCGGGATGTCCGAGATCTTGCCGCCGCCCATCACCTGCGCCACCGGGTGGAAGCCGATCCCGTCGTTGTAGAGCGCGATCCGACCCTTGAAGCGCGGCTCGAGCAGCACGTTCCAGCTGTCCGGCGGGCCGCCCGGGAACACCTCGGGCCGGTAGGCGAGCACGTAGACGTAGGAGTAGAGGTTGACGATCGGCACGCCCGAAAGGCCGATCGGCTTGGCGAGCGGCAGGACCTTGGCGAGGTTCGGCAGATCGGCGAGATCCTCGCACACACCGCGCAGCGCGGAAGAGGTGGCGTTGGCGGTGGTGTCCCAGTTGATGTGAATGGGCGGGGTCCGGCCCTGCGCGACCGCGGCCCAGATCCTGGGCTTGATCTCGTTGTCCTCGGTGAGATCGTGGCGGATCCGGATGCCGGTCTTGGCGGTGAAGGGGTCGGAAACACCCTTCTTCAGGCTGTCGACCCACACCCCGCCCCAGGCACGCACGATGAGCTCGGCCGGCTTGGCCGGCTCCTGGGCGCGCAGGACGGCCGGCATGGCGAGGCCGGCGCCGAGCGCCGCAGCGCTGCCGAGCAGCCGGCGGCGCGTGGTGGAGAGGCTCGATTGGTTCATGAATCGCTCCCTGGCTCGAGGCTCGCATCGAAGAGAAGGAGGTCGTCCGGGCTCCACGCCACCCAGACCTCGGCCCCCGGCCGATGGCGGGCGTGGCCACCCGGATCGAGGTCGACGGCGCGCAGGCGGACCTCGCCGAGCTCCGGTATCGACAACTCATAGAGCACGCGTTCGCCCTCGAAGACCGTGTCCTCGACCCGCGCAGCAAGTCGCATGCCATCACCGGGCGGCGTCGGCCCGGGGCCCACGCGCACCCGCTCGGCGCGCAAGGCCGCTACCGCCGGCTGTCCCGGGCGCGGCGCGGTCGCCGGGTTGGGCGCCCGCCCCGGCAGGACGCGATCGCCTATGCGGAGCGCCGGCCCGGCCTCGGCTCGCCCGCGCAGCATCGAGCCCACACCCAGGA
>JANWZN010000174.1 GCA_025054575.1 Geminicoccaceae bacterium | reverse complement strand
GGCGGGCCCGCTCCGGCCCGGCGCCGACCGCACGCCGCCGTCTTGAGCGCGCCCGCCCGCGCGCTTATGTCGATGGCATGGCCAAGCGCGCGGCACGAATCGGCACCGAGGAGGGACGTCTGACCGGCATGCTGCTGATCGCCGTGCCGGGCATGCCCGACCCGCGGTTCGCCAAGAGTGTGGTCTACATGTGCGCCCACTCGCCGCAAGGTGCCATGGGGCTCGTCGTCAACCAGGTGGCACCGGCGCTGACGCTCCCCAAGATCGTCGAACAGCTCGGGATCCGTCCGGAGATCGACCTCTCCGATTGCCCGGTGCACGTCGGTGGTCCGGTCGAGACCGGCCGCGGCTTCGTCTTGCACAGCCCCGACTACGTCCAGGAGAGCACGCTCGTCATCGACGACCGCTTCGCGCTCACCGCGACCCTCGACGTCTTGAAGGCGATCGCCGAGGGTGGCGGGCCGCGCCGGCGCGTCTTCGCGCTCGGCTATGCGGGTTGGGCGCCCGGCCAGCTCGACGCCGAGATCCAGGCCAATGGCTGGCTCGTCGCCCCGGCCGACGAGGATCTGGTCTTCGGCACCGACGACGCGGCCAAGTGGCACAAGGCGCTGGCCCGGATCGGCGTCGATCCGGCGATGTTCTCGACCACCGCCGGCCGGGCCTGAGCGCCGCGTTCCGGCGCGCTCGGCGGGCGGGCTCGCCGCTCCGGGTCGCGCGGAGGGTCGCGTCGCGCAGGTTACGAGCGCGAGGGCGCCGGCCGCGCCCGCCTTCCGCGAGCGCGGCGGCGATCGGGCCGCCTCGCGCGCCTTCTCAAGCGCGCGGCGGCGGCAGGGACGGCAGCGTCGCCGCCGCCGCCTTGCGCTCGAGTTCGGCCTCGGCCGCGTGCATCGCCTTTTGCAGCTTCTCGAAGGCGCGCACCTCGATCTGCCGCACACGCTCGCGCGAGATCCCGTACTGCGCCGACAATTCCTCGAGGGTCGCCGGGTTCTCTTTGAGCCGACGCTCGGTGAGGATGTGCCGCTCGCGCTCGTTCAACGTCTTGAGCGCCTCGGCCAGGAGCGCTCGGCGATGGTCGAGCTCGTCGGCCTCGGCGAGCTCGTTCTCCTGGCCCGCTCGCTCGTCGACGAGCCAATCCTGCCACTCGCTCTCGCTCTCCGCGCGCAAGGGCGCGTTCAACGAATGATCCGGCCCCTCGAGCCGGCGGTTCATCTCGATCACCTCCTGCTCGGTGACCTCGAGCGTCTGGGCGATCTGCTTGACGTTCTCGGGCGAGAGATCGCCGCCCTCGATCGCCTGCATCTGGCTCTTGAGCCGGCGCAGGTTGAAGAACAGCTTCTTTTGCGCAGCCGTCGTGCCGAGCTTCACGAGCGACCAGGAGTGCAGGATGTATTCCTGGATCGCCGCGCGGATCCACCACATCGCGTAGGTCGCCAGGCGGAACCCCTTGTCGGGGTCGAACCGTTTGACCGCCTGCATCAAGCCGACATTGCCTTCCGAGATGATCTCGTTCATCGGTAGCCCGTAGCCGCGATAGCCCATGGCGATCTTGGCGACCAGGCGCAGATGCGAGGTCACGAGCTTGTGCGCCGCTTCGACGTCCTCGTGCTCGCGCCAGCGCTTGGCGAGCATGTATTCCTCCTCCGCTTCGAGCATCGGGAAGCGGCGGATCTCGTCGAGATAGCGGGCGAGCCCGCTACCCTCTGCGGGAACGATCGGCAGGCTGGCCATCCATCGAGGCTCCGTCTCGCCGCGCCGGGCCGTTCGGGCCGGCCGGGACCACCGCGGCCGTGCCGGGCCGCGCGGCCGCACGCAGGGCACACACACCAGGATAAGCTAGGAGCGCAAGAGTGCAAGCAACTCGCCGAACAAGGGGGGCGCCGGTGCGGCGAAGCGCAGCCGGGCACCGGTCATCGGATGGGTGAAGGCGAGTTCGCGGGCGTGCAGCGCGATCCGGTCGAGGCGCTCGAGGCGAGCGCGCGCCGCGGGCGGCAGGCGCGCCGGCAGCCGCGGCGCGTAGAGCCGGTCGCCGAGGATCGGATGGCCGATGCTCGCGAGATGGACGCGGATCTGGTGCGTGCGGCCGGTCTCGAGCGCGAGCTCGAGACGTGCTGCGCGCGTACCGGCCGTCTCCAGCACCCGATAGCGGGTGACCGCGCGCTTGCCCCCCTCGACCACCGCCATTTTGAGCCGATCGCGCGGATGCCGCCCGATCGGTTTGTCGATGCGCCCCTCGACCGGCGACGGCACGCCCCAGACGATCGCCTCGTAGATCCGCTCGATGCTGTGCACGGTGAACTGGGCCGAAAGCCCGAGATGGGCGCGATCGTGCTTGGCCGCGACGAGCACGCCCGAGACCTCGCGATCGAGCCGGTGGACGATCCCGGGCCGCCGCACCCCGCCGATCCCCGAGAGGCTCGGCCCGCAATGGGCGAGCAGCGCGTTGACGAGGGTGCCCGCCTCGTGCCCCGGTGCCGGGTGGACCACCATGCCGGCGGGCTTGACGAGCACGATCAGATGCTCGTCCTCGAACAGCACCTCGAGCGGATGCTGTTCCGCTCGGGGGCGGGCCTCGACCGCAGCCGGCACCACGATCTCGAGCGGCGGGCCCGGTTTGACCCGCTCGCCGGGGTCGGCTAGCACGCGACCGGCGCGCGTCACCCTTCCCTCGAGAACGAGCGCCTTGAGCCGCGAGCGCGACAGCTCGGGGAGCCGGCGGGCGAGGACGCGGTCGAGCCGCTCGCCCACGTCCTCCTCGAGCAGGTCGAGCCGCCGGCACCGGTCGCCACCGATCGCTGGAGAGCTCGTGGTCGTCGATCCCTGGCTCAAGCCCTTGAAGCTCTTCGTCGTGGTCGCGGGTGTGCTGATCCTGCTCGGCTCCGGCACGCTCGCCTGGCTGCTCGCGAGCGGTGCCGCCCGCGGCCGCACTGCCGCCGAGCCCGTCTCCGCCGGCGCATCCGCCCCGATCGCCGCCACCGCCGCCGCGAGCGAGCCGATCCTCGCCGATCTGCCGCTGCCGGCAGGCGCCGCGATCGTCGATCTCGTGGCCGAAGGCGATCGGATCCTGCTCTTGTTGCGCACGGCCACGGGCGAGGACTATCTCGCCGTGGTCGACGCGGCAACCGGGAGGCGTCGCGCGCTCCTGCGGATCGTGCCCGAGCGGCGGTGAGTGCTCGCCTGCCGAGGGCGCGGCCCGCCGCACCGCGCCTGCTCGACGTCCGGATCGAGCGCCTCGCTGCGGCCGGCGACGGCGAGGCGCTGCTCGACGGCCGTCGCCTGTTCGTTCCCTTGGCCTTGCCGGGCGAGCGCTGGCGGGTTCGGCTCCTATCCGAGACCCGCGACGCGCTCCGCGCCGAGCCGGTCGAGCGGCTCGAGGGGCCGCCGCGCGCGACCCCGCTCTGCCCGCATTTCGGCACCTGCGGCGGCTGCAGCCTGCAGCATTTGCCCGCCGAGGACTACGCCGCCTTCAAGCGCGCGCGCATCCAGGAACCGCTCGAACGGGCCCGGCTCGAGGTCGGCTCCCTCCTGCCGCTCGTGAGCGCACCGCCGGCCTCGCGCCGTCGGCTGCGCCTCGCCTTCGTGCGGGATCGCGGCGGCCTCCTGCTCGGCTTGCGCGGCCGTCGCAGCCGTGCCGTCGTCGCGATCGACCGCTGCCCGATCGCCCTGCCCGAACTCGAGGCGCTGTTGGCACCGCTGCGCCGCGAGCTCGCCGGGATCGAGCTCCTGCGCCGCGCCCGTGCGGGCGAGCTTCAGCTCACGGCTTTCGCCCAGGGGGTCGAGCTCGTGCTGCTCGCCACCGCCAGCGCCGATCGCGAGGACCGCGAACGCCTGGCCGCCCTCGCCGAGCGGCTCGATCTGGCACGCCTCGCTCTGGCGCCGGAGGCCGGCGGCGAGGCCGAGCCGATCACCGTTCGCCGTGCACCGAGCTTGCGATGGGGCCGCTTCGTCCTCGAGCCCCCGCCGGGTGCCTTCATGCAAGCCACCGCGGCGGGCGAGCGCGCGCTCCAGGACGCGGTCGCCGCCTGGGTCCCGGCCGGGGCCCGCCTGGTCGACCTGTTCGCCGGGTCGGGTGCCCTCTCCCTGCCGATCGCCGACCGGCTCGCGCGCCTCTTCCTGGTCGAACGCGAAGGTGCCGTGGTCGAGGCGCTCGCCCGCGCCGTGGCCGGCTGCGGCCGAATCGCCGTCCGGGCCCGCGATCTCGAGCGCGCCCCGCTCGATGCCCGCGAGCTCGCCGGGTTCGACGCCGTGCTGCTCGATCCGCCGCGCGGCGGGGCCGCCGCCCAAGCCACGGCCCTCGCCCGCTCGACCGTCGGGCTCGTGGTCTATGCGAGCTGCTCGCCCGCGACCTTCGCGCGCGATGCGCGGATCCTGGTCGACGCGGGCTTCCGCATCGAGGCCCTGCAGCCGATCGACCAGTTCCTCTTCTCCGCCGAGATCGAGCTCGTGGCCCTGCTGCGACGCGGCCACGCCCCGCGACCGCTGCCCGCTTGATTCCCCGGGGATCGGTCGCTACATCCCCGCTCGTCCTGCGGGTCCCCTTCGTCTAGTGGCCTAGGACGTCGCCCTCTCACGGCGAAAACAGGGGTTCGAGTCCCCTAGGGGACGCCATCACGGTGCGCCCGCCACGCGCCATCGACCGGACGAGACGCGGGCGATCGCCGTTGCTCGTCGATACGATAGGTAGAATCAAAGGTTGCCGGCGCGCAGCGTGTCGGCGTAAGGCCGCGGTCGAGCGCGACGGCTCGGCGCGGGGCACAGATCGACCGCGAGGCCGTGCCGGGCGGCCCAAGCCATCGCGGATTCCGCACTCGGGAAATCGAGCCGCACCTGCGCGCGCGGATCGCCGCCACCCGACCAGCCGACGAGACGGTCCGGCAAGGACGGGCGCGCAGGCTCGAGCTCGAGCCGCCAACGCGGCCGCAAGACGGGCGCGGAACTGCCGACGCTGCGGCCGAGCGGGCGGATCCGGCAGATCGCCCCGCGAAGCGCACTCGGCACGCCCTCGGCCGGCCGAAGGTCGCTTCGATCCGCGGTCGAGGCCGGCTTCGGGCCGAGCTGCGGGCTGCGCGGACGATGTCGCCGCCGCTCGGTTGCGCTCGCAACGGCCGCGCGCTCGACCGGCGACGGCACGGGCCCGGTCGGATGTCGTCCGACCGGGCGCAGAAGCGAGGTCGCCAAGGGAGGTCGTTCCGCGCGGCTCAGGCCGCCGCCTTGACCTCGATGCGCTTGACGTCGCGGCGCAGCGCCGCGGGCTTGGGCACGCGCACCCGGAGCACGCCGTTCTTGTAGGACGCCTCGACCCGCTCGGCCTCGGCCTGGTAGGGGAGGCGCAGGCTGCGCACGAAGTTGCCGTAGCGCCGCTCGCTCACGTGCCAGGTGGCGCCACGCTCCTCGTGCTCGGCCTTCTTCTCGCCCCGGATCGTCAAGACGTCGCCGCGCAGCTCGATCGTCACGTCCTCGGGGCCGACGCCGGGCAGCTCGGCCACGAGCTCGACCGCGTCATCGGTCTCGGCGACCTCGATCGGCGGGCCGAAGGTCCGGGTCTCGGGCCAGGTGCCGAAATCGCTCGTGCGGAAGACCTGGCTGAAGAGGCGATCCACCTCGTTCCACAACCGCACGAAGGGATCGTCGTTGGCGGGACGGCTGGGCAGCAGGGAGCCGGACCAGCCGAACGGTACCAGTGCCGACATGGTCTGTTCTCTCCTTCCTGTCGTCGCCTTCGGCCGAGCGGGCCTCCGCTCGGCC
>JANWZN010000173.1 GCA_025054575.1 Geminicoccaceae bacterium | reverse complement strand
CGCGGGGGTACGAGCCGGTCGACCGCGCGGACGGCGCGAAGGGCGGGCGAGGCCCAGGGGTGCCGGGCGAGGTCGCGCCCGGCCGGCATCGGCCCCGCACGCCGCGGGCGCGACGCATCGCCCGCGCCGGGCCACGCGGGCGAGCTTCCCCGCTCGCGCTCAGCTCGCATGCGCGACGTCGACCCCGGCCGGTATCGCCCGGACCGGGCCCGAGGCGTTCGGGCGGATGTCGAAGTCGAAGATCTCGGTCGGGATCGCGAGCGTGGCGCAGGCGTTGGGGATGTCGACGATCCCGCTGATCCGCCCCTCGCAGGGGGCGGTGCCGATGATCATGTAGGCCTGCTCGCCCGTGTAGCCGAACTTCTTGAGATATTCGATGGCGTTGAGGCAGGCGCGGCGATAGGCGACGTGCGCGTCGAGATAATATTGCTTGCCGGTGAACTCGTCGACCGAAATGCCTTCGAACACGAGATATTCGCTGAAATGCGGCTCGCAGCGGCTCGGGATGAAGATCGGGTTGGTGATCCCGTATTTTGCCATGCCACCCTTGATGACGTCGACATGGAGATGGATCCAGCCGGCCATCTCGATGGCACCGCAGAAGGTGATCTCGCCGTCGCCCTGCGACCAGTGGATGTCGCCCATCGAGAGGCCGCCACCCTTGACGTAGACCGGGAAGAAGATGCGGGAGCCGCGCGAGAGATTCTTGATGTCGCAATTGCCGCCGTGCTCGCGCGGCGGCACGGTGCGGGCGCCCTCCGCCGCGGCCCGGGCGGCGGCTTGGCCCGTCATGTTGCCCATGAGCGCGTGCTCGGCCTGGGGCGGGGCCGCGAGCGGCGGCACCCGCTTGGGGTCGGTCGCGATCAGCTCGGCCTCGCGCTTGTTCCAGGTCTCGAGGAGCTCGCGCGAGGGCAGACAGCCGATCAGGCCGGGGTGGACGATGCCCGGCCAGCGGACCCCGGGGATGTGCCGCGAGGAGCAGTACATGCCCTTGAGGTCCCAGATCGCCTTGGCGGCTTTGGGAAAGTGCTCGGTCAAGAAGCCGCCGCCGTTCTCTTTGGCGAAGATGCCGGTGAAGCCCCACTCGCTGCCTGGCAGCGGACCGATGTCGAGGAGGTCGACGACCAGCAAGTCGCCGGGCTCGCAGCCCTCCACACCGATCGGCCCGCTCAGATAGTGGACCCGGGGCAGGATGACGTCGCGCACGTCGTTGGCGCTGTCGTCCGGGGCGATCTGGCCGCCGGTCCAGTCGTAGCACTCCATCCGGAAGTCGGTCCCGGGTCGCACCCAGTCGACCATCGGGATGTCGGGATGCCAGCGATTGTGCGGCCGGACCTCGAGCTCCCAGGGCTGTTTGGCGAGGTCGACGCGGAAGAGGGTCTTCATGGGCGTTCTCCCCGACCGGGCGATCGTGGCCCGCGTGCCGCAAGAAGAGGTCCGGGTCATCACCCGAACGGGTGAAGCGCGAGCGCCGCGGCGCTGCCCTCGCGGCCCTAGCCGAGCGTGCCGACCCGCTCGAGCCGGCGCAAAAGCTCGGCCTGGCGGTGGACGCCGGCCTTGGCGAAGATCTGACGGAGCTGGCTGTGAACGGTGTTGCGGCTGACGCCGAGCCGCTCGGCGGCCTCGGCCGGCCGCAGTCCTTGCGCGAGCAGACAGCAGAGCCGGGCCTCGGCCGGGGTCAGGCCCCAGAGCCGCGCGACGAGCGTCGAGGGATCGGCTGCGACCGGTTCGGGGTCGATCGCCACGAGGGCCGCGAGCCGGCCGTCGCGCGCGTCGGCGAACGGGCAGCGGGCGCCGAGCCGGCTCACCCGAACGGCGATCGGCCGCGGATCGTCCCGTCGCGGCAGGGGCAGCTCGACGCCGCCGCTGGCACCCGGCCGCGGATCGTCGAGGACGGCCCGCACGGTGCGGCGGAGCGCGAGGTCGGCCGCAGTGCCGGTCGCGCTCAAGCGCCCGCCCTGGATCGAAAGCGCCGTCGCCTCGCGCACCAGACGCTCGGCGTGCGCGTTCATCACGACCGGCCGCAGCCCGCGATCGAGGAGGAACAGCGCGTGCGGGATCCGGTCGAGCAGGAGCCGCGCGTCCGCGCCCGCGAGCCAACGTGCCAGGAGGTCGCGATGCAGGCGGGCGGCGCGGGCGAGATGCGGCAAGAGCCACTCGAGCGCCCGCAGATCCTCTGCCTCGAAGCCCGCACTGCCCGGCGGCCGATGCAGGGTCAGGTAGACGACGGTGTCGGCCCGCCGCAGCACGGTGCCGGCCAGGCGATGGAACAGGCCCAGCGGCCGCAGATAGTCGGCGAAAAACGCGGTCCGCACGAGCCGATGTTCGGGGACGAGGGCGGCGCCGAGGAGGGCGCGGCCCGCCACGTAGCGATCGGGGCAGGCGAGCCAGGGGTTCTCGGCCGCCCATCGCTCGGCGTAGGCACCGGCGAGGACCGGATCGAAGCCCAGGGTCAAACGCCACTCGCCGCGTCCGGTCGCGAAATCGTGGCCGATGAGCGCCACCGAGCCGGCGCGGAAGCGATCGCGCAGGGCTGAAAGCCAGGCGTGCCAGGCGGCGTCGTCGCCGACCGCGTCGTAGCATCGCTCGGCCAGAGCCTCGAGATCGGGCACGGGGCGCATGGCGCGGTCCGCTCCTCGTGACGCGCTCGCGCGTCTCCCCTCGAAGGTCGACCATGATCGGCTATCGAGGTGGTCGCGCGCTGTCAACGCAGCGAGCCTGCCGAATCGTGGGGCGGACCCATGACCGAGGAGTGAAGAAGAGCTCAAAAAATCCTGAATAAAAAGCCGGCATGGATGCACAAGAGATGTGCGGACGACCGCGAGCCGTCGCGGCCTCGCGCCGGGCCGCGCGCGACGGCCGAGCCCTGGGCTCCGTTCAGCGGGCGGCGGCGCGGACGAGGTTGATCAAGGGGGCACCTTCGGCCAACGCATCGAGATTGTGGGCGATCTGGCCGCCGCGGCGGCGGAAGAGCCCGTCGGTCCAGCCGGAGGCGTGCGGCGTCATGATCACGTTGTCGAGCTCGTGGAAGGGGAAGGCCGAGGGGCGCGGGGCGGGATCGGCGGCGCTCGGATAGCGCCACCAGACGTCGAGCACGGCACCGCCGATCCGCTTCGTGCGCAGCGCTTCGAAGAGATCGGCCTCGGCGCAGACCGGGCCGCGGGCGACGTTGATCAGCACCGCATCGGACCGCATCAGAGCCAAGCGCCCTGCGTCGATCAGGCCGCGGGTGGTGTCGTCGAGGGCGCAGGCGAGGACGAGGAAATCGACCCGTGGCAAGAGCTCGTCGAGCCGGTCCCAGGGCAGCACCTCGCGGACGGCGGGATGCCGGCGCGGGCTGCGGTTGCAGGCGAGCACCTCGAGCCCGAGGGCCGCGGCACGGCTGGCGATCGCAGTCCCGATCCGGCCGAGCCCGACGATCCCGAGCGTGGCCCCGGCCGCCTCGCCGTGCGGCGGATCGCCGATATGGCCGGAGAACCGCCAGCTGCCGGCCTTGAAGGAGGCGGCCATCTCGAGCAGCCGGTGGCGCCAGGCGAGGATCGCCGCGATCACGTACTCGGCCATGCCGTCTTCGTGGCCGAAGGCGTTGCAGACCGCGACCCGCGGCGGCACGGCCGCGAGGTCGACGGCGTCGAGCCCGGCCCCGCCCACCTGCAGGAGCTCGATCTCGGGCCCGAGCGGCAGCGAACCGTCGAAGCGGGTGAGGACGACCGCCCGCGCCCGGCCGAGCGCCTCGGCGATCGCGGCGGGATCGCTGCCGGTGGGCAGGACGGTGAGCCGCCAGGGTGTGCGCAGCCGGGCGCGCACGGCCTCCGCATAGGCCACCGCCATGTCGAGCAGCACCGCCTCGTTCATCGCCGGCTCTCCTTCCGCCGATGCCGGCGCTTGCCAGAAGCCACGCGCGCGGAGAAGGCCGGCCAACGCGCGGCCGGCCTTCGCCTGCGGCCGGAGCGCGGCTAGAAGCGGGCCGAGCGCAGCCCGGGAGGGATGGATGATCGATCTCTACACCTGGTCGACCCCGAACGGCCGGAAGATCTCGATCATGCTCGAAGAGTGCGGGTTGCCCTACACGGTCCACCCGATCGACATCAACAAGGACCAGCAGTTCGAGCCGTCCTTCCTCAAGATCAGCCCGAACAACAAGATCCCGGCGATCGTCGATCGCAGCAACGGCCAGAGCGTGTTCGAATCCGGCGCCATTTTGATCTATCTCGCCGAAAAGACCGCCAATTTCCTGCCGATGGATCGTCCGAAGCGGATCGCCACGCTCGAGTGGCTGTTCTTCCAGATGGCCTCGGTCGGGCCGATGTTCGGCCAGCTGCACCACTTCCTGCGCTTCAATCCGGGCAAGGCACCTTATGCCGAGCAGCGCTATCACGCCGAAGTGAAGCGCCTCTACGGAGTGATGAACCGAAGGCTGGGCGAGGTGCCCTATCTCGCCGGCCGCGCCTACACGATCGCCGACATCGCGACCTTCCCCTGGGTCGCCCGCTGGGAATGGCACCAGATCGACTGGAGCGAGTATCCAAACGTCGCCCGCTGGTACCGGACGATCGCCGAGCGGCCGGCCGTCCAGCGCGGTTACGACGTGCCGGCGGTGGGGGCGACGATCGCCCTGCCCCCCTTGTGAGCGCGCAGGCGCCCGAAGCGGTCCTGGCGCGGCCCGCGGTCCTGCGGGTGCGGGCCGCCCTCGAGGCCGCGCATGCCGAAGGCCGGCCGGTCGTGCTCGCGGCCACGGCACGAACCGCCGAGGACGCCGCCCGTGCCCTCGGCGTCGCGGTCGGCCAGATCGTCAAGTCGCTTCTGTTCCTCCTGGGCGAGCGGCCGGTTCTGGTGCTGGTGGCGGGCGACCGCCGCTGCCGCCCGGAGCTGCTGCCCGAGCTGCTCGGGCTCGAGGGGAGGGTGGTCCGGGCCGACGCCGAGACCGTCCGGCGGGTGAGCGGGTTCGCGATCGGCGGGGTGGCGCCGATCGGCCATCTCGAGCCCTCGCCTTGCGCGATCGATGCGAGCCTCGGCCGGTTCGACCGGCTCTGGGCCGCAGCGGGTCACCCACACGCGGTCTTCCCGACGAGCCTCGCCGAACTCGCGCGGCTCACCCGCGGGGTAGTCGACGCGCGGATCGCCGAGGCCGGCTGATCCGGCCGCGGCGCGCGCGAAGCGCGCGGGCTCCACGAAGTCTTAACCTTTTCGCGCGAGAAAGGGCCGAACGAACGATTCGGAGCCGCGATGGTCCTGCTCGCCCTGCTCCTCGCCCGGCTCGCGCGCTGGTCCGCTGTGGCGCGACGCGCGCTGCGAGGGGTGTGGATCGACGGCGCTCGTGCGATGGCGCCGCGCCGCGCGCCGGTGTTCTCAGCCGCCGGGGCCGCGCTCGGCCGTCTGTGCGGCGAGCTGGAGCGCGGGGTCGACCAGATGCGGGCGCGGGTCGACCGGGGTCCGGCCCTGGCGCAGCTGGAAGTGGAGTTGCGCCGATTTGACGTCGCCCGTATCGCCGACCCGCCCGATCGGCTGGCCGCGGGCGACGCGGTCGCCCACGCCGACCAGCACCTCGTCGAGATGGGCATAGGCCGAGGTCCACCCCTCGGCGTGGCGGATCAGGACGAGGTTGCCGAAGCCCGCGATCGTGTCGCCGGCGAAGACGACGATCCCGTTCTCGCTCGCTTTGACCGGGGTGCCTTTGCGCGCGGCGAGGTTGATCCCGTCGTTGCGGCGGCCGTCGGGTTTGTCGCCGAAGCCGCTCAAGACGCGCCCGGCGACCGGCTGG
>JANWZN010000172.1 GCA_025054575.1 Geminicoccaceae bacterium | reverse complement strand
GGCACGAGCTCGGGGCCCTACCAGCACGCCGCGATGGCGATCTTGCGCGCAATCGAGGAGGGACTGCCGCTCCTGCGCGCCGCCAATACCGGGATCTCGCTCGCGACCGATGCCATGGGCCGAATCGTGGCACGGCTCGGGTTGAACGAGACCGGCGTGCTGGATGTGGCCTTGCCCGGACCGCTTTCGACCCCGCCCCTGTTCCGCCGTTCCGCGGGATGGTCGAGCGTTTTTCTATTTATAGTTGTATTTTTCACAGTCGTATGGCAGGAGGCGCGGCGAGGCTCGGCGGCACGGAACGCAGAATGAGGCGATCGCCCGGGTCGGACGGCGTCGAGGCCCTGGACCCGGTCGATCGCGAGGTCGGCCGGCGGTTGCGGCTGCGGCGCACGCTCATGGGGCTGAGCCAGGAGCGGCTGGGCGAGCTTCTGGGCGTCACCTTCCAGCAGATCCAGAAATACGAAGGCGGGACCAACCGGATCGGCGCCGGCCGGCTGTGGCGGCTCGCCCGCATCCTCGAGATCCCGGTCGGCTGGTTCTTCGAGGAGCTCGAGGAGGCTCCGCGCGGCGAACCGCCGCTGACCGGCCCGGGCCTGGCCGAGCCGAGCTTCGGCTTCGTCTTCGACCCGCCGCGCCGGCCGGCGGCACCGGCGGCTGCGGCACCGGCTGCGGTCGATCGTCGCGAAACGCTCGAGCTCGTGCGCGCCTTCAACGCGATCCCCGATCCGGCCCTGCGCCGCCGGCTCTACGAGCTCGTCCGCTCGGTGAGCGAGGCGGCCACGGGGGTACGCCCCGGCGACCGTGGCTCGGCTTGACCCGCGGGCCGGTTCCTGCTTGAGCCCCCGCGGCGGTCCGGCCCGGCCGCCGTTTTCAGATTTGCGCGCACTCGAGCGCTTGGAGATCGCCCGCCGATGGCCGCCGCCGATTATCTGTTCACGAGCGAGTCCGTTTCCGAAGGCCACCCCGACAAGGTCTGCGATCGGATCTCGGACGAGGTGGTCGATCTCTTCCTCGCCGAGTACCCCTATGCCCGCGTCGCCTGTGAGACGCTGGCGACCACCAACCGGGTGGTGATCGCGGGCGAATGCCGGCCGGGCCCCAACAGCCGGATCACCGCCGATCTCATCCGGCACACCGCGCGGATGGCGATCAAATCGATCGGCTACGAGCAGAAGGGCTTCCACTGGCACAACGCGCAGATCGACGTGCTCTTGCACGAGCAGTCGCCCGACATCGCCATGGGTGTCGACGCCGCGGAGGGCAAGGACGAGGGGGCCGGCGATCAGGGCATCATGTTCGGCTATGCCTGCGACGAGACGAGCGAGCTCATGCCGGCGCCGATCCACTTCGCGCACGACATCTTGCGCAGGCTCGCAGCCGCGCGCCACGCCGGCCTCTTGCCGGACCTCGGGCCCGACGCCAAGAGCCAGGTGACCTTGCGCTACGTCAACGGCCGCCCGGTCGGCACCACCGCGATCGTCGTCTCCACACAGCACCGCGAGGGTCTCTCGCCCGCCGAGGTCAAGGAGATCGTCCGGCCCTACGTTCTCGCGGCACTGCCCGAGGGGTGGATGTGCCCGGAGGCCGAGTTCTACGTGAACCCCACGGGCAAGTTCGTGATCGGCGGCCCCGACGGCGATGCCGGCCTCACCGGCCGCAAGATCATCGTCGACACCTATGGCGGCGCGGCGCCGCACGGCGGTGGGGCCTTCTCGGGCAAGGATCCGACCAAGGTCGACCGCTCGGCGGCCTATGCCGCCCGCTATCTGGCGAAGAACGTCGTGGCCGCGGGCCTCGCCCGGAAGTGCCTGATCCAGCTCGCCTACGCGATCGGCGTGAGCAAGCCCTTGTCGCTCTACGTCGACACGCTCGGGACCGGCGAGGTCGACGAGGCGCGGCTTGCGCGCACGCTCTACGAGATGGTCGACCTCTCCCCGCGCGGGATCCGCGAGCATTTGGGCCTGTCGCGGCCGATCTACGCCCGCACCGCCGCCTACGGCCATTTCGGCCGGCCGCCCGAGAGCGACGGCGGCTTCTCCTGGGAGCGCCGTGATCTCGTCGACGCCCTGCGGCGTGCCTTCAACTGAGTCCGCCGCCGCGGGCCCGTTCGAAGGGCCCGGTGCCGCGGCCCCCGGCCCTGCCGCGCCGCGCGCGCAACGGCTGCTCTACGGCCGGCGGACCGGGCCCAGGCTCCGGCCCGCGCGCAAGCGGCTGCTCGAGGAGCTGTTGCCGCGGCTCGCGATCACCCTGCCGGCCGACGGCCGGCTCGAGCCGCGCACGCTGTTCCCGCGCCCGGTCGAGGGGGTGCGACTCGAGATCGGCTTCGGCGGCGGCGAGCATCTCGAGGCCCAAGCCCGCGCCCATCCCGAATTGGGCTTCATCGGCGTCGAGCCGTTCCTGGCCGGCGTCGCCCGCTTGCTCGCCGGCATCGCCGAACACGGGCTCGACAATATCCGCATCCTGGTCGACGATGCGCGGCTGTTGCTGCGCGCCCTGCCCGATCGCTCGATCCGCCGGATCGACATCCTCTTTCCCGACCCCTGGCCCAAGGCCCGCCACCACAAGCGGCGGATCGTCAACCCGGCGACCGCGGCCGAGCTCGCCCGCATCCTCGAGCCCGGGGGCGAGCTGCGGGTCGCGACCGACGATCCGGGCTATGGCCGGGCGATGCTGGCAGCCCTCTTGGCCGAGCCTGGGCTCGCATGGACCGCCGAACGAGCGGCCGATTGGCGCACGCCCTGGCCCGATCGGCCGGTGACCCGCTACGAGGCCAAGGCGCGGGCGGCCGGTCGCGCCCCTCTCTATCTGCGCTTTCTGGCCCGGCCGCAACCGCGCTCGGGACTTGCCTGAAGCGCGGTTCCGGCCCATATAGAGGCCAACTCCTACTCGGACTACTCGAAGGGAGAGTGGGTTGTCACCCGCTCTCTTTGGCGTGCGCGTTTGACAGGGATCTCGTCCTCGACCGACCTCGCCGCTCTCATCGAGCCGACGCTCGCCGCGATGGGCTTCGAGCTCGTTCAGGTGCGTCTCATGGGCGGTGGTCGGCCGACCTTGCAGATCGTGGCCGAACCGGCCGATCACGAGCGGCCGATGACGGTCGAGGACTGTGCCGCGATCAGCCACGCCGTCTCGGCGGTGTTGGACGTGGCCGACCCGATCCCGCAGGCCTATCGCCTCGAGGTGAGCTCGCCCGGGATCGAGCGGCCGCTGGTCACGGCCGAGCATTTCCGCCGGTTCGCCGGGCACCGGGCACGGATCGAGACGGAGGAGCCCATCGGCGGGCGCAAGCGGTTCACGGGATCGCTCGGTGCGTGCGACGGCACGTCGGTGGTGATCGAGGCGGAGGACGGCCCGGTGGTGGTGCCGCTGGCCGCGGTGCGGCGAGCCCGGTTGGTGGCCGAGCCGGCGACGGGGACGCCCCGTTCCGGCCGCGGCCGGCGGGCCGGTTGAGAGGGAGAGGGACGCGATGGAGAGCACCGGGTTCGGCCGCGGCGAATTGTTGCGGGTGGCCGAGGCGGTCGCCCAGGAAAAGGGGATCGGTGCCGGCGAGGTGATCGCTGCCATGGAGCAGGCGATCCAGACCGCGGCACGCCGCAAATACGGCCTCGAGCACGAGATCGTGGCCGAGATCGACCGCCGCAGCGGCGACATCCGGCTCTATCGCGAGCTCGAGGTGGTCGAGACGGTCGAAGATCCGGCCAAGCAGATCGGGCTCGAGGAAGCGCGCGAGCGCAACCCCGCGGCCCAGCTCGGCGACCACATCCTGGAGCCGCTGCCGCCGATCGATCTCGGCCGGATCGCGGCCCAGAGTGCCAAGCAGGTGATCGTGCAGAAGGTGCGCGACGCCGAGCGCGAGCGCCAGTACAACGACTTCAAGGACCGGATCGGCGAAATCGTCGTGGGCGAGGTCAAGCGGGTCGACCGCTCGGGCGTGCTCGTCGATCTCGGCCGGGCGGAAGCGATCGTCCGGCCCGACGAGCTGATCCCGCGCGAGTCCTTCCACGTCAAGGACCGGATCCGCGCCTACATCTACGACGTCCGCCACGAGAGCCGCGGGCCGCAGATCTTTCTCTCCCGCACCCATCCGGGCTTCATGATGAAGCTGTTCGAGCAGGAGGTGCCGGAGATCTACGACGGGATCATCGAGATCAAGGCCTGCGCCCGCGACCCCGGCTCGCGCGCCAAGATCGCGGTCTATTCGAAGGACAGCGGCATCGACCCGGTGGGGGCTTGCGTGGGCATGCGCGGCTCGCGCGTCCAGGCCGTGGTCCAGGAGCTGGGTGGCGAGAAGGTCGACATCATCCCCTGGTCGCCCGATCCCGCGACCTTCGTCTGCAACGCCTTGGCTCCGGCCGAGGTGTCGAAGGTGGTGCTCGACCCGGACGCCAAGCGGATCGAGGTGATCGTCCCCGACCACATGCAGCACATCGCGATCGGCCGGCGCGGCCAGAACGTGCGGCTGGCGAGCCAGCTCACCGGCTGGGACATCGACATCGTCTCCGAGAGCGAGGATTCCGAGCGCCGCCAGCGCGAGTTCAAGGAGCTGACCGAGCTGTTCACGAGTGCCCTCAACGTCGACGAGGTCATCGCCCAGCTCCTGGTCACCGAGGGCATCACCTCGATCGAGGAGCTCGCCGTCTTCCCCGAAGAGGAGCTCGCCCGGATCGAAGGGTTCGACGAGGAGATCGCGCAGGCCTTGAAGGAGCGCGCCCAGAGCTGGCTCGACGAACGGCGCGCCGCGCTCGAGGCCGAGGCCCGCGAGCTCGGTGCCGGCGAGGATCTCTTGACCTACGACCGGCTCGACATCGAGAGCATCGTCAAGCTCGCGCGGCAGGGGGTGAAGACCCTCGAGGATCTGGCCGATCTGGCCGGCGACGAGCTCGCCGAGATGCTGCCCGGCAGCGGGCTCGACGCGGAAGTGGCGGGCGCCATCGTGATGGACGCGCGGGTCCGGTTGGGTTGGATCGAGCCGCCCGTGGCGGCCGAGGAGCAGGAGGCGGCGGCATCCGCGTGAAGAGCGAGGATCTCCTGACCGTGATCGAGCCGGAGCGGCGCGGCGGGCGCCGCCGCGATGCGCTTGCGCGCGCGCCGGGCGAGCGGGCGCGGATGATCCGCTTCGTGATCGCGCCCGATGGTGCGGTCGTGGCCGATGTCGACGAGCGCCTGCCGGGTCGCGGCATCTGGCTCGAGGCCGATCGCGCCCGCCTCGCCGAGGCGGTCAAGAAGAACGTCTTCGCCAGAGCGGCCAAGGCCCCTGCCCGGCCCGCTGCCGATCTGCCGGCCACGGTCGAGGCCGCGCTGCGCCGCCGCTGCCTCGATCTGTTGGGCCTCGCCCGGCGGGCGGGGCTCGTGGTGGCCGGCTTCGACCAGGTCGAGGCGGCGCTCGCGAAGGGCGGGGTCGGGCTCGTGCTGATCGCCGCCGACGCGGCGAGCCAAGCCCAGAAGATTCGCCGCGCGGCCGGCTCGGTGCCGGTCGTGTCGAGCCTCGGCCGAGCGGAACTCGGGCGGGCGCTGGGTCGCGACGAGCTCGTCTATGTCGCGGTCGCCGCGAGCGGGCTCGCCCAGCGCCTCGCGCGCGAGCTCGATCGCCTCGAAGGTCTCCGCGCCGAAGGCCCTGCCGGGGAGGCGGCGAGCGGGAAGGAAACGCAACAGGGCGGTGACGATCGATGACGGACGCCAAGGGCGACGACAAGAACCCGCGGATCGGCATCGCCCGAACGGTGCCGCCGCGGATCGAGCTCAAGAAGACGGTCGAGACCGGCGTGGTCCGCCAGAGCTTCAGCCACGGCCGCAGCAAGACGGTGGCGGTCGAGGTCAAGCGCGCGCGCCCG
>JANWZN010000171.1 GCA_025054575.1 Geminicoccaceae bacterium | reverse complement strand
CGCAGCCGGTGCCGGCGGCCACCGATCGGCGGGCCCGGCGAGATCGACGGCCCCGCGGCTGTTGCTCTGCCGGCGGGACCTCGCGCGTGCTGCAAGGGCCTCGGCCCTGTCGGCCGCGGGAGGTGGGCGCGCGGCCCGGGCGAGCGGCCTCGTCGGGCGAGCCGCCGCTTGGGCGCGCATGCGACCTTTCTTTGCTACCTGCACGACGGGCAGAGCAGCCGGGCGGGGCGCCGCGCCCCGGCCGAGCGGGTGGCGCAGCCGACCGGCCGCCGAGCCCCCGCGCACGAGTCGACCGGCCGCACGGGGCCACGGGCTCGGCCTTGCCGAGAACCGGAGCGCGCGAACCGCAGCGGGCGAGGTTGCAGGACGCGGACCCGCTCCCTACATCCTGGCCGGTTTCGACGCCCCCGAGCGCCGCGGTCCGGTGCGCGCCGGCGGGCGATTCGCCGGTTCGGACGAGCACGACATCGCCCGTCGCTCGGAAGAGGATGGTAATGAGCAAGATCATCGGCATCGACCTCGGCACGACGAACAGCTGCGTCGCGGTGATGGAGGGCAAGAACGCCCGGGTCATCGAGAACGAGGAGGGGATGCGCACGACGCCGTCGATGGTGGCCTACACCGAGGACGGCGAGATCCTGGTCGGCATGCCCGCCAAGCGGCAGGCGGTGACCAACCCCGAGAACACGCTCTTCGCGGTCAAGCGGCTGATCGGCCGGCGCTTCGACGACCCGGTCGTGCGCAAGGACATGGAAATGGTCCCGTACAAGATCGTGCGGGGCGACAACGGCGACGCCTGGGTCCAGGTCCGCGACAAGAAGCTGGCACCCTCGCAGGTGAGCGCCGAGGTCCTCAAAAAGATGAAGCAGACGGCCGAGCGCTATCTCGGCCAGCCGGTGACCAAAGCGGTCATCACCGTGCCCGCCTATTTCAACGACAGCCAGCGGCAGGCGACCAAGGACGCCGGTCGGATCGCCGGCCTCGAGGTCTTGCGGATCATCAACGAGCCGACCGCGGCCGCGTTGGCGTACGGCTTCGACAAGAAGAAGAGCGGCACGATCGCGGTCTACGATCTGGGCGGCGGTACGTTCGACATCTCGATCCTCGAGATCGGCGACGGGGTGTTCGAGGTCAAGTCGACCAACGGCGACACGTTCCTCGGCGGCGAGGACTTCGACAAGCGCCTGATCGACTACATGGCCGACGAGTTCAAGAAGGAGCACGGCATCGATCTGCGCAACGACCGGCTCGCCCTCCAGCGCCTCAAGGAGGCGGCCGAGAAGGCCAAGATCGAGCTCTCCTCGACGATGCAGACCGAGGTCAACCTGCCGTTCATCACGGCCGACGCCTCGGGCCCCAAGCATCTGATGATCAAGATCACGCGCGCCAAGTTCGAGGCCCTCGTCGACGATCTGATCCAGAAGACGATCGAGCCCTGCAAGCTCGCGCTCAAGGACGCCGGGCTCAAGGCCGCCGAGATCGACGAGGTCATCCTCGTGGGCGGCATGACCCGGATGCCCAAGATCGTCGAGACCGTGCGCCAGTTCTTCGGCAAGCAGCCGCATCAGGGCGTCAACCCCGACGAAGTGGTGGCGGTCGGTGCCGCGATCCAGGCGGCGGTGCTCTCGGGCGAGGTCAAGGACGTCTTGTTGCTCGACGTCACCCCGCTCTCGCTCGGCATCGAGACGCTGGGTGGCGTGTTCACCCGGATCATCGAGCGCAACACCACGATCCCGACCAAGAAGAGCCAGATCTTCTCGACCGCGGAAGACAACCAGTCGGCGGTGACCATCCGGGTGTTCCAGGGCGAGCGCGAGATCGCGGCCCAGAACAAGCTCTTGGGTCAGTTCGACCTGGTCGGCATCCCGCCCGCCCCGCGCGGCGTGCCGCAGATCGAGGTCACCTTCGACATCGACGCCAACGGCATCGTCAACGTCTCGGCCAAGGACAAGGCCACGGGCAAGGAGCAGGCGATCCGCATCCAGGCCTCGGGCGGGCTCACCGAGGCCGAGATCCAGCGGATGATCAAGGAAGCGCAGGAGCACGCCGAAGAGGACAAGCGCCGGCGCGAGCTGATCGACGCCCGCAACCATGCCGACAGCCTGATCTACTCGACCGAGAAGAGCCTCAAGGAGCACGGCGACAAGGTCGCCGCGGCCGAGCGGGAGTCGATCGAGCGGGCGATCGCCGACCTCAAGAGCGTGCTCGAGCGGGACGATGCGGCCGAGATCAAGCGGCGCACCGATGCCCTCGCCCAGGCCGCGATGAAGCTCGGCGAGGCCATGTACCGCTCGCAGCAGGCCGGTGCCGAAGCTAGCGCCTCGGCCGCCGGCGGCCGCGACTCGGGCGTGGTCGACGCCGAGTTCGAGGAGGTCAACGACGACAAGAAGCGTTCGGCTTGAGCCGGGCGCTCTCTCGGGTCGGGCCGGGGCGGGTCGCGAGCGCGTAGCGGGCGCGCGGGCGGGCGGGGCAGCGGGCGATGGCCAAGCGCGACTATTACGAGGTGCTGGGCGTCGCCCGCGGCGCCTCCGAGGCCGAGATCAAGCGCGCCTATCGTCAGCTCGCGATGAAGTATCACCCGGACCGCAACCCGGGTGATCCCTCGGCCGAAGCCCACTTCAAGGAGATCAACGAGGCCTACGAGGTCCTCAAAGATCCGCAGAAGCGGGCGGCCTACGACCAGTTCGGCCATCGTGCGTTCGAAGCGGGCGGCGGCCCCGGGCCCGGCGCCGGCTTCGATTTCGCCTCCTTCGCCGACGTCTTCGACGATCTCTTCGGCGATTTCCTGGGCGGCAACGCCCGACGGCGCGGTGCGGGCAGCCGCGGGGCCGATCTGCGCTACAACCTCACGCTCACGCTCGAGGAGGCCTTCACCGGCAAGAAGGCGCAGATCCGCGTGCCGACCTCGGTCCCCTGCGAGGCCTGCCGGGGCAGCGGCAGCGAGGGCGGGGCCGAGCCCGCGGTCTGCCCGACCTGCCGCGGCATCGGCCGGGTCCGCACCCAGCAGGGCTTCTTCACGGTCGAGCGGACCTGCCCTACCTGCATGGGCAGCGGCCGGACGATCACCAACCCCTGCCGCAGCTGCGGCGGCGCCGGCCGGGTCCAGCGCGAAAAGACGCTCGCGGTCACGATCCCGAACGGGGTCGAGGACGGCACCCGCATCCGGCTCGCGGGCGAGGGCGAGGCCGGGCTGCGCGGCGGTGCCCCGGGCGATCTCTACATCTTCGTCTCGGTCGCCCCGCACCGGATGTTCCGCCGCGACGGCACGACCCTCTATTGCCGGGTGCCGATCCCGATGGTGACGGCCGCGCTCGGCGGCACGGTCGACGTGCCCGGGATCGACGGCGAGCGGATCCAGGTGGCGGTGCCGGCGGGGACGCAGACCGGCAAGCAGGTGCGCCTGCGCGGCAAGGGGATGACCGAGCTGCAGGGCCGGGCGCGCGGCGATCTCGTCGTCGAGCTCGTGGTCGAAACACCGGTCAATCTGACCAAGCGGCAGATCGAGCTGTTGCGCGAGTTCGAGAAGGCCGGCAAGTCGGCCAAGGGCCAGCACCCCGAGAGCGAGGGTTTCTTCGCCAAGGTCAAGGAGTTCTGGGACGATCTGCGGGATTGAGCCCTCGGCCGGCCAAGGTTTCGGCGAATTACGAGATCGCCACCCCTTGGTGCCAGGCTTCGCCGAGCCGCTTCTCCGGCTCGTTGGTCACCTCGAGCGCCGTCTCCGACAGGCTGCGCAGACGGTCGGCGGCTTCGCCTGAGCGCCACAGGCGACCGCGGAGCAGCGCGATCGTGCGCGGATCCTCCGGCGGGAAAAGCGCAGCGAACCAGCGCGCGCATTTCGTGTCGCTCGCGTCGCCGAAGCAGACCTCTAGCCAGCGATCGAGGGCCTGCGGGTCGCCCATCGCTTCGGCGAAGGCCGCGTTCACCATCCCCTCATCGAGTCGGCCGGCGCGGACGAGGGCCTCCACCCATGCCGTGTCTTTCTGGGCGCGGAGAAACTCGCCCGTCGACGTCTTCTCCCTCGCCCAAGTCTCGAGTCGATCGAGCATCGATCCGATCTGCGCCGGAGCAAATGCGACCAGAGACGACGGCTGCAGAGGGCCCTTCTCCGGCACATTCTCCTTGCTTTCGAACAAGCTACAGACCACGAGATGCGAAGCGAGCACGGCCCGGCCCGCCTCGACCGCGGACAATAGAGCACCGAGATCGGCTTCGGGCTCGACCGGCTGAACCGGGATCTTTTGCACCAGGAGAAGAAAGCCGAGTGCCAGCACGCGATGTCGGCGCCAAGCGCCGTCGCGTCCATCGAATATTGTGTCTTGCTCGGCCAGCTCGTTGAGCCAGCGGCGCCAGTCGTCCAGGATTTCTCGGCGACGCGCGTGATTTTCTGGGACGAGACGGTAGGGCGCAGCGATCTGCAGGGCGCGGAGGAACGGGACGAGCGCGCCGTTGCGCCAAACATCGAGCGCGGCTTTTTCGAAGGCGTCCCTGGTCTTCAACGCTTCGATGGCACGGGCTACGGCGAAGGAAGATGCCTGCGTGCCATATGTCAAAAGCCTAGCGCGCCTGTCCTGCCAGCACAGATAGTTCGCAGGCGGCGTGCCGAGCTTTTGCTCGAAACACAGAGGATCAGCCGGATCACGAGATTTATTGCACGCTTTGTTCAGCAAGACGAGGACGGTCACCGGATGCAAGCGGCGATCCCCGCCCTCTTTGGCACCGTCGCGGCGGATGTCGGGAATGCGTGCCGATTCGGGATCGACGACCAGCCGCCGGAGATACGTATCGTCGAGCGACGCCTGGCTTTCGAGCAGACGCAAGAGCCGCTCCCTCGGCTTTCGCTCCTCGTCCGACGCCTTTGCGGAGAGGATCGACCAGCCCCAGAGATCGACCGGGTCGATCTCGTCGCGCAGCATCGGCTCCAGCGCGGCGAAGATGCCGAGCGAGCGCCCGACGTCGCGCAGCGTGCCGATCAGCGGCTCGTCGCGGGTCGGGGTGCCGCCGCCAAGCTCGCCGACCTAGCTCTTGGTCGCCCCCGCGGTGAGCCCCGTCACCATGTATTTGCGCACAGCATAATAAAGGGCCGCCGGCGGCAGCGCGTAGATGATGGCGGTCGCCATCAACAAGGGCCACGGGCTGTCGTCGGTGACGAGGAAGTAGCCCATGGTCAAGGGGATCGTGTGCTGCTGCGCGGTCGACAGCAGCAAGAAGGCGTAGAGATATTCGTTCCAGGCCAAGAGCAGCGCGTAGGTGCCGATCGCGATCAGCGCCGGGCGCAACAGGGGCACGTAGACGAGCCACAAGATCTGCCAGGGCGACGCGCCGTCGACTTTGGCCGCCTCGTCGAGCTCGAAGGGCACGTTCTCGGCGTACTGGCGCAAGACCCAGATGGCGTAGGGGATGGCGAAGGTCGACATCGCGAGCACGAGGGAGGTGCGCGTGTTCAAGATGCCGTACTGCGCCATGATCCGATAGAAGGGGATGGCCAGGAACGCCATCGGGATGAGGTAGGTCAAGAGGGCCAGGTTCGAGACCACGTGGCCGCCCGGCATCTTGAGCCGGCCGATCGCGAAGGAGGCGAGCGTGGCCACGACGAGGACGAGCACCATGGTGCCCAGCGCCACGACCACGCTGTTGGCGAGCTGCAGCCAGAAGCGCTCCAAGAAGAAGTGGTTCTGGGTGAAGACGGTCTGGAAGTTCTCGAGGGTCGGGTTGTCGGGCCAGAAGCGGCCGCCGAACGCCTCGTTGATCGGCGTCAGCGACAGCATCACCATGTGATAGATCGGCAGCAGCACCCAGACCAGGATCACGAGGCCCAAGAGGATCTGCCCCGCCTCGACCAGACCACGGCGCAGCGCGTAGGTCTTGGCACTCTTGATCGCGGGCGCGCGCGGCAGCGAGGTCGCGGCCATCACTGGACCCTCC
>JANWZN010000170.1 GCA_025054575.1 Geminicoccaceae bacterium | reverse complement strand
AGACTCTTTCGGCCGGTGCGGCAGCCCTCCAAAAAACGAACGAGCGGATGGAAAGGCTCGGCGAGGGCTTTCGGGAAGCAACGGCCGGCCTCTCGGAGATCCGGAGCGCGCTCGCCACCGGCCTTCGAGATCTCCAGCGAGTCGCCCAACAGTTCGAAGCGACGAGCGCGCGCTTCGGGGGAATCGACGAAGCGCTCGCCAACACACTCCAGGAGCTGGCGACGCAATACGAAGCGTTCGCCCAACGCGTCGGAGAGACCGTCGGGCAGATCGACGAGAATCTTGCAAAAGCCGTTACTTCCTTGGAGAACGCGATTCGTGAGCTCTCCGAGGTGGTCGAGGACCTCCAGCCCGTTCAGGCTTCGGCCGTGCGGAGGCCATGAGCCGTGGCCAGCGAAGCCGCGAGGCGGATCGTCGACGAGCCCGAGGGCGAAGGCTACTTCGCCTCGGTCTCCGACCTCATGGTCGGTATTCTCTTCGTATTCCTGCTCATGCTGACGGTGTTCGCTCTCAACTACCAGACCTCGACCGAAGACGTCGAGAAGCTGAAGGCGGAGCTCGTCCGTCTCGAAGCACTCGCCCGGGAGCGCGCCGAAGCGGCCGAGCGCGCGCGCCGCGAGGCGGAGCAGGCGAAGATCGAAGCCGATGCCCAACGTCGGCTCGCCGAACTCGAGCGGCAGGAGGCCGAGCGACAACGTCAGTTGGCCGAAGCGGAGCGCGAGCGCAACGCCGAACTGCAGCGGCTGCTCGCGCGCCAGCGCCAGGCGCTCCTGCGCGCCCTCGACTTGCTGGATCGCGAGGTCGAGTCACGGCAGCGGACGCGGGAGGTCTTGCTCGAGCGGATGCGCGAGCGGCTCCACGAGCGCGGCGTGATCGTCCAGATCGACCACCGATCGGGCGTGCTTCGCCTGCCGGAGCGCGAGCTGCGTTTTCCGACGCGTAGCGCCGAGCTCGGACCAGAAGAGCGCCGGGCCGTCCGCGTCCTCGCCGAGGTCATGGCGGAGGTGCTGCCCTGCTTCGCCGAGGGCGGCGCGCGAACCGGCTGCGCGGCCGATGATCAACCCGTACTCGAGACGGTGCTGATCGAGGGCCACACCGACAGGAGACCGCTCGCGCCGGACCGCGACTTCCGGGACAATTTGCAACTCTCCGCAGCCCGGGCGCTCACGGTGTATCGCGCACTCGCAGCCGATCGTGCCGCTCTTCTGGGGCTGCTCAACCCGGATCGACAGCCCCTTCTGGGTGTTTCGGGGTATGGCGAGACCCGGCCCTTGCCCGCTGCGCTCGGCGACAGCGAGCGCGACCTGGCCGCCAATCGTCGGATCGACATCCGCTTCATTTTGAGCGCGCGTACGACCGACGAGATCGAGCGGTTGCGGGAGGAGATCCGCAGAGCCTTGGGGGAGATCCCGTGACGCGCCTACGCGAGGCCGTCGCTTTCGTTCGCGTGATCGCCCGGCGGCTGGCCGACACGGCGCCGGCCGAGGCCGTGCACACGAAAAGGGCCCTCCATGGCCTGAGCGCGCCACAGGACGACCGGCCGCGCCCGCCGCCCGAGAACATGCTGGAGCTCTTGCGCCGAAACCTCGCGCAACTCTTCGGGGCCGGGCGCCGCCACGAGGCCACGCGCCGGGAGCTCTGCCACGCGCCGTGGATCCTCTGGAACGGCCAGCCTCGAGGGGAAGCGATCCCGGGGTTGCTCGACGCCGTCCTGAACCAGGCGGCCGAGCACCGGCGAACGCTGCGCCACCTCGTTCACTGTTGGATCGTGAGTTTCGACCCGGAGAGCGCGAGCCACCGGCGGATCGCGCGAGAGCTCGAGCGCCTCGTACGCCGAAGCGACGATCCGCGCCTCGCTTGGGCACGAATCGCCGCTTCGGAAGTGAGCCTGTTCGATGCGACGAGCGGACCGAACCGTCTCGGCCACGTGCTCCTCACGAGTTCGACACCGGTGGAGGAGCTCTCGGGCCGGTACGGCTTCGCCGAGCCCCTGCGTGCGGCGAGCGCCTACCTGAAGCACGCCCTCCTGGCAGTGCTTCGCGAATGGCGGCAACTCGCCAGCCAAAAGGACGCGCTTCAGTTCCTCGACCGCTTGCTCGCTCTCTGGACGCTCGACGACGGTGGCCGTCGGCGCCTGCGCTTCGACGAACTCCGCGGAGCCTTCGCTGGGGGCCTTTTGCGGCCCTGGCTCGACGGGATCCGCCCTGCGGAAGACGTCCGCGCCCGGGTCCAGCGCGCGCTCCTCGATCGGCTCGGCGACCCGCGCGTGCCGGGCGGCTCCGGCCGCTGGGCGCAGGTGGATCGGAACGCCGTCGACCTGTTCAAGTCCTGGCTCGCCAAAGCCTCGCTCGAAACGTTCTTCCAGATCATTCGGCACTACGCGCTCGATCGCCAGTGGCGTTACCGCGAGCGCTTCTGGAAAGCCTGTCTCGACAAGGGAGCGATTTCGGACGTCTGGCTCGCTTTGGCGCACGAGGTGAAGGCCGCGGCTCGGCTCGTGCAGGACCTGCGCGGCTCCTATGGCACGCTCTCGGGCGGGGTCGACGCCAAGCACGCCGTCATCCTCATGCGCATCGGGCCGCTCGTGCTCTGCGAGTGGAGCCACAACGGCCGCTTGCGCGCTTGGCCCGCCGATTGGAAGCACGCGCCGCAGCTCGGCCGCAGCGCCTATGCGGGCGACGAGCTCAAGACCGACAGCCTCGTATTTCCGGGCGGCGGCAAAGAGGACGGTCTGCGCCACGCCGGATCCGACAGCGGCCGTTGGCAAGACCGCGCCGCGGCGCTGTTGCGCGAACGGGCGGGAGTGCGGCTCGAGACCAAGGATTACTTGCCGTGACCCCACGCTTCGATTTCGCACCCGAAGCCTCGGCTACTCTGCTCCGTCTCGTGGGGCCCGCGGGACCCATCCCGGTCGACCGGTGGGCGGTCGAGGCGCCCCGAACGCTCCTGCGCGGGGTCGATGTCGCGAACCGCTTGCTCGCCGCCGAGAGCGCCGTGGCCGAAGGCGACACCCTGCTCGTCGAGCACCGTTCGATCGCCGGCCTCTCGGCGGAGGGGGCGAAGGCCTTGCAGTTGCCTCCGGCGATCGAGGCGATCGGGGTGATCGATACCGAAGGGCTCGTCACGCGACCGGACTTCAGCGTGCGCCTGCGCTGGGAGCGTTCGACCGGTCAGGCGCTGCCCGGCGCGAGGCGGGTGGGTGCGTGGCTCGATCTCGCGGGGGCCTGGCGACGCCTTCCCGAGCCTCTCTTCTCGATCGCCGAGGCGGTGGACCGCTTTGCGGCCCTCGACCCTGCCGACGAAGCGGGGCGAATGCGAGCCCTCGCCGATCTGCGCGAGCTCCTGCCCGACGCGATCGAGGGTGGCGAAGCCCGGGCACCGGGCTTTTTGGGCCGGCTCCGGATCGCGGTGGCCGATGCCTTCTCGCTCGATCTGGAGGGCCGAGGGCCCGAGGCGAAGTTGGTTCCGGTGCTGCACCGGGCCCGGACCACGAACGAAGGCGGCGAGCCCCTTCCGCTGCTCGACCCCGACCGGCAGCGCCGCTTCGGCCACGAGCTCTTCCACGCCTACGGCACGGCGCGCGGGGTCTACGTAGTCGGCAGCGGCGACTGGGTGGTCCTGACCCCGACCCTCCGCAAAGCGCTGCAGGTCGTCCGCAACGTGCAGTCGGCGACCTGGTCGACCAAGCTCGCCTTCTTCCGCTCTCCGCGCGCCGTCCTCGAAGAAAAGCTCGGCCACGAGCTGGACGAGACGGTGATCGAGCAGGTCTTCCTCGAGACCCGCGCCTACGGCGAGCGGGTGATCGGGCTGGGCCTGTGGCAGCCGCGCGTTCTGCCCTGGGTGCAGGTCGACTCGACCGATTGGTTCGGTCCCGAAACGGGCGATCAAAACAGGGAAGGCACCACGAATGTCGCAAAGGGCGGCCTCATCGTCGGGGATCGGCGGGTCGAGCTCGGTCTCCAGCGCGCGAAACAACTGCGAGACATGGTCGAGCAAGCGATCGGCAGAGGCGAGCCGATCGTTCCCTGGACCGACGCCGACGGAACGATCGTCGGCGTTCCGGCGAACACAGAGACGCTCAGAGCCATCCAAGTGTGCATCGATCGCGAAACGGGATCGGCGGTCGATGAGAAGCCGAAAGCCGGGGCGCGGCGTGCGCCGACCGAGCCCGAGGTCCTCGTCATCGTCCCAAACGAGAGCGAGCTCGGCTTCGAGGCGGTGTTCCGCAAACGCGCGGCCGGGAAGGTCGGCTCGTTGCCGGCCTCGCTTCGAACGCCGCTCAAGGAACACCAACGGGATGGCGTCCTCTGGCTCCAGCGGTGCTGGGAGGCGGGCCGCCCCGGAGTCTTGCTCGCGGACGAGATGGGGCTGGGCAAGACGCTTCAGGTGCTGACCTTCCTGGCCTGGCTGAGGGACGCGATGGGGCTCGGCGTGGTCGCCCGAGCACCGATTCTCGTGGTCGCGCCGACGGGCTTGCTCGCCAATTGGAAGGCCGAGCACGATCGGCATCTGACCGCTCCCGGCCTCGGCCGGCCCCTCGAAGCCTTCGGCAGAGGCCTCACCGGCATCAAGCGGCCGCGCGAGGACGGCTCCCCGGGCATCGACCCGAAGGCGCTCGAAAACGCCGACTGGGTGCTGACGACCTACGAGACCCTGCGCGATTACGACCGTGATTTCGGCGCCGTTCGCTTCGCCGCGATCGCCTTCGACGAAGCGCAGAAGATCAAGAACCCGGCCGTGAGGCTGACCGACGCCGCCAAAGCGATGCAGGCCGAGTTCACGATCGCGATCACCGGCACACCGGTCGAGAACCGGCTCGCCGATCTCTGGTGCATCTGCGACGCGGCCCATCCCGGCCTTCTGGGCGAGCTGCGCTCCTTCAGCGACCGGTTCGAGCGCGAGCCCAGCCCCGAACGGCTCGCGCGCCTGCGCCGTCTGCTCGACGATCCGAACCGCGCGACGCCCCCCTTCCTCCTCCGACGCCTGCGCACCGACCACCTTCCCGACCTCCCCGACTTCACCGTCGAACGCTGCGAGCGGCCGATGCCCGAACGACAGCGGCGGGCCTACGAGCACGTGATCGCGAGCGCTCGCGGCGCGACGGGGTCGGGGCGGGTGCTCGAAGCGCTCCAGCGCTTGCGCGCCGTCTGCCTGCATCCCGAGCCCGGGCTCGACGAGGACGACGCCCTGATCGCGGCGTCGGCCCGCCTCGCTGTAGCGATCGAGGCGCTCGACCGGATCCGAGAGTGCGACGAAGCCGCCATCCTGTTCCTCGACGACCTCGACGTGATGGCCCGCCTGCGAGGTCTGCTGCAGCGTCGCTATCGCCTGCCCGAGCCTCCGCCCGTCGTGAGCGGCGACGTGGCCGGCGGTCGGCGGCAGAACATCGTCGACGCCTTCCAACGCGGCCGAGGCTTCGGCCTCGTGCTCCTCTCGCCGCGCGCGGGCGGGGTCGGCCTCACGCTCACCCGCGCCAACCACGTGATCCACCTCGCCCGCTGGTGGAACCCGGCGGTCGAAGACCAGTGCAACGGCCGCGTGTTGCGGATCGGGCAGGAACGACCCGTGACCATCCATCTCCCGATCGCCGTCCTGGGCGACGGACGGCGATCCTTCGACCAGAACCTCGACGCGCTCCTCGAGCGCAAGCGCCGGCTGTTCCGCGACACGCTCGCCCCGCCGGCGGCCAGCGACGAGGAGCTCGGGGTGCTGTTGACCGAGACTGCGCCCTGATCGCGGTCGCGCAACCCAGCCCCGCGGCGCCGGGGCCGCCGCCCGCGCTGCAGCTAGCGAAGCTTCGAGTTCTCTCGTCCCCGTCTTAGTGTCGCCGCTGGAAACGGACCCGACGACCGGACCGTCATTGATCTTTTCTGCTCATAGTCCTATCCTCCGCCCATGATCCCAAGCACGGGAGCTCGTCATGGTGGCGGTCGAGGCGGCGGCGCGCAAGCCGAGGAGCGAGGCGCAGCGCGAAGCCGCGCGGCGCAACGGCGCCAAGTCGCGCGGGCCCATCACGGCCG
>JANWZN010000016.1 GCA_025054575.1 Geminicoccaceae bacterium | reverse complement strand
ATTTCGCCGAGCGCTCGCGACGACTGCACCTGTCGCGGTTCTGCGCACGCGGCACGACCCAACGATCGCAGCGGTCCGAGATGGGCCGAGACCGGGGGAGGCGGGGGTAGATGAGACGGGATCGTTCCGAAGGCCGGCTGCCTTTCCTGGCCGGCCTGTTCCTGATCTGCATGGCTGTCCTGATGCTGCAGATCCTGCAGACCAGGATCCTTTCGGTGGTCAGCCACTACCATCTCGCCTTTTTCGCCATCAGCATGGCGATGTTCGGGATGACCGCCGGTGCCCTCTTGGTGTACTTTCGCAGCGCTTGGTTTGCAGCCGAGCATCTCGGCCCGCAGCTGGTACGATCGAGTGCGGGCTTCGCGCTGGCGACCGCTCTCTCGCTCCTCTTGTTGGTCACCAGTGTCGTCTTCGTCCACCCGGGCAACCTGGTCCTCACCTCGCTCGTCTGGCTCAAGCTCATTCTCGTCTTGGCCCCACCCTACCTGTTCGCCGGTGTCGCGGTCTCCCTGGCGCTCACCCGTAGTCCCTGGCCGGTCGGCTTGGTCTACGGAGTCGACCTCGTCGGCGCGGCGACCGGCTGCCTCGTCGTGCTCCTGCTGCTCGATCGGGTCGACGCCCTCTCCGCCGTTCTGCTGGTTGCGGCTGTGGGAGCCCTGGCCGGCTGGCTATTCAAGTCGGCGCGCCTCGGCTCGGAGCTCGCACCGCCGCCCGGCCCGCTCGGGCGGCTGCGTCTCCTCGCCCACCCGGCCGTGATCGCGTTGTTGATCGGCGCAGCCGGGCTCGCGAACGCGGCACTCCATCCTCGTGGACTGGTGCCGACGGTCGTGCGCGGGCACCTCGAATACCTCGAGCACCACGACGTGGTCGCGTGGAACTCGTTTTCCCGGATCCTGGCCCAGGGCGGGCCCGTGCGACCGGAGCCTGCGGTGATGTGGGCCGCATCGCCTGCGATGCCGGAGACGCGGATCGAGCAGCGTTGGGTCAATATCGACGGTGAAGCCGCAACCGTGATGTACCGCTTCGAGGGCCGTGACCAGACCCTCGATTTTTTGCGCTACGATCTCGTCAATCTAGCCTACGCGATCCGCAACGAAGGTCGTGCTGCGGTGATCGGCGTTGGCGGCGGGCGCGATCTCGTCTCGGCCTGGACGTTCGGTTTCCGTGACATCACGGGTGTCGAGATCAACCCCATCTTCATCAGGCTGCTCGATCGGGACTTTCGTACCTTCAACCGGCTCGCGGAAGTCCCAGGCGTCCGGCTGGTGGTCGACGAGGCGCGCAGCTGGTTCGCGCGGACCGACGAGCGCTTCGACCTCGTCCAGATGAGCATGATCGACACTTGGGCGGCGACGGGGGCGGGGGCTTTTTCGCTGAGCGAGAATGGTCTCTACACGGTCGAGGGCTGGCGCCGCTTTTTCGATCGGCTGACTGCCTCCGGCATCTTCACCGTCTCGCGCTGGTACGATCCCGCCGACGTCAACGAGACCGGCCGGCTCTTGAGCCTCGCCAAAGCGGCGCTGTTGACGCGCGGTGCAGCGGAGCCCGAGCGCCACATCGTGCTCGCCGCCCACGATCGGATCGCGACGATCATCGTCGGCCGCGAGCCGCTGTCGGCTGCGGATATTGCGACCCTGACAGAGACCGCCGACCGGCTCCGCTTTCGCTTGTTGGTGGCACCCGGTCGACCCGCCGCCTCGCCCGTGCTGGCGCGGATCGTGGCGGCGCCGGATCTCGAATCGCTCCACGCGCTGGCCCGCGGCTTCCGGCTCGATCTCTCGCCCGCGACCGACGATCGGCCGTTTTTCTTCAATCAGCTCAGAATGTCCCATCCGTCAGCGATGCTCGAGGCGGTTCGCAGCCACGGCACCGGCGTGATCCGCGGCAATCTGCAGGCCACGATCACGCTCGCTCTCATCATCGGCCTCTCCGCGCTCGTCGTTCTCGTCACGATGATCGCTCCCGCGCTGCCGACGTTGCGGCGCGCCGAGCCCGCGCTCGCGGCCTTGGGCACCATCTACTTCCTCTTCATCGGTCTGGGCTTCATGCTGGTGGAGATCGGGCTCCTCCAGCGTTTGTCGGTGTTTCTCGGTCACCCGGTCTACGGTTTGGCGATCGGGCTCTTCGGGATCATCCTCTCGACCGGGCTCGGGGCGCTCGCATCCGAACGGCTGCGCCTCGAGGCGTCGGGACGCATCCTCCTCTGGAGCGCCGCACTCGCCCTCGTCCTTTTCATGCTGCCCGTCTGGTTCCCTCCGGTCGCGGCGGCATTCGAAGGTGCCACGTTGCCGGTTCGCGTGTCGCTCTGTCTGCTCGCGATCGGGCCGCCCGGCTTCCTGATGGGCTTCGCCTTCCCGGCCGGCATGAGGCTGGTCGAAGCGATCGACGCGCGGCCAACGCCCTGGTTCTGGGCCGTCAACGGCGCGGCCGGCGTGCTCGCCGCCGGCATCGCGGTCGCCGTCGGGATCGAGGCCGGTATTTCGACCTCGCTGCGGATCGCCGCTATTTGTTACCTCCTCGTCGGAGCGACGGGCGTCGCGCTCTCGCGGCTCGTCGGCGAGCGGTCGGCGGGTCTCGGCCCGGCCGTCGGCGCCCGGCTCAGCGCCCGAGCAACCAGAGCAGGAGCGACAGGACGAGGCTGATCAGGAGCGAGGTCGCGATCGGGAAATAGAACGTGAAATTTTCGCGCTCGACGAGAATGTCGCCGGGCAGCCGGCCCAGTCCGAGTTTGCCGAGCCAGGGCATGGCGAGCCCGAGCACGACGAGGACGATGCCGAGGACGACCAAAAAACGGCCGAGCCCGTTCACGCCAGGTGCCCGTCAGTGGATGTCTTCGGCCTCGGCCCAGGCGGCCGCCAGCTTCTCGACCGAAAAGCCCGGGGCCCGCGCCGCGGCCAGGATCGGGGCCTCGCGCCGACCGCAGAGCGCGATCGCCTCGGGCAGGCGGGCCGCCGCCTCGAACGGAATCACGACCGCGCCGTGGCGATCGGCGTGGACCAGGTCACCGTGGCAAACGCGCGCCCCGTGCACCTCGACGTCGACGCCGAAGGCCTCGAGATGCACCCAGGCGTGGCTCGGCCCAACCGATCCGGCCAGGAGCTGGAACCCCGGAGCCAAGAGGTCGAGGTCGCGGATCGAGCCGTTCGTGATGCAGCCGAGGCAGCCCAGAGCTTTGTGAACGGTCGTGTTGACCTCGCCCCAAAAGGCACCGAAGCCGGGCGGATCGTCGAGATCCTGGATCACGACGATGGTCGGCGCGCCCGGTGCCGCGGCCACGTAGCGGTAATAGTCGAGCCGAAGCGCCTTGGCTTCCACCGCCGCGCGTGAGCTCGGGGTGCGGGCGCGGACCGTCGCGGTGCGGGCGAAGCCGACGATCGGGCGCAGCGCCGGGTCTGCGACGACGAACGTGCGGGTGGTGAAGCCGGTGGCGCGGCGCTCGGGCACGACGAGCTCGAGCGCGTTGCAGATCGTGGGCGTGTCCACCTCGGCCAAGCGGGCCAAGAGATCGGGGGTGGGGACCATCGGTTCGTTTCCCTAAGAGTCAGCCGAGGATCGCATCGATCTCCGCCGGCGCGATACCGGCCTTGCGCGCCGCACCGAGAATAGCGCCCCAGCTGTCCGGCGAGAGCGGGATGCCCCGCGCGCGTCGCTCGGCGGCGGTCATCCGTTCCTTGTCGCCGGGGACCAGCACGCCGGCCTCGGGATCGATCGGCGCCGCGTCGCGGATCCAGGCGAGGAAGCGCCGGACGTCGGCGAGGAAAGCGTCCTCGCTGCGACCCATGGCGGCGGGATCGACATAAAAGGACAGCATGCCGTTGTGGAACGGCCCGTCCGGGTCCGCGTTGATGCCGGAGCCACCCAAGGCGCCGGCGAGGAGCTCGCAGGCGAGTGCCAAGCCGCTGCCCTTGTGTTCGCCGAAGGCCCGCATCGCGCCGGGGCCTCGGCGAGGATCCGGGTAGCCGCCGTCGTCGGACGGCCCGTAGAGGACGGAGGTGTCGCCGGTGAGCCGGCCGTCCGGACCGACGAGCGCATCGCTCGGAATGGGCTTTCCGCCCTGGTGCGCGACGAGGCATTTTCCCTCGGCCACGAGCGACGTCGCGAAATCGAGCACGAACGGCCGGTCGTCACCCGTCGGTACGCCGATGCAGATCGGGTTGGTGGAAAAGCGCCGCTCTCGCGAACCGAACGGTGCTACCAACACGGAGTTGTAGGCGTTGACGAAATGCAGCGAGACGAGACCCTGCTCGATCGCGAGCTCGGCGAAATCGCCGATCCGCCCGAGGTGTCCGGAGCGCCGGATGGCGACCAGCGCGATGCCACTTTCTTTGGCCTTGCGGCAGCCGATCGCGCAGGCCTCGGGCCCGATCGTCTGGCCGAAGCCGTGGCGGCCGTCCACGATCGCGATCGACGGGGCGTCGAGCTCGAGCGCGGCTCGGCGACCGGCGTGGACCCGCCCTTGCTGGAGCCACTCGAGGTAGCGCGGTACGCGAATCACGCCGTGGCTGTCGTGGCCCGTGAGATTGGCTTTGACGAGATAGTAGGCGATCCTCGAAGCTTCGTCCTCGGGACAACCCGCCCGCCGGAACGTCTCGGCGACCAGCCGCTCGAGCGGCGCAACCGCGATCTGTATCATCCTCCCCCCGGCGTCGGCATTCAACGGCAGGTCCGGGATAGCCGTCGCGCCGGGCGCGGTCAAAGCGCACGGGCGCGGGGCCCGGTTGCAAGGGGCACTGGCGCCAGCGGCGGAGGAGAGGCCGCCTCTGGCTCGCGCGTAGCGGCAAATGGCGCTTGCGGGCTCGCATCGGGCGACAGTTTTCTTTACCTCGGGGCGTCAACGAGGTGGTCGGCAGCGTGCCGTGGAGGGGTAGGGTGCTCGGAGTTCGGCAGCTGTGGCGACGGTGATCGCGGCGCAGCAGAGACGATCCGACTACGAGCGGCTCGCTGCGCCCGAGCTCGCGGTCATCGTGCCGACCTACAACGAGCGGGCGAACCTCGCGGAACTCGCCCGGAGGATCTCGGCCGCGCTCGACGGGGTCGCGTTCGAGGTCGTCATCGTCGACGACGATTCGCCCGATGGCACCGCGGAGCTCGCCCGCGAGCTCGCACGGCACGACCCGCGGTTCCGTTGCCTGCAGCGGGTCGGCCGGCGCGGCCTCGCCTCGGCGTGTGTGGAAGGGATGTTGGCGACATGCGCGCCGTATTTGGCGGTGATCGACGCTGACCTTCAGCACGACGAGCTGCTCTTGCCCCGGATGCTCGAGCGGTTGCAGTCCGGCCATGCCGATCTCGTCGTCGCGAGCCGCTACCTCGACGGTTCCGTCGTGCCCGGTTGGAGCGAGGATCGAAGGCTGCTGAGCCGCCTAGGGACGGCCCTGGTTCAGCGCCTGCCGCGGTTGCGGGGACTGTCGGACCCGCTGAGCGGCTTTTTCGCGATCAGTCGGCCAGCCCTCGAAGGCACGGTTCGACGTCTGTCGGCGATCGGTTTCAAGCTTCTTTTGGACATTCTCCTCTCCGCGCCGGTGCCGCTTCGGGTGGTCGAGCTCCCTTATCGGTTCCGATCCCGCCGTTTCGGCTCCTCCAAGCTCGACGCCCGGGTCGCCGTCGAGTTTCTTCTTCTGCTGGCCGACAAGGCCCTGGGTGGCGTCGTGCCCGCGCGCTTTCTCCTGTTCGCCGCCGTGGGCGCTACCGGGGTGCTGGTCCATCTCGCCTTCCTAGTGACCTCGCTCGAGGTTCTCGGAACCAGTTTCGTGACCGCCCAAACGCTCGCCACGGTCGCCGCGATGGTCTTCAACTTCGCGCTCGACAACGAGCTCACTTGGGCCGACAGGCGGCTGCGCGGGCTCGCTTGGTTGCGCGGTCTGGCGAGCTTCGTGCTGGTCTGCGGGCTCGGCGCGATCGCCAATGTCGGGGTCGCAGCCGCGCTCTACGCCCGCGATACGGCCTGGCCGCTCGCGGCCGCGGGCGGGATCCTGGTCGGCGCAGTCTGGAACTACGTGGTGAGCGGCTTCTACACCTGGGGCGAGCGCAGCGGGCGATGACCGGAGAGGTCGAGACGGCTTCTCCGGCAGCCCGCTCCGCACGACCCGGCGCGCTCGCGTCGGAGGCCGCAATGCTCCTCGCGATCGTGCTGATCGGAGCGACGCTGCGGTTGATCGGGCTCGGGGCCGAGCCGTTGTGGCTTGACGAGGCTTTCTCGTGGCGATGGGCGCATCTGCCGTTCGCCGAGCTTTGGGGTGCTGCAGCCCGTACCGAGACCAACCCGCCGCTCTGGTTCACGATCGAGCGCGCTGCGCTCCTGGTCGTCGGCGACACGGAGGAAGCGCTCCGTCTCCCAGCGGCGCTCGCTGGGATCGCGGCGGTGCCGCTCGGTTGGGCGATCGGGCAATGCGTCGCAGGTCCGAGAGCCGCCAGGTTCGCAGCCCTTCTCGTCGCCATCGCGCCGCTCCAGGTCGCCTATGCGCAAGAGGCACGCGGCTACGCCGTGCTGGTCTTCGCAACGTTGCTCGCCATCTCGGGACTTGTGCTGTTTTTGCGAGCATCGAATCCGGAACCATTTGCCCCAGGCCGGAATTTTACGGGCTTCCGCGGCCCGTTGGAGGCGCAGCGGTGGGGGCTAGCTGCCTACGTGGCCGGCGGCCTGATCGCCATCTACACCCACGGCACCGGGATCTTTCTGGTCTTCCTCGCCAATATCGTCGCGTTCGGTTGGTGGCTGGTGCCCGCAGGGCGGAGCCGCTCCTTCGCAGTCGCCTGGCTCGCCGCCAACGCCCCGGTGGCAGTGGGTTTCTTATCGTGGCTGCCGGTCCTTCTCGAGCAGGCCGCCACTGCGGTCAACGTCGCATGGATCCGGCAGCCCTCGCTGCCGAGGGCGATCGTCGAAACTGCGCGGCTCTACGGACCGCACTTCGCGACCGGTGGCGCGCTCTGGGCGGGGGTCGTGCTGGCGGTGCCCTTGCTCCTGGCGGCCGTCATGGCCGTTCGATCGCGGGGCCATGGGCCCGTTTCCCTCGTGCTGGCAGCGTTCGCCGTCGGTTTGCCGGCGCTGGTGTGGTCGGTGGGACTGCTGGTTCGGCCGCTCTGGGTGGAGCGCGTTTTGTTGCCTTCGCACGCGGTCGGCCTGGTTCTCGCCGGTGTCGGCCTCGCTACGATCGCTTCGGCGCGGGTCCGCATGGGGTTCCTGGGCTTGTTGCTGGCGATCGCCGCGGCCGATCTCGTCGCGTGGCATGGACGACCGCAGAAAGTCGCGTGGCCCGAAGCGATCGAGCTGGTCGCAGCCGAGGCACGACCCGGAGACGTCTTCCTCCTCGCACCGCATTTCTACCATTGGCCGTTCGCCTACTATGCATCCCGCAAGGGCCTCTCCGCCGCCGATATCGGGGTCGTCACCGGTCCACCACCGCCGATCGGCGCACCATCCATCGCCGCCGTCGATCGTGGCGTGAGCCTCTACGAGCCGCACGAGCTCGAGGCCGTGCTCGCCGGCCGGGATCGCGCTTGGCTTTTCCTCTACAAGCGGCGCGGTCCGAGCGAGGTGCTGGCAACGCTCTCCGGTCTCGGCCGGCTGGAGCCGCGCGGCGTTTGGCGCGGGCTCTGGGACAACGGGCAACTCGAGCTCTTCCTGCTCGCGCGCGATTGACCGGATCACCGGTCCCCGTCGGTCCCGGTGCGATTGCAGCCGTCGCGGGGCACGCCCGATCTGCGTGCAACACGGCGTCACGCAGCGCGCACGGTTTCGTGCCACCTCGAACGCGGTCGAGATCGACGGGCGACCCGAGCGGAGGGAGGACGAGGATGCGACGGCCGATGATGGCGGTCCTGGCGACGGCGTTGTGCGGGATCGGACTGGCTTTGGCGCCGGCGGCGCGCGGCGAGGAGATCGTGCTCAAGATGTGGGCGCGAGCGGACCGGTCCGGACCGTTGCGCGCCGGCAACGTCGTCGAGGCGGCGCATGCAGTGAACGCCTGGCTGGCAGCGGCGAAAACCGGCAAGACCGTGAAGGTCGAGGTGTTCGAGAGCCCGGCCGCGGGCTTCGACGCCGACGCGCTCGAGCTCCTCAAGGCCTGTGCCGTCGGCCGCTGTCCGGATCTGTTCGTGGCGTCGCACACCTGGATCGGCGAATTCGCTCGCTCCGGCTACGCGATGGATCTCGAGGATTTCGTGGCCCGCCATCCTTGGGCGTTCTCGGACGTTATCCCCGTCTTCTGGGAGGCGACCAAATATCGCGGGCGCATCCACGCGATCCCGCAAGACTCGGAATCGCGGATGATCTTCTACAACAAAGATCACCTCAGGAAGATCGGCAAGGACGAGGCGTTCATCGAGAGCCTGCCCGCCAAGGTGGCGAGCGGCGAGTTCACCGCCTGGGACTTCTCCAAGCTCGCCCAAGAGGTGGTCCAGAAGGGAGCGGCCCAATTCGGCCTGCTCCATCGGCCGAACGTCGGCCCGGACTACATCATGACCTTCGCCGCCTTCGGGGTGCGGCTCCTCGACGATGGAACCGGCAAGCTCGCGCTGCCGAAAAAAGAGCTCGGGGCCGCTCTGTCGTGGATCGAGTGGAATGCCAAGAACGGCGTGACGCCGCGCAACAACACGCAGATGTCTTGGGACGAGATCCAGACCGCCTTCAAGCAAGAAAAGGCTTTCGCCTATCATCACGGCGTGTGGACTCTGCCCGAGTTTCAGCTCGGCGACGCGAAAGGAGCTACTTGGCCTAAAGATCGCGACGGCTACTTCAAGAAGATCGGTTGGATCTTGATGCCCGCTGCGGAGAGAGGCGGGAAGCCCACCAATCTCTCGCACCCGATCGTCTACGTGATCAACCCGAAATCGCCGAATGCCGACCTCGCGGCCCTGTTCGTCGCCCAGGTCACGCTGCCCTACTACAACACCAAGCACGCGGTGAGCTCGGCGCACACGGCGATCTTGAACGGCCAAGCGAGCATGCCGGCCTACCGTGACACCTGGTATCTGCAGGAGGCGACCAAGCTCCTTCCATGGTCGACCTTCCAGCCGGCCCATCCCGACTTCGCCCGCTACAACCAGCTCCTCTACAAGGCCCTGCAGGGGGTCGAGACCGGCCGGCTCAGCGTTCCGCAAGCGCTCGAGTTCCTCGAGGAAGAGGCGAGTCGGGAGCTCAAAGACCAGTTCCTGGTGATCGGCTGAACGGTCCCGTCGGTGCGACGGGGCGGATCCCCCGTCGCACGGGGCAGCGCGCTCGATGACCGCCGCTACACGCTCGCGCTTGGACCGATTGGTCTTCCTCGGGCCGGCAACGGCGCTGCTGATGCTGTTCTATGTCCTGCCCGTGATCGTCGACGTCGCGATCGCCTTCACCGATATGGGCCGCAATCTCGAGGTCACGCGCGTGACGACCGAAAACGTCGCGCGCATCTTCGGGGGCGATCGGCGTCTCGCCCAGGTGCTCACCAACACCCTGGTCTATGTCGTCTGCACTCTCACCCTGTTCAACGTCGGCTATGCGCTCCTGTTGGCGCTCACTACGACCGCATTGCCGGACCGTGCGGGAGCGTTCTTCCGCTCGGTCTGGCTGCTGCCCCGGATGAGCCCGTCGGTCGTTTATGCGCTTTTGTGGACCTGGGTGGTGGCACCGACGGAGTACGGCCTCTTGAATCAGATCGTGGCCGGCATCGGGATGCCACCGCTCGATCTCAAGAGCGACGCTCCGATGCTCGTCGTCGTGCTCGCCAACGGCTTCATCGGCGCCTCCTTCGGCATGATCATTTTTACCAGCGCGATCCGCTCGATCCCGCAGCATCTGTTCTACGCCGCGCGTGCCGACGGAGCCAACGGCCTGCAGATCGTGCGCCATGTCACCTTGCCCCAGATCCGGTGGCATCTCTCGTTCGTCACGCTCTATCAAGCACTGTCCTTGCTCGTGAGCTTCGAGTACATCTGGCTGATTACCGATGGTGGCCCATTTTACGACACGACGGTATGGGCCCTCTACGTGTACCAACGCGCCTTCACGAGCGGTCAATACGCCTACGGCGCCGCCTTGGCGCTGGTACTCGTAGCCGCCGGGATCGTGGCGGCACTCGTGCTCTGGCGGTTCTTCGACATGCGCGCGCTCTTGCAGCGACCGCGGATCGAGGTGTCGTGAGCCTCGCTCGGCCTCTTTCCGGAACAGTGGTGCCCGAGGCCGCGGCTTGGGCCGATCTGGCCGCCCGCACCCGCCGCCGCCGCCTTTTGGTCGACGCGACGCTGTGGACCTTTCTCCTCCTCGGCTCGCTGCCGATCCTCGTGCCCTATCTCTGGCTTCTCACCGTAGCACTCTCGGGCCGCACCGGGGCGTCCACCACGGTCCTCTGGGGCACGCTCGCGGTGCTGTTCCCGGCGCTCCTCGCTTGGTCGCTGATCCGCTTGGCCCTACCGGAAGGACGCGGTCAACGGCGAACGGAATGGGCACTGGCAGCCATCGCCCTGTTCGGGCTCGCCATCGTCACCGGCCCCCACCTCCATCTGGACAATTGGCGCTTCTTGTGGAACCCGCTGATCGCGGATTCGCTCAAAGGTGCGTCCGGCGTCGGTACCAAGTTCCCGAGCGTGTGGAGCGCCTTTTTCAATTCTCTGTTGATTGCGAGCGCCCAGATGGTCATGGTCGTGACGGTAGCGACGCTCGCCGGATACTACCTGTCTCGGTTCGCCTTCGGTGGGCGCGAGGCCTATCTCCAGGGGCTGCTCGTTCTGCACGCCTTCCCGGCCATGACTCTGGTCATCCCGATATTTCTCCTGGTGTATTGGGCCGGCTTGTTGGACACGCGGCTCTCGGTCATCCTCGTTATCGTCGCGCTCGAGCTGCCCTTCGCGATCTTCGTGATGAAGGGCTTCTTCGACGCGGTACCTTGGGAGATCGAGATGAGCGCCATGGCGGACGGCTGTTCGCGCCGGCGCGCTTTTCTGCTCGTGGTTTTGCCGCAAGTGAAGGTAGGAGTCCTCGCGGTCGCCGTCTTCGCGTTTCTGCGAGGCTGGGAGGAGTACGTCTTCACCAGGACACTGTTGATCGAAAAAGCGAACTGGACGATGAGCTTGTATCTCTTCTGGATGCGGGAAGACGTCATGGGAACGGACTACGCTATGGTGTCCGCGATCGGCGTGTTCTACGTTATTCCCTCGATCGTGCTCTATACTGCGACGCAGAAATACCTCACCCAGATGACGATCGGCGGCATCAAGGGCTGAGGGGCGCGAGTTGGCGACCGTCGAGCTCGACAAGGTCGAGAAACGCTTCGGCGAGGTCGTGGCGCTGGAGCCGGTCGATCTCGCGATCCGCTCGGGCGAATTTCTCGCGATCCTCGGTCCGTCGGGCTGTGGCAAATCGACGACCCTGTTCTTGCTCGCCGGGATCTATGCGCCGAGCGCGGGCGAGATCCGGTTCGACGGTGTCCGGATCAACGAGATCGAGGCGAAGGACCGCAATGTCGGCATCGTGTTCCAATCCTATGCGCTCTACCCGCATATGACGGTGGCGCAGAACATCGGCTTTCCGTTGCGCCTCAAGCGCGTGCCGATCGACGAGTCGAAGCGACGGGTCGAGGCGATCGCCCGCCTCGTGCGGGTCGAGGAGCTCCTCGACCGAAAACCTGCTCAGCTCTCGGGCGGTCAGCAGCAGCGGGTCGCGCTCGCCCGGGCCCTGGTCAAGGAACCGCAACTCCTGTTGCTCGACGAACCGCTCTCCAATCTCGACGCGGGCCTGCGCCTCGCCATGCGCGGCGAGATCCGTCGGCTGCAGCGCGAGCTCGGGGTCACCACGGTGCTGGTCACGCACGATCAGATCGAGGCGGTGACCATGGCCGATCGGATCGTGTGCATGAGCAAGGGACGAATCGAGCAGATCGGCACGGCCGACGACCTCTACGCTCGGCCGGCCTCTCTGTTCGTTGCGAGCTTTTTGGGATCGCCGCCGATCAATCTCGTGGAAGGCACAGCCGAGGACGGTGCCGTCAGACTGGGCGAACGCTCCTTCGCTGCGAACGGCAGCGGCCCGTTGCCGCAGCGCGTCGTCGTCGGCATCCGGCCGGAGGCGATCCGGCTCGGCGAAGGACCGATCCGCGGCCGCATCCTCGACGGCGAGCCGCACGGGCGAGAGTGGATCTGGCTCGTGGAGAGCGAGGTCGGAGCGCTTCGGGTCGTCGAGCCCGGAGCCGCTCCGCGCCACCGTGCGGGCGAGCAGGTCGTCTTGGGTTGGAGCGAGAGCCTGCTGTTCGACGCAGCGGATGAACGGCGGCTCCAGATGCCGGGCCCGGTGCCGTCGTGAGCACCGCCAGGTCCAAGGTCCCACCGCGGCCGCCGCTGCGCTTCAAGTGGCACCGTCTCAAGCGCCGGCGAGACGAGCCGTCGTTCCAGCGGGCGGCGCTGCGGGAAGGGCTCGTCGCGGCAGCACCGCTCGAGGTCGACATCCGCGCCACCGCCGACGGCCACTGGGTATGTCTTCACGACCCGATGCTCGACCGCGAGACCACGGGTACGGGCACGGTCGCGAGCCGCAGCCGGGTCGAGCTCGAAGCCCTGCGCCAACGCGGCGAGGACGGGGCGATCCTCGACGATCCGCCGCTGTTCCTCGACGAGATCGCGGACGCGGTGAGGGCCGTCGCGTCGTGGCCGCCGGGGCTGGTCCAGCTCGACGTCAAGGAGGCGCTCGGCTCGCTCGACCCGGAGAAGCTGGCGCGATTTCGCGAGGCGCTGCGCGGGATCGAGACCGCCTTCACGATCGGCGGAACCGATGCTGCGCTCGTCGAGCGCCTCGCCGCCACGGTGCCTGGCGTGCGAAAAGGCTTCGATCCGCTGCACTGGCACGAGAAGGCGATGCCGTCCGATGCGGCGGGCTTTCGTGCCCTGGCCGGGGCCACGCTCGCGGCCATGCCCGACGCGGACGTCTTTTATCTTCGAGCCGATCTGGTCCTGGCCGCGGCCGAGCACGGCGTGGAACTGCCCCGGCTCGTGGCGGCGCGCGGTGCTCTCGTGGACAGCTGGACGATCGACGCCGATCGACCGGACCTTCTCGCGACACTCGAGCGCCTAGCCGCCCTCGGATGCAGGCAAATCACGAGCAACGACCCGTTGGCGTTGGCTGCGCTCTGGGACGAGGCTCGATGCTCGTGACGCGCGTGGTAGGCCGGCTCGAGGCGGTGAACGAGGTGGAGCGGGCTCGGCTGCGCGATGGACCCGGCGATGTGGCGCTGTTCGCCAAAGCGTTCGCGAGCTTCGCCTGCCTCCACGCGATCGAGATGGCGGCACCGCCCGCGCCGCGCCTCGACCTCCCGAAGCGGCTGCGGGTGGTCTACTGGAACGCCGAGCGGCTGACGGCGGTCGGGACTGCACGCGACCTGCTCGCCCGGGCGGGCGCCGACGTGGTGCTTCTCGCCGAGGTCGATGTCGGCATGGCGCGCTCGGGGAACCGCCATACCGTGGCGGAGCTCGCTCACGGGCTCGGCGCAGGGTTCCTGTTCGGGGTCGAGTTCGTCGAGCTCGACCTGGGCGACGAGCGCGAGCGCGCGCGCTGCGCAGGGCAGCGCAACCGCGACGGCCTGCACGGCAACGCGATCGTCTTGACCTTGCCGCTCGCGCGGCCGGCACTCGTCAGGCTCGAGACGAGCGGCCGGTGGTTCGACGGGAGGTTCGGGGAGCGGCGGGTCGGCGGTCGGATGGCGTTGCTGGCCGAGGTCGCGACATCGGCCGGGCCCGTCCTCCTGGTTTCGACCCACTTCGAGAGCCACACCGATCCGTCCGATCGCGCCCGGGAGATGGGGGTCCTGTTGGACGCGATCGATCGTCACGCCCCGGGTATGCCGGCGTTGATCGGCGGCGATCTCAACACCAGCACCTTCGATCTCGCCGGTCGTCGGGACACAGCGGGCGTGGTTGCAGCTGTCGCAACGGATCCGGATCGGCTCGTGGCACCCGAGCGATGGGAGCCCCTCTTCGATCTCGCGGCCAGGCGCGGCTGGAGCTGGACAGACGCCAACGTCGCCGGTCTCGCCACGCAGCGGACCCGAGCCGACGGCACGCCGGCGCCACCCTTGGGCAAGATCGACTGGTTCTTGGCACGCGGGCTGCGGTGCAGCGATCCGGCGGTCCTGCCCGCGGTCGACGCGCGCGGGATGGCCGTGTCCGACCACGAGCTGCTCGCCGTTACGGTCGAACCAGAGCCTCGGAGCGTTGCCTGATGCCGTTCGATCCGTTTGCCTCGCGCCGCGGTCTCGTCCATGTCTGCGGGCATCGCGGTCACTCGATCGGGGCGCCCGAGAACACGATTCCGGCACTCGAAGCGGCCGCTGCGCGCGGGGCCACGGTGTGCGAGGTCGATCTCCGGCTGGCTCGCGACGGGGCGATCGTTTTGCGCCACGACGAGCTTCTGGGCCGCTGCGACGACGGTCTAGGGTGGGTCGGCGCACACGATCTCGAGAGCCTGCGCCGGCTCGATGCCGGGGCCTGGATGTCACGAGCCTTCGCCGGGACGAGAATTCCCACGCTCGAGGAGGCGCTCGCGGCGGCGAAGCGTCTCGGCATCGGTCTCTTGCTCGAGATCAAGGAGCGCGCTCGGGCCGACGAGCTGATCGACCGTCTCAACGATGTGCTGCGGGCGGCGGACGCGATCGCCGAGGTGCTCGTCATCTCCTTCGATCACCCCTCGTTGCTGCGGGCGCGCGAGCGCATCGAGGGATTGCGCACCGAAATCATCACCCACGCCCGACACGTCGACATCGTGGCGGTCGCGCGGCGCGCAGAGGCCACGTCGGTCTCGATCGAGTGGGACGTCTTGAGCGCCGAGGACGCGCTCGCTCTGCACGAGGCCGGTATCGCCCTGCGCGTCACGATCCCGCGCCCCGCGATCCTCGCCGAGCGCAAGCGCCACGGCCTCGATCTCGAGCACACGCTCGGGCCGATGCTGGCCGAGGGCCTGATCGACGTGCTCGCCGGCGACGACGTCACCGCGGTGCGAGCGATGGTCGAGCGCTGGGCGGTGCCGTACGCGTCCGAGGCTCGCTGCCGCGCACCGGGATGAAGAAGATGTCGTCGGGGCGGCCAGGTTTGGCGCGCCCGGCAGGATTCGAACCTGCGACCCTCCGCTTAGAAGGCGGATGCTCTATCCGGCTGAGCTACGGGCGCCCGCTCTTTTTTAGCAAGTCGGCGAAGCGGCGTCGATCGACGGCCTCCGCCGCTCACCCGCGAGATGGGCCTCGAGGCGTCGGATCTCGGCCGCGCTCACCCGCAGCCCGAGCTTGCTGCGCCGCCAGAGCACGTCCTCCGCCGTAGCCGCCCACTCCTCTCGCCGCATCCACTCGACCTCGCGCTCGTAGAGATCGGCGCCGAAGGAGGTGCCGAGGTCGCCGAGCCGCTTGGCGTCGCCGAGGAGCAGGGCCGCGCGCGTGCCGTAATAGCGGGCGAGCCTATTGGCCAGCCGCTCGGGCAGGAACGGATAACGGCGGCGCAGTTCGGCGACGAGGTGTGCGAAGCCGTCCCAAGGGAAATCGCCGCCCGGAAGATGGGCCGAAGCTGTCCAAGGGCCGACCGCGCTCGAAACGAAGGGCGCGAGCTCAAGGAGCGCCGCCTCGGCGAGTTTGCGTGCGGTCGTGAGCTTGCCCCCGAAGACCGAGAGCAGCGGGGCGGCGCCCACCGGAGCGTCGAGGTGGAGCACGTAATCGCGCGTCGCCGCCTGGGCGGCCGAGGCGCCGTCGTTGTAGAGCGGGCGGACGCCGGCATAGGACCAGACGATGTCCTCGGGCCCGAGCGGGCGACGGAACCATCGGGTGATCGACGCGAGAAGATAGTCTCGCTCCTCTGCTGTAACCGCGACCTGCCCGGGATCGCCCGCGATTTCGTGATCGGTGGTGCCGATCAGCGCGAAATCCTGCTCGTAGGGGATCGCGAAGACGATCCGGCCGTCCGGGTTCTGGAGGAGATAGGCGCGGTCGTGGTCGAACAGCCGCCGGGTAACGAGATGGCTGCCCTGGACCAGGCGGACGCGCGCCGGCGGGCTCGTGCCGACCACCTCGCGTAAGAAGCGATCGGCCCAAGGGCCCGTAGCGTTGACAAGGATGCGGGCGGCGGCCTCCGTCCGCGTTCCGGTCGTTCGATCTTCTACGACCAGGCGCCAGAGACCTTCGGCGCGCCGCGCGCCGACGCATCGGGTGCGCGGGCGAACGAGCGCTCCCCGGTCCGCCGCATCGCGCGCGTTCATGATCGTGAGACGAGCGTCCTCGACCCAACAATCCGAATATTCGAACCCGTAGCGAACGTCCGCCTGCAGCGGTCTTCCCGCCACATCGCGGGTCAGATCGAGGCTGCGGCATGCCGGAAGGATCTCGCGACCGCCGAGATGGTCGTAGAGAAACAGGCCGAAGCGCACGAGCCAACGCGCCCGCGTGCCAGGTCGCCAGGGCAGGACGAAACGAAGTGGCCAGATGAAATGAGGGGCCGCGCGTAACAAAACCTCGCGTTCGATCAGGGCTTCGCGGACGAGGCGGAACTCGTAGTACTCGAGATAGCGCAAACCCCCGTGTAGCAATTTTGTCGAGGCAGAGGAGGTGGCGCGAGCGAGGTCGCCTTCCTCGACGAGCAGCACCGAGAGCCCGCGTCCAGCCGCATCGCGGGCGATCGCACAGCCGTTGACCCCGCCTCCGACGATGGCGAGGTCGAACAGCTGTTCCCTCATCGCGTACCTCCTGCCCGCGCGACACGAGCATCGATCTCGCACGAACGAAAGGCAAGCGAAGCAGCCGGCGGCGGACGGTCGGTCACGAAGGTTCGAACGCGCTCGAGCCCGGTGATCTTCAAGGGCGCCGAACGGGCGAACTCGGTCGCGTCGGCGACGAGCACGACACGGCCGGCGTGCGCGACGACCGCGCGCGCCACATCCACCTCGCGCTCTTCGAAATCGAGGAGGGTTCCGTCGAGGTCGATCGCCGAAGCCTCGATCACCGCGTAATCGAGCCGATAGCGGCACACGAGCTGGACCGCGGCCTCGCCCACCATCCCGCCGTCCGCCTTGTGAACCGAGCCGCCGGCAACCGCGAGCTCGATGCCGGGAACGGGGAGCAGGATCGCGACCACGTGGACGTTGTTGGTGACGACCGGGAGATCGTCGTGGCCGACCAGGGCGCGGGCGACCTCCTCGGTGGTCGTGCCGATCGACGAAAACAGCGAGGAGCGGTTCGGAACGAGTTCCGCGCCGCGCGCCGCGATCCGGCGCTCGGCCTCCGCTGCGAGGGCCCGCCGCGCTTCGTAGCCGAGGTTCGCGACATCCGAAGCGAGCCGCGCCCCGCCGTGGATCCGGCGCAACGCGCGTCGCTCGCACAGTCCGTTGCGGTCTGCGGATGGTCTGGGGGGAGACCTCGTAGCGGTCCGCGAGTTCTTCGACGGTGACCCGGTCCTGCCGGCGGGCCAGCGGGACGATCTCGCTTCGACACGGCGTGAGCGTGATCGGCTCAGACCCGACGGATGAAATTTTCGGCGTAGGACTTCGGACGGAGGATGCGCTGGTGCGGCTCGTCGACGGTGTAGGACAGGCCCTGGCGCTCGCAATAGGCGATCGCTGCTTCCTTGGTCGGGAAGAACAGGCGGACCTGCTGGTCGGTGTCGTCGGAACCGACCCAGCCTACCAGCCGATCGGGCAGCCTGGGCGAGCGTGGCTCGTGCTCGACCACCCATTCCCGCGTCTTGTGGCGGCCCGAGGACACCGCGGTCTTGGCGGGCTGGTAAATCCGTGCCTGCATCCTCGCGACTCCGTGCGGCTTTCCTCGAGACCTCCGAGCTAAGGTCCAGAAACCGAGGCTTCAAGCACCTCGCGACGCGGCCGGCCGCCACAGCGCGCGCAGACGGTCCCGATGCAGCTCGAGCCACAAGAGCGGAACCACGCCCGTGGTCGCGGTGATGCGGCCCGCGCGGACGCGCGCGAAGGCTTCCTCGCTCGACAACACGTGAGCGCGAATGTCCTCGTGCTCGTGGGCGGCTCCGAACAGGCCGCCGGCGCGGTCGAGACTCGCCTCGGCGACGAACACGTGCACCGTCTCGGTCGTACCACCGGGGCTCGAGCGGTAGCGGAGCGCTGGTTCGATCCGGCCGGCCTCGAGCCCACATTCTTCGAGCAGCTCGCGTCGGGCGCAGCGCTCCGGCGTCTCCTCGGCTTCCAACAATCCGGCCGGGGCCTCGAGCAGCCAAGCGCCATCCGGGGAATCGAGCGCGCCCACGCGGAACTGCTCGACCAGGAGCACGCAATCGCGGTCCGGATCCCAGGGCAAAACCGCGACCGCGTCGCGCTGGACGAGGAGCTCTCGGTGCAGGGGTGACGTCCAGCCGCCGTCGAAGCGGCGATGCCGCAGGCGGATGAGATCGAAGCCGTAGAACCCTTGGTGCACTCGCCGACGCTCGAGGATCTCGACCTCGGTGGGCGGTGGTGCGTGCAGCGGATCGTCGGGCTCGCTCAGCTGAAGGCCTTGAAGGTGATGAGGGTGAAGGTGTCCTTCACGCCATCCAGCGTCTGGACCTTGCTCGTGACGAATCGACCGATGTCGGTTCCGCCCGCGAGATGGAACTTCATCAGAAGATCGTACTGACCCGAGATCGAGTAGACCTCGGAGACTTCCTCGATCGACTGGACTGCGAGGTCGGCTACCTCGTACGCGCGGCCGAGCTCGCATTTGACGAGCACGAAGATCGTCTGCATCAGGCTACTTTACGAAGCGTCGGCGCGCGCATCAGGAAGGCGGGCACGTGGTCGCCGAACGCCACCACGGGCCCGTCTGCGACCGGTGCGCGTTGTTCCCGCGCGCGCCGGGCCGTGGGTTCGGCAGCCATCGCGGCGGGCTCCGGTTGCCGCGATGCGGCAGCGGCCGGCACGGCCGTGGTTCGCCCGCGCTCGGCCCGCGCCGGTCGAGGTGCTGCAGTGCGATCCGTTCGACGAGAGCGCTCGCGGCGCGCGCCAGAGGCTTCGGACGATTCAGCCGCCCCTGCCGGTGCGGCCACACCGGCCAGTTCCAAGCGCGGGATGGTCCGCTTGGTGAGCTTTTCGATCGCGGCCAGGAAGCGGGCATCCTCGGGGGTCACGAAGGTAAAGGCGCGGCCCTGGCGCCCGGCCCGCCCCGTCCGACCGATGCGGTGGACATAGTCCTCTGCGTGCATCGGCACGTCGAAGTTGATGACGACCGGCATATCGGAGATGTCGAGGCCGCGCGCAGCGACGTCGGTCGCGACCAGGAAATCGACCTGACCGCGCGTGAACTGGTCGAGTGTCGCTTGGCGGTGAACCTGCTCGAGATCACCGTGCAGATCACGGGCGTTGAAGCCGGCGCGCTGCAAATGACGCATCACCGGTCCGATGTCGCGTTTGCGATTACAGAAGACGATCGCCTTGGGGATCGCCTGTCGTCTGATCAGCTCGACCAGCGCATCGCGCTTGCTCGCGGCATCGACCGCGACGACGACATCCTCGACCGTGGCAGCGGTGCTCGCTGGGCGCGCAACCTGGATCTCGATCGGATCGCGCAGAAAACGATCGGCGAGCCGGCGGACTTCGGGCGGCATCGTCGCCGAAAACAACAGCGTCTGCTTGCGTCCCAGCAGCAGGGAGACGATTCGCTCGACATCGGGAAGGAAACCCATGTCGAACATGCGGTCCGCCTCGTCGATCACCATGATCTCGACGCCACCGAGAAGGATCCGACCGCGCTCGTACCAGTCCAAGAGCCGGCCCGGGGTCGCGATCAGAACGTCGACGCCCTTCTCCAAGAGGCGCTCTTGATCGCCCATGCCGACGCCACCGATCAAGAGCGCCATGGTCAGGCTCAAGTTCTTGCCATAGATCTCGAAATTGCGCGCCGTCTGGGTCGCGAGCTCGCGCGTCGGAGACAGAATCAAGGAGCGCGGCATGCGTGCCCGACCGCGGCCCGAAGCCAGGATCTGCAGCATCGGCAAAACGAACGAGGCGGTCTTGCCGGTTCCGGTCTGCGCAATGCCGATGACGTCGCGGCGCGAGAGAATGGCCGGGATGGCGCGAGCCTGAATGGGGGTCGGCTCGACGTAGCCGGCCTCGACCACCGCGCTCAGGATCTCCTGGCGCAAGCCGAGATCCTCGAAGCGGGAAATGCTGGTTTCGGTCAACGAGGTTAGAGTCCGTACGCTGGATCTGATGTGCCGATCTGTAGGTAGGCCGCAGATGGCGCTTGTCAACGTCGAGGCGAGGCCCTTGACGAGACGGGCGGCGGGGTCGTGTCTGACCGGCAGCAGCGGAGAAGGGGACGATGTCGAAGTTGCTGCGCCGGGACGACTGCCTCCTGTTGCTGGTCGACGTACAGGAGCGCCTGGCAGCGGCGATGCCCGAGCGCGAGCAGGTGATCGGGCGCTGCCGGCTCCTCGCCGAGGCGGCACGGCGGTTGGCCGTGCCGGTCATCGCGTCCGAGCAATATCCCAAAGGGCTCGGTCCGACCGTGCCCGGGCTCGCGGCGAGCCTCGGCAATGCGCCGCGGCTCGAGAAGCTCTCGTTTTCGTGCGCGCTGGATCCCGCGATCGTCGAGGCGGTTCGGGCGAGCGGTCGGCGCACGCTCGTGCTCGGCGGGATGGAGGCGCATGTGTGCGTGCTGCAGACCGCGCTCGGCTTCCGGGCGCTGGGCGCAGAGGTCGCGGTCGTCGCCGATGCCGTGGCCTCGCGGCGCGAGGAGAGCCGGATCCTCGCACTCGAGCGATTGCGCGAGGCCGGCTGTCAAGTGGTCGACTGCGAGATGGTTCTGTTCGAGTGGCTCGAGCGGGCCGGAACGCCCGAGTTCAAGGCGATCTCGCCATGGATCCGCGACGGGCTGCCGCCGTGAGTCCGCCGCTCGTCCTGGTCCCTGGCCTGTTGTGCGACGAACGCCTGTTCGCGCCGCAACTCCCTGCCCTCTTGGCACGGACCTCCGTCCAGATCGCCGAGACCAGGCTCGACCCCTCGCTCGCGGCCATGGCGAGCCGGCTGCTGGCCGAAGCGCCGCCGCGCTTCGCTCTCGCCGGGCTGTCGATGGGCGGCTATGTCTGTTTCGAGGTGATGCGACGGGCGCCCGAGCGGGTGATCAAGCTCGCGCTGCTCGCCACGCAGGCCCGCGCCGACACGGCGGAAGCAGCGCAACGCCGCCGCGAGCTGATGGCACTCGCCGAGCGCGGCGAGTTCGAGGGGGTGGCGCCGCGGCTCCTTCCGCTGTTCGTGCATCCCGACCATCTCGACAGGCTCGCGCCGTTGGTGACGGCGATGGCCGCGGCAGTCGGCAAGGACGCGTTCCTCCATCAGCAGCAAGCGATCATGGCGCGGCCCGACAGCAGCGCGCTGTTGCCCGAGATCGCCTGCCCGACCCTCGTGCTGTGCGGCCGTCAGGATCAGCTCACGCCGGTCGGCCTCCACGAAGAGATGGCGGCAGCCATCCCCGAGGCGACCCTCGTCGTGCTGCCACGCTGCGGCCATTTGGTAACGCTGGAGCGACCGGAGTCGGTGACCGCTCAACTCCTCGCTTGGCTCGAGGCGCCAGCGGCCGAGAGCGGTCGAGGCGGCCGCTGAAGCAGCGCCAGCCGAGCGCGCAGTGCTTCGAGGGCGGCCTCGGCCGTGTCGCCGGCCGCGTCCGCGACGGTGCACTCGCCGAGGAGCGCGCGGGCCTCCCAATGGCCGGCGCGCGGCACCGCACAGAGCACGTAGGGTGCGTGGACGTAGGCGATCGGCTGCGGCGTCACGGGGAGACTCCCGCGAAGGCCGGCGCGGGCGGCACCGGTCACGCACCCGGCTTAACGACGAGCGATTGACGAGTTCTGAACGCGGGTTCGGACCACCCCTCCTCGGCGTACCGGAGGTGCGCTAGAGCAGCCACGGTATCGTTGGCGAGGGGCCGAGATGGCCGAGGTCGAGGCTGTTCTCGAAAAGATCCGGGCCGAAAAGCTGCAGATGGTCGATCTGCGGTTCACCGATCTCATCGGGCGCTGGCGTCACACGACGATCGACGCGGCGAGTGTCGATCGCGAGATCCTCGAGCACGGGCTCCTGATCGACGGCTCGGGGGTGCCGGGTTGGCGCGAGGTGAGCGAGGCCGATCTCCTGGTGCGCCCGGACCTGTCCTCGATGTTCCTCGATCCGTTCGCGGCACAGCCGACGCTCGTGATCCTGTGCGACGCCGCCGATCCGGCCTCGGGCACCGGCTACGAGCGCGATCCGCGCTCGGTGGCGGCGCGCGCGGAGGCTTGGCTCGCGCGGCAACGGACCGGCGAGCGGGTCACGGTCGGTGTCGACCTCGCTTTTTTCCTCTTCGACGACGTGCGGATCGAGATCGGGCCCACGGCCGCCGCGTACAGGCTGGGCGGCAGCGAAGGGCGGACGGCCGGCGCGCAGGCCTTCCATCCCGGCAATCCGGGCCATCGCCCGCATCCCGGGGCGGTCCAGCTCGCCCTGCCGCCTGCCGATCACATGGCCGATATTCGCGCGGAGATCGCGGCGATCCTGGGCACCTTGGGCATCGGCAGGATTCAACACGACCACGGCGCGGCACCGCTCCAGAACCGGATGAGCTTCGCGGCCGGCGGGCTGGTCCAGACCGCCGACCGACTGCAGATCTTCAAATATGTCTGTCACCAGGTGGCCGCGTCTTACGGCAAGTCTGCGACGTTCATGGCACGACCCCTGGCCGACGAGCCGGGCTCGGGGCTCGCTATCCATCAAGCGCTCTGGCGCGGCGACCGCCCGGTTTTCGCAGGGCAGGGCTACGCCGATCTGTCGCCCGCTTGCCTGTCCTTCATCGCGGGTATCATTCAGCATGCTCGGGCGCTGAACGCGTTCACCAACCCGACCACCAACAGCTACAAGCGGTTACGCCACGGTGCCGAGGAGCCGACGCTGTTGGCCTATGCGGCGCACAATCGCTCGGCCGCGATCCGTATCCCCTATGCGGCACGCCCGGAGCGCAAGCGGATCGAGGTCCGCTTCCCGGATCCTTCGGCCAACCCCTACCTCGCTTTCACCGCGATCTTGATGGCCGGCCTCGACGGGATCGATCGTAAACTCGAGCCCGGCGATGCGATGGATCGCAATCTCTACGACCTTCGGCCCGAAGAGGTTCAGGATCTGCCGACGGTCGCCCGCTCGCTCGACGAGGCCTTGGCGGCTCTGGAGGCGGACCACGAGTTCCTGCTCGCCGGCGAGGTCATGTCGGTCGATCTGGTGCAGGCCTACATCAACTTGAAGCGGCGCGAGATCGACCTCGTCGACACGGCACCGCACCCGGTCGAGTTCCAGCTCTATTACGGCCTCTAGGCGGCCTTTTGGTCCAAGTCGGGCGTTTCGGACGAGGTCAGGGCCCGAACGAGTCGGACCGCCTCGTCGAGATCGCCGAACACCAAACGGCGGCACTCGATACCGCCGATCCAATCGACCAGGCGGTCGACGGTCGGCGGGTCGAGCGGCAGGCGAAGCGCCAGGCACTCGTCGAGCAGCGCGCGGAGCGCCTCGACCCGGCCGACCGGCTCGAGGCGGGTCTTCGCCCCCCCTCGATAGCTTGGCAGGACGATCCAGCGCACGGGCCATGCTCGGTCGAGAGCGGGATCGCCCGGCCGGATCGGTGGCGGCAGATAGCGGACGATACGCCCGTCGACCCGTTCGTGGACCGGTTGATGGAGGAGCTCGGGATAGCGCTTCGCGATCAACGGCCAGGCGTCGCGCTTGACCGTGAGCGCCACCGGCAAGCCGCGCGCGGCGAGCGTTTTCGGCTCGAGCAGCGTGATCTCGTCGCTGTGATAGGCGAGCCCGGCGCGGGCGAGGCCGGCCGAAAGACAGGTCTTGCCGCTGCCCGGTGCCGCGGGCAGCAGGAGCGCCTCGCCGCCCGCCCGGAGCATGGCGGCATGGATCCAGAGACCGAAACGCGTCCGGTTCGCCGCCAGCTGGACGAGCCCGCCCTTGACCATGGGCGGCACCGCTCGGACCTCGCGACAGCGCTCGACGACGCGGTCCTCGGCCACGAGTTCGAAGCCGTCGGTCGCCCGGACCAACTCGACGACGAGGGTGGGATCGGCATTGCAACGAAGATGTTCGAGCGCCGGAAAAACCCGACGCGCGAGCGCCGCACCGGGCATGCCGAGATCCACGACCGTATCGAACAGGCGCAGCCGGATCCGCACGGGGCCCGCGCGCACGGGCGTAGCCGGCTGCGCGCGGGCCGGCGAGGAAGCCGGGTGCGCTCGAGCGGATCCCGTTCTGCGGGGCGCCAAGAGATCGCGCGCGGCGAGGTCGGCGAGCCAAGCGTCCAGCTCGGCTCCGGCCTCGTCGGGTCGAATGCGGCGCGCAGCCGCCAACCGGGCGACCGTCTCGGCGCGCCCGATGCCTTCCTCGAGCGCACACCACAGGAAAGCACCGGCGGGCGACAACGCCACGAGTTCGCCGCGCCGGGCATCGAGCAGCAGACCAGCTTCGTCCAACGGATGAAAGCTCACCTCCTCGCCCGGTCGCGGGAGCGAGTTCGAGGTGATGGGGCGTGGCGGGCGCGCGCCGTCGGCGAGGGCGGCGAATACGCTCGGGATGCGCGCTACTCTTGCGCGCCAGGGATGCTCGGGGGCCGCGCGATGATCCTCCCCGTCGGGGCGCAGCAAGAAGGGAACGATCGCCGCCAGGGTGGTGATCCGGTCGGTCAGGCGCTCGCGCAGGCCCAGATGCGCCAAGAATTCGCGGGCGCGGTGGGTGTATTTCACCTTGGTCGCATGCTCCGCCGCGTCGGCGGCCGCCAGCACCCGGGGCAGCTTGCGCGCGAGCCAAGCCGCGGAAGCGAGCTCGCGGGGCGGCGCCGGCCCGTCCAGGAGCTCGCGGCCGAGCGCCAGGGCCAAGGCGAGGATCCGCCGTGTGCCGGTCGCGCGGGCGAGCTCGGCTGCAGCCTCCAGCGTGCCGGCCGGTGCGATCGCGAGCAGCCGCCAGAGATCGGTGAGGTAGACGAGCTCGATCCGCGGGAGCTCCTTGAGCAGATAGACGGCACTCGCCAGCACGAGCCAGGGTGTGGGCAGGAGCGCCACCTCGCCCACGGGCGAGGAGACCAGCCGGCGGTCGGGCCAGAGTTCGGCCACCGGAAGCCGGAACGGCATCTCGGCCCCCGTCACGTTCCAATGGAGATCCACCACGAGGCCCCGCGTCGGCTTTACGAGGTGGATTTGGCGGGCGACACCGTCGGACAGCGGCTCTCGAACAAAGCCCAGCTGCGCCAAGACTTCGACGGCTTCCTCGGCCGCTGCCTCGGGCACCAACAGGTCGATGTCGCGGCTCGTCCGCACCGCGGGATCGCCCCAGAGGAAGAGAGCGAGCGCGGGTCCCTTGATCGAAAAGGCCGGGATGCCGTGCTCGTCCAAGGCTCGGGTGAGGGCGGCGGTCTCCGCGAGCAAGCGCCGGCCGTTCGCTCGCAGCGCGTCGAGACGCACCGCGGCCTCCGCGCGCAGCCGAGCGTCGAGCAGCTCCGGCCGCGCCGCCGATACACGCGCGAGCAACAGGGGTTCCAGGCGATGCCGCGCGGCGGCACGAAGGATCTCCCCGTCGACTCGAACAGTCGCAGCCTCGGGGGCGCGAACGAGCTCCAGGAGCGAGCGGCTGGCCGTGGTCATGATCGGTCCCGGTTGGCTCAGCGAGGAAAAGGGGCGCCGGCTCCACCGGCGCCCCGAAGCTGGCTCAGCGCCGCCTGCCCTTCTTGCCCTTCTTGCCTCTGCCGCCGCCGCCACTGCTACCGCCGGTGCCTCCGCTGCCCGGACCCCCACCGGGCCCCCCGCCCGGACCGCCGCCGTAGCGGCCGCCCGCCTCGGCCGGCTTGCTCGAGGCGGTGAGGATCACCGAGGCGACCGGTGGTGCCGCGAGCGCGGCCACGCCGGCACGCTCGAGGAAGGACCGTCGCGAGTTCCGACGTGCCCCCTCGTCCTGCTGCTGCTCCATGTGCATTCCCCTGTTGCACTCGCTGGGCGTGCGGACCGAGCCGGCCCGCTCGCTCCAATTACCGCGAGAATGTATGGCGCGGCTGTCCCTCTCGGCGCGAGCCGACACCCCGGTACCCTATCTGAACGCTTTTTAACCCGGCAGGGTTCCGGGCCGGAGCGGCCGGTCGCCCGGTGCGGCCGCTCAGCTCTCGGGTGGCACGGGGCGGGGCCGGCGGTCCTCGTCGACCGCGACCAGGGTGAACCGACCTTCGGTGACCTTGACCTCTTCCCCGGTGCGGCTGCGCTTGGCCCACGCTTCGACATGGAGCGAGAGGGAGGTGCGGCCGATTCGTACGACCTCGGCGTAGCAGCTCACCAGATCGCCTACGAACACCGGTGCATGGAACGACATCGCGTCGAGCGCGACGGTGACGACCCGGCCGCGCGCTCGCTCGTGGGCGACCGTGCCGGCAGCGATGTCCATCTGGGCCAGGAGCCAGCCGCCGAAGATGTCGCCGGAGGGGTTGGTGTCGGCCGGCATCGCGAGGGTTCGAACCGCCGGGATGCGGCCGGCGCGCGAGGGCGGCTCGATCTCGTTCACGGCCGAACCTCGAGTTGCAGGAGCGCCTGCCGTCGTTCGGTGCGGACCACCCGCAATGCCTCGGCGAGCGCCGCGGGCAGCTCGCGGCCGTCTCGGACACGGCGACCGAAGCCGCCGCAAGCCGCGCAGATCGCGGCGAAATCCGGTCGCGGCTCGAGCGAGGTCAACGGCATGCGATTGGCGCGGCCGGCATGACCGTCCGGGTAGACGGCGAGCGTCGACCGGCGGACCGCGTTCCACATCCCGTTGTCGAGCACGATCGTGAGCACGGGGAGATCGTTGGCAGCGGCGATCTGGTGGCAGGCGACCGGGTTGGCGAAGAGGTAGGAGCCGTCGCCCACGGCCGCGATCACGAGCCGAGTGCGATCGGCGAGCTGCGCGCCGAGGGCCGCCGGCACGGCCCAGCCCAGCCCGCCCGCCATCGCGTGGCCGAACCAACTCCCGGGTCGATCGCGCTGGACGACGGCCGGATCGAGCCCGAGTTCGGTGAAGACGACCCCCTCTTCCCCGATCGCCTCGGCGATGCAGACGCTCGCCCAAGCGGCCGTCATCGGCGCGCCGATGCCCTCGCGTGCACGGGCACGCGCCGCCTCGCGCCAGCCGCCGAGCCGGCGAGCGACGGCGTCGCGGCGCGCGGCGCGACTTTCGCGCTCGCCCCGAGTCCGTGCCTCGACCGCGGTGGCGAGGGCGTCCATGGTCGCGGTCGGATCGCCCGCGAGTGCGCGTTGAACTGGAAAGCCCCAGACGGGGGTGCGTTTGAAGAGGGGATCCGGCCCCAGCGCCACGATCGTACAGCCCGGCCGCGGGCTCGCGCGCTGAGGCAGCCACGGCACGAGCGCGTCGACCACCAGGATCGCGTCGGCCTCGGCGACGAGCGGGTGCGGATCGAAGCCGGCGTGGAGGGGATGGCTCGCCGGGAACGAGATCCGCACCGGCCAGTGCTCGACCACGGGAGCGGCGAGCGCTTCGGCGAGCCGCACGAGCGCAGCCATCCCGGCCGCCTCACGACCGCTGCGCTGTGCCACCACGAGCGGGCGCTCGGCGTGGGCCAGGATGTCGGCCACCTCTGCGATCGCCGAACCCGTGGGCTGGCAGGCCGTCGCGGGGCGCTGGACCGGCTCGCGCGGCAGTGGTCGATCGATGCGCGCACAGAGAACTTCGCGCGGTAGGCTCAAATAGACCGGGCCCATCGGGTCGGTCTGCGCGATCGCGAGCGCGCGATCGACGAGGTCGCTGATTTGCTCGGGGAAGCGCAGCTCGTAGTCCCATTTGACGAGCTCGCGAACCATCCCGGCCTGATCGCGCATCTCCTGCCCCCAGTGGATCGGGAGGTCGCGCGCTCCGAGCCGGCCGCGCTCCAGGATCGGCGTGCGACCCGAGAGCACGAGCATCGGAATCTCGTCCGTGGCGCCGTTGATGAGGCCCATCACGGCGTTGGCGAGCCCGACATTGGTGTGCAGCCCGACGGCGAGCGGTCGACCGCTCGCCAGCCAGTACCCGTGCGCCATTGCGACGGCACAGGTTTCGTGTGCGATCGGCAGGGCCTCCGGCACGTTCGCGCCCGTGGCGCGCAGCCGGACCAGACCTTCGATCAAGGGTGCGAAATCGGTGCCGGCGTTGGCCAGAAGATGCGTGATGCCGTGGTCGGCGAGGCGGAGCAGGAGGGCTTCCGCTGCGGTCTCGGGTCGCGGCTCGACCATCCTTCCTCCCGGCTCGCGGGCGGCGCGTCGGCCTGGTCTCGGATCGCCTCGGACGTTAGACGACGCGGCAGGATGGTGGGCGGCAGCCGACACCCGGTCAAGCCGGGCGAGCGGCTCGCCTCGTTCGGAGTATCGCATGGCGGACCTGCTCGACGGCCCTTCTTCGGCCCGCCCCGGTGCGGGCTCGGCCAAGGAGAGCTACACCGCGGAAGACATCGAGGTCCTGGAGGGGCTCGAACCGGTCCGTCGGCGGCCCGGAATGTATGTCGGCGGGACCGACGAGCGGGCGCTCCACCATCTCGTGGCCGAGCTGTTGGACAACGCGATGGACGAGGCGGTGGCCGGCTTCGCCACCCGGATCGAGCTCGAGCTCGGGCCCGGGGACAGGGTCGCGGTCCGCGACAACGGTCGCGGGATCCCGATCGACCCGCACCCCAAGTTCCCGGAGAAGAGCGCGCTCGAGGTGATCCTCACGACCTTGCACTCGGGGGGCAAGTTTTCCGGCAAGGCCTATGCGACATCCGGCGGGCTGCACGGGGTCGGGGTGTCGGTCGTCAACGCGCTCGCCGAGGAGCTCGAGGTGGAGGTCGCGCGCGACCGCACGCTCTGGCGGCAGCGCTACCGCCGCGGCGTGCCGCTGGGCCCGCTCGAACGGATCGGCGCGGCGCCGAACCGGCGCGGAACGATGGTGAGTTTCGTCCCCGATCGGACGATCTTCCCCGACAGCGTGCGCTTTCGGCCGCAGCTGCTTTACCGCATGGCGCGCTCGAAAGCGTATTTGTTCCGCGGCGTCGAGATACGCTGGCGGTGCGATCCGGCTCTGCTCGGCGAAGCGGCCGACGTGCCCGCGGAGGAAACGTTCCATTTCCCGAAGGGTCTCGGCGATTTTCTCGACAGCTTGTTGCAGGGCCGAGGCCGGCTCGTCGACGAGCCGTTCGCGGGCGAGGCCGAGCTCGAGGGCGGCGGTCGTCTCGAGTGGGCGATCGGCTGGCCGGCCGACGAAGAGGGCTATGCCGGGTTCTATTGCAACACGATCCCGACACCGCAAGGCGGCACCCACGAGGCCGGGCTCCGGCTCGCGTTGCTCAAAGGTCTGCGCGCCCACGGCGAGCGGCTCGGCAACAAGAAGGCGCAATTGCTGACCGCCGAAGACGTGATCGGCGGTGCGGCGGTGCTGCTCTCGCTCTTCCTTCGCGAGCCCCAGTTCCAGGGCCAGACCAAGGAACGGCTCGTCAGTCCGGAGGCGGCACGGCTCGTCGAGGCGGCGCTCAAGGACCGGTTCGAGCTCTGGCTCGGTGCGCATCCCGCAGATGCGGCGCGCCTTCTGGACGCGCTCGTGGCGCGTGCGGAAGAGCGGCTCGCCCGCCGCAGAGCGCGGGACGAGATCGGCCGCAAGACCGCGACGCGGAAGCTCAGGTTGCCGGGCAAGCTCGCCGATTGCGCCCGCGAGAGCCGGGAGGGCACCGAACTCTTCATCGTCGAGGGCGATTCGGCCGGCGGCTCGGCCAAGCAGGCGCGCGACCGCGAGACCCAGGCGATCTTGCCGCTCCGCGGCAAGATCTTGAACGTGGCCTCGGCGACCGGGGACCGGCTCGCCGCCAACAAAGAGCTCCAGGACCTTGTGATTGCGTTGGGGTGCGGCACGGGCCGGCATCTGCGTCTCGAGGATCTGCGCTACGAGAAAATCATCGTGATGACAGATGCCGACGTCGATGGAGCTCACATCGCGGCGCTGTTGCTCACCTTCTTTTTTCGCGAGATGCGGCCGTTGATCGAACAGGGCCGTGTCTTCTTGGCGCAGCCTCCGCTCTACCGTTTGTCGGCAGGAGGGCAGGTGGCCTATGCGCGCGACGAGCGCGACCGCGACCGGCTTCTGGCGACCCTCTTCAAGGGCAAAAAGAACGTCGAGATCGGCCGCTTCAAAGGGCTCGGGGAAATGAATCCCCAGCAGCTCAAGGAGACGACCATGGACCCGCGTCGGCGTCAGCTCCTGCTGGTGCGCCTCGAGGACGTCGAGGGGCGTTCGCCAGCCGACCTGGTCGAGCGACTGATGGGCAAGAAGCCCGAGCTCCGTCTCGCTTTCATCCAGGAGCGGGCGCTGCAGGTCGCCGACCTCGACGTCTGAGCCGACGGCGTTGACGGTTCGTTAACGGGGGCGCGCAGCGGAGGGCGGCGCTCGCGGGCTCTTCACGGTTTCTTAACCCTCGCTCCCAGCCGGCGTGGTTCTCTCGGGCGTGGGAACCGTCGACCGGAGAAGGACCATGATCCGCCCTGTCGAGCGCTTCGAGGTCAACATCGGTGGTGCCCGGCTCGTCGAGGAGCCGGCTGCGCCGAGGATCGGTGCACGTCGCGCCGGCGCCGGGCCCCTCGGTCTCGCCGCTGCCGCCTGCCTCGGTGCGACGGGTGCGCTCGCCATCCAACGGCTGATCGAGCAGCACGGCTTGCTGGAGTGGTCGGTCCGGCTCTTCCGGTCGGTCTTGGGCTGAGCTCGGCACCCGCGCCCGCCCGCCTACCCTCGAGGGGCGGCGAGCGCTGCGAGGACGGCCACCACGGCCGCCAGCGCGAGCGCCGAGTAGAGCAACAGCGCTTCCGGGATCAGCACCGGGCGGCTGTCGAGCGCCTCCGGTCGGACTCTTAGGAGCGCGCCGGTCGGTCGCTCGACGACGCACCAGCGGCCGGTGACGCCGTCCTCGAGGTGGAGGATCGCGACCGGCTCGCCGGTCGAACGCAGGACGAGCTCGCGCGGCCAGTACTTCGCCAGGCGCCGCAGCAGCGCTGCGGCGCGCTCGATCGCACGGTCGAGCATCGGTTTCCTCCGGTGAGCGATTGAAGGATAAGCATCCTATCATCGGTTGTCAATCTGGAGTAGAGGATGCGAAGCCTGGCTTTCGCCTATCTTCTCGCCTCGGCGGGGTTCGTCGCGCTGCTCTACCTCGGCTGGGCGGATAGGGCCGACCGCACCTCGGGCCTGTTGGTCGAGGCGGCGTTCGCCTGGCTCGCTGTCTTCGTCCCGCCCCTCCTGCTGATCGAGCGAACGATCGCGCTCGCGCGTCGGATCGTGACCGGGGTCGGGAACGGGCGCTCGAACGGCCATTGACGCGGTCTCGTCTTTGGCGCATCCGCCATTCGCTACGAAGGGACGGAACGGACGCTTGGAAGGATCGACACCGAGCCGAAGGTTCTACGCTACCGACCTCTCGCCTTGCCCCTATCGGCCCGGGCGGCTCGAGCGGCGGCTCGTGACCCTGCTCGATCCCGCTTCGGATCAAGAGTTGCTCGATCGTCTGACCGAAGCCGGCTTCCGCCGCAGCCAGCGCTTCCTCTATCGACCCTCCTGTCCGGGCTGCCGGGCCTGCGTGCCGACCAGGATCGAAGTCGCGGCCTTCCGGCCGGGCCGCAGCTTTCGCAAGGTGCTCAAGCGGAACCGCGACCTGCGGGCGAGCGAGCGACCGGCGCGGGCCACCGACGAGCAGTTCTTCCTGTTCCGCCGCTACATCACGAGCCGCCACGGCGACGGCGGCATGGCCGAGATGGGCTGGCGCGACTATGTCGACATGGTCGAAGAAGTCGGCCCGTCGACCAAGCTCGTCGAGCTGAGGGACGAGGACGGGAGGTTGGTCGGCGCGAGCCTCACCGACTACACCGCCACCGGCCTTTCCGGCGTCTACAAATTTTTCGAGCCGGACGAGCCGGAGCGCTCGCTCGGAACGTTCATCATTCTCTGGCACGTCGAGCGTGCCCGCGAGCTCGGACTGCCCTTCGTTTATCTCGGCTATTGGATCGCCGACTGCCGCAAGATGGCCTACAAGCGACGCTTCCGGCCCCTGCAGGTGCTCGAGGGCGGGCGCTGGGTGCGGCGGGACGTCCTCGGGTGCGAGGACTTATAGCCCATGCTCTTGCATATAATCCTGAAAACGAGTATCGAGCGACGGGCGCGCCCGCTCGGGCGTTCCCGGTCCGACTCGGAGCATCCGCATGACCCACACCGACAACAGCCCCGGCCTCCTCCTCCGCGGCCGGGACGACACCCTCTTCTTCGTCCCCCTGGCCGATCTCGTTCAGCGCTACCGCCTGCCCGACGACCAACAGCGCGGCAGTGCTGCGGGCGACGGCGTGATCGAGGCGCTCGATCGTGTCGCGGCGGTGCACGGTCTCAAGAACGCGATCCTGAGCGATCGGATCGTCGTCACCGAGATCGATCCCGAGGCACCCACCGGCGGCAAGCAGCGCTTCGCGCCGGGCCTCTTGGAAGCAGTCGAGCCCGAGGCGCCCGCCGGTGGCAAGCAGCGCTTCGCCGCCGCGTTCGCCGACGCGCTGGAGCCGGCCGCGCCCTCGGCGGGCAAACAGCGCTTCGCGGCCGAACCCGGTCTTTGAACCGTAGGGCGCCCCGGTCTCGGCCGGGGCGCTCCTCGCGCGTCGCCCGCCTTGCCCTGGCTTCCCGCTGGGCCCGTTCTGCCGGCGGGTCCGCCCGAGACGCTGTGGCGCTGGTTGCGCCCGCGGCTCGGCCTGTTCGGCATCACCCGGATCGCCGACGTCACCGGCCTCGATCGTCTCGGCATTCCGGTAGCGGTCGCGGTCCGGCCGAACGCCCGTGCTCTCGCGGTGAGCCAGGGGAAGGGCCTCGAACGGGCCGCTGCGTTCGTTGGTGCCGCGATGGAGAGCATCGAGACCTGGCACGCCGAGGTTCCGGGCTTGCCCGAGCTGCGCGCGGCGCCCCGCGCCGTCGCCGGCGATCGGCTGTTTCTCGATCTCGCCCGGCTCGCGCCTCCGCGGGGCAGTCGGCTCCGGCCCGAGCTGCCGATCCCCTGGCTTCCCGGCCGCGATCTCGCGACCGGCGAGGAGCTCATGGTGCCAGCCGAGCTCGTCGAGCTCGACAGCACCCGCGAGGCCGAACCCGGACGCGGTTGCTTCACCTTGAGCTCGAGCGGGCTCGCGAGCGGCCGCACGCCGGGGCGAGCAGCGCTCCATGCCCTCTTCGAGCTCGTCGAGCGCGACGCCGTGACCCTCTGGCGGCTGCGCGACCCGTTCGCCAAGGCCGCGAGCCGGATCGACCTCGAAAGCGTGCGGGAGCCGTCGACCCGGGCGCTGATCGGCCGCCTGCGCGCGGCGGGCATGCTGCTCGCCGCCTGGGATGCGACCTCCGACCTCGGCGTTCCAGTGGTTTTCTGCCATCTCATGCCCGAGCGACCCGGTGCCCACGACGGCGCCGCTTGGGAGCTCGGCAGCGCCGCCCGCGCCTGTCCCGAGGCGGCACTTCGCGCCGCCATTCTC
>JANWZN010000169.1 GCA_025054575.1 Geminicoccaceae bacterium | reverse complement strand
CTTCGTTGGCGCGGTGTATGTCGGCGGGGTTTTCGCGCATCTCGTTCATCCTCCCCCTCCCGCTCCGTTTGCGAGCGCGTGCTCGGCGCGGCGGGGTTGGGCCGCGCGCGCCTCGGCTTCGAGCCAGCGATGGATGGAGGCCGCGGCGTCGCGGCCGTCGCGGATCGCCCAGACCACGAGCGAGGCGCCGCGAACGATGTCGCCGGCCGCGAACACGCCCGGGATCCGAGTCGTCATCGTCGACCAGTCGATCGCGACCGTGCCCCAGCGGGTGACGGCGAGCTCGGGGACGCCCCAGAGGCGCGGCAGATCCTCGGGATCGAAGCCCAGGGCCTTGATCACGAGATCGGCCTCGAGCCGGAAGCTCGACCCCGGCACCGGCTCGGGCGCCTGGCGGCCGGTGGCATCGGGCGTGCCGAGCCGCATGCGATGGGCCTGGACCGCCTCGACCCGCTCGGCGCCGACGAAGGCTTCGGGTGCGGAGAGCCAGATGAACTCCACCCCCTCCTCTTCGGCGTGCTGCACCTCGCGCATCGAGCCGGGCATGTTGGCGCGGTCGCGGCGATAGAGGCAGCGCACGCTCTTTGCCCCCTGGCGGACGGCGGTGCGCACGCAGTCCATGGCCGTGTCGCCGCCGCCGATCACGACGACGTGCTTGCCGGCGGCGTTGAGCTCGCCCGAGTCGAAGGCCGGCACCGGGTCGCCCAGGCCCTTGCGGTTGCTGGCGGTCAGATAGTCGAGTGCCTTGACGATGCCGGCCAGGTTCGAGCCCGGCAGCTCGACGTCGCGCGCCTTGTAGACACCGGTCGCGATCAGGATCGCGGCGTGCCGGCGCCGCAGCTTGGCGAACGGCAGGTCGCGGCCGATCTCGACGCCCAGATGGAAGCGCACGCCGCTCGCTTCGAGATGGCGGATGCGGCGCAGCACGACGGGCTTTTCGAGCTTGAAGCCGGGGATCCCGTACATCAAGAGGCCGCCCGCCCGGTCGTAGCGGTCGTAGACGTGGACCTCGTAGCCTTCCTTGCGCAGCTGCTCGGCGGCGGCGAGGCCGGCCGGTCCGGCCCCCACGATGCCGACCGAGACCGCCCGCTCGCGCAGCGGTCGGACGGGCCGGACCCAGCCGCGCTCGAAGGCGGTATCCAGAATGAAGCGCTCGACCGCGCCGATCGTCACCGAGCGGAAGCCCTTCTCGAGGACGCAATTGCCTTCGCAGAGCCGGTCCTGCGGGCAGATGCGGCCGCAGATCTCGGGCATGTTGTTGGTCGAGGAGGCGATTTCGTAGGCCTCCTCGAGCCGCCCGTCGGCGGTGAGCATGAGCCAGTCGGGGATGTTGTTGTGCAGCGGGCAGTGGACCTGGCAGAAGGGGATGCCGCACTGCTCGCAGCGCGCCGCCTGCTCGCGCGCCCGCTCGGGCGTGAACTCGCGATAGATCTCGGCGAAATCGCGGGTCCGCTCGACGACGGTGCGCTTGTCGGGCAGGTGCTGCTCGACCGACACGAATTGCATCATCTTGGCGGGCATCGTCCCTCCCCGTGGCCGCGAGGCGGCGCGGCAGGCGCGCGAGCCCAGCGGGTCTAACGACCTCGCGGGCTCGTGTAAACGCCGGAGGCGGGCTCAGGTCCCGATCCGGGACCTTTTTGTCCACAAAGCGCTCCCACCCGGCGCCGGGCTCGCCGAAGAGCCGTGCGAGCGCCCGGACATTGGTCCCGAAAGGCGACTTTCACGCCACCGGCACCGTCGGCTGCCAGCGCGCATAAGCGCGCAGATAGCCGGGCACGATCGCCTCGACCGGCGTCGGCTGGATGCCGAGCTCGGCCAGGCCCGGCATCCCCGCTGTGACGACATTGTCGCGCTCCAAGAGCGCCACTTGATCGCGGGTCAAGGGCGGGGTCGGCAGGATCTCGAGCAAGCGGGCCTGGATGCGGGCGAGGCCGAACGGCAAGGGCACGAGCAGGCGCCGCCTCCCGGTCACCGCGAGCACGTATTCGAGCAGTTCTTTGAAGGTGTAGACCCGCGGGCCGCCGAGCTCGAACGTCTTCCCGGCGAGCTCGGGCCGCTCGAGCCCGGCGATCACCGCCTCCGCCACGTCGCCCACATAGACCGGCTGGAACCGGGTCGCCCCGCCGCCCACGAGCGGCAGCGCCGGGGCGATCCGCGCCATCGCCGCGAAGCGGTTGAAGAAGCCGTCCTCCGGGCCGAACACGATGCTCGGGCGCAAGATCACGGCGTTCGGGAACGCCGCCCGCACGGCCGCTTCGCCCGCGGCCTTGGTGCGCGCATAAAGGCTCGGCGAAGCCGGATCGGCGCCGATCGCCGAGAGGTGCACGAGCCGCTCGGCCCCGGCCTCGGCCGCCGCACGCGCGATGGTGCCGGGAAGGCGCGCCTGCACGCGCTCGAAGTCGCCCGGCCGCCGCTCGAAGAGGATGCCGATCAGGTTGACCACGCCCCAAGCGCCGGCGACCAGCGCCCCGATCGTGGCCTCGTCCTCGGCGAAGCGGGCGAGCACGATCTGGCCGACCTCGCCCATCGGCAACAGGTGACCCGCGGTTTCGGGCGAGCGGGTCGCGACCCGGATGGTGGCACCTTTGGCGGCGAGCCTCTTGACCACGTGGCGGCCGATGAACCCGGCGCCGCCGAACACCGTGACGACCTTGTCGCGCATCGAGGCGCTCCCGATTTGTAGCTCGACGATAGCCCGTCGGACGGTTTTGGCCGACCGGTTGACGGTCGGCGGTGCTCCGCCTAAGGAGGCCGTCCGAAGCCCAGGTGGCGGAATTGGTAGACGCACTAGCTTCAGGTGCTAGCGCCCGCAAGGGCGTGGAGGTTCGAGTCCTCTCCTGGGCACCAACCCGCCCCGCCTCGATGGCACGATCGGATCCGGCGCGGGAGCGGCCGTGGCGGAGCCGCCGCCGATGAGAATCCTCCTCCACCGCGGTGATCTACCGGCGGACGTGGCGCTCGGGCCGGTGTTGGCGATCGACAGCGAGACGATGGGGCTCGATCCGTTCCGCGATCGGCTCTGCCTCGTCCAGCTCACCGACGGCGAGGGCACGGTGCATCTCGTGCGCATCGAACCCGGCCAGAAGGTGGCGCCCCGCCTCGCGCTCGCGCTCGCCGACCCCGACCGCTTGAAGATCCTCCATTTCGCCCGGTTCGATCTGGCCATGCTGCGCCATCGGCTGGGCATCGACTGCCGCCCGGTCTGGTGCACCAAGATCGCGAGCAAGCTCGCGCGCACCTACACCGATCGACACGGCCTCAAGGATCTCTGCCGCGAGCTCTTGGGCGTCGAGCTCTCCAAGCAGGAGCAGAGCTCCGACTGGGGGGCGGAGGAGCTGAACGAAGCCCAGCTGCGCTACGCCGCCAGCGACGTCGTCCACCTGCACGCGCTCAAAGAAAAGCTCGAAGCGATGCTCGAGCGCGAGGGCCGGCTGGCACTCGCCGAGGCCTGCATGGCCTTTTTGCCGACACGCGTGGCACTCGATCTCGAGGGCTTCGCCGCACTCGATCCCTTCGCCCACTGAGCCGCGCGGTCGGCCGCGGCGAGCCGGCCGCGTTGACGATGTGCGGGGCGGCTCCCATACTCCGCGCGTCGTCGCGGCGGATCGTTCGACCAAGGTTCGATCGCTCGGAGGAAACGAGGGCTTGAGCGCGGATACCGCTCTCCGGGAGGATGCGCTCGGTCCGTTCGGGCGAACGGCCCCCGCACAAGACCCGCAGGACGCAGCCGCGATCGCCGCCGGCCGGCGCGTGATCGCGGCCGAGGCGCAGGCCTTGGCCGCGCTCGAGAAGGCGATCGGGTCGAGCTTCGCCGCGGCCGTGGCGCTGCTGGCGGCGGTGGAAGGCCGGGTGGTGGTCACCGGCATGGGCAAGAGCGGCCACGTCGCCCGCAAGATCGCGGCGACGCTCGCCTCCACCGGCACGCCCGCGCTCTTCGTGCACCCGGCCGAGGCGAGCCACGGCGATCTCGGCATGATCACCAAGGCCGATGCCGTGCTCGCGCTCTCGAATTCGGGCGAGACCCCCGAGCTGCGCGATCTCATCCTCTATACGCGTCGCTTTTCGATCCCGCTCGTGGCGATCGTCGGGCGGGCGCCGAGCACGCTCGCGGACGAGGCCGATCGGGCGATCGTGCTGCCGCGGGTGAGCGAGGCCTGCCCCATGGGGCTGGCGCCGACCACCTCGACCACCTGCATGTTGGCGCTGGGCGACGCGCTCGCCGTGGCGCTGCTCGAGCGGACCGGGTTCACCGCCCGGGAGTTCGCGACCTTCCATCCGGGCGGCAAGCTCGGGGCGCGGCTGCTCCGCGTCGAGCAGATCATGCGGCGCGGCGATCAGCTGCCGCTCGTGCCGCTCGATGCGACGGCGCGCGAGACGGTGCTCGAGATGACGCGCGGCTGCCTCGGCTGCGTCGGCGTGGTCGACGGCGCGGGACGGCTCGTCGGCGTGATCACCGACGGCGATCTGCGTCGGCATCTCACCGACGATCTTCTGGCCCAACGCGCGCGCGACATCATGACCCGCGATCCGCGCACGATCGAAGCCAAGGCACTCGCGGTCGAGGCGATGGCGCGGATGAACGATCCGGCGCGGCCGATCACCGTCCTGTTCGTCACCGAAGAGGCGCGGCCGATCGGCGCCATCCACCTCCACGACTGCCTGAGGGCCGGTGTTGCTTGAGGGCCGCGCGTGCCTTTTCGGGGCATGTCTGCTCGCGGCCTCGTGCCTGCCGGCCGCCTCGCCGCGCGCCCAGGGCCAGCTGCTCCCGGGCCAGGACAGCAAGGCGCCGATCGAGATCGTCGCCGACAGCCTGGAGGTCCGCCAGAACGAGCGGCGCGCCATCTTCAAGGGCAATGTCGACGCCACCCAGGGCGAGCGCTCGCTGCGCGCCGACGAGCTGCACGTCCTCTACGGCGAGGAGCGCGGCGGCGGCCAGCAGATCCGTCGGATCGATGCGATCGGCCGGGTGATCGTGAGCGAACCGGGCCAGACCGCCCAGGGCGAGCGCGGCAGCTACGATCCGGTCGCGGGCAAGATCCTGCTCGATGGTAACGTGGTCTTAACCAGGGGCGAGGATGTTGTCCGCGGCGGCCAGCTCGAGATGGATCTCGCCACCGGGACCGCGGTGGTGCGGGCGGCGAGGCCGGGCGGGTCGCCGAGCGAACGGGTGCGGGCCCTGTTCGTGCCCCGGGAGGGGCGCGGCCAGGGCAAGCCGGGGCAGACCGAGGAACGGCCGCCCGGCGCCAGGCCCGGACGCTGAGAGGGCAACCGGTTTCGGGGTCGCGAGGCGGTGGCGACGGTGGTCGCAGAAGCGATCGAGCGGACGACGGTCGGGCATGGAAGGCCCGCCGAGAGGCCGACCGTGCCCGGCGAGCCGGGCGCCTCGCTCGGCTGCGAGGCCGTCTCGAAGAGCTACAAGGGCCGTCGCGTGCTCGATTCGGTGAGCCTGCAGGTGGCACCGGGCGAGGCGGTCGGGCTGTTGGGCCCCAACGGTGCCGGCAAGACCACTTGCTTCTATATCCTGACGGGGCTCGTGGCCCCCGACAGCGGCCGCGTGCTGCTCGACGGGCGCGAGGTGACCGGTCTGCCGATGTATCGCCGGGCGCGTCTCGGGGTCGGTTACTTGCCGCAGGAGGCCTCGATCTTTCGCGGCCTCACGGTGGAAGAGAACATCTTGGCGGTCCTCGAGCTGCACGAGCCCGATCGCGTGCGGCGCCGCGAGCGATTGGAGCGGCTGCTCGAGGAGTTCGGCCTCGCCCCTCTGCGCCGGTCCTCCGCCCTCGCTTTGTCGGGCGGCGAACGGCGGCGGGCGGAGATCGCGCGGGCGCTCGCGGCCGAGCCCCGTTACATGTTGCTGGACGAGCCGCTGGCCGGCATCGACCCGATCAACGTGGGCGAGATCCGTGCGCTCGTGGCGCATCTCAAGGAGCGTGGAATCGGCGTCTTGATCACCGACCACAACGTGCGCGACACGCTCGCCATCATCGACCGCGCCTACATCCTCCACGAGGGCCGCCTGCTGCGCGAGGGCGCGCCCGCCGAGATCGTCGCCGACCCCGTGGTCCGGCGCGTC
>JANWZN010000168.1 GCA_025054575.1 Geminicoccaceae bacterium | reverse complement strand
CGGGCTGGGGCCGCGGGCCGCGACGGCGCCAGCCTGGAAAGCGGCGGGGCGCTGTGCTAGCCAGCGCGCGGCGCGAGGCGTGGGCGGGACGATGAAGCTCGATCGGCCGATCGTGTTCGGCAATTGGAAGATGAACGGGCTGCGGGCCGACGGCCTGGCGCTGGCCGGGACGCTGGCCGAGCGCGCCGTCCGGCTCACCGGCACGCTCGGAGTCTTCCCGCCGTTCACGCTGATCCACGCCGTGGCCCAGCGGGTCAAGGACACCACGATCCTGGTGGGCGGGCAGGATTGCCACGACAAGCCGAGCGGTGCCTATACGGGCTGCGTCGCCGCGCCGATGTTGGTCGATGCCGGTGCCAAGGCCGTGATCCTCGGCCATTCCGAGCGCCGGCACGGGCTCGGCGAGAGCGACGCTTTGATCCGGGCCAAGTTCGCCGTGGCGCGCGCCTCGGGGCTGCTCGTCGTGCTCTGCATCGGCGAGACCGAGGCCGAATATCTCTCGGGCGAGCGCAGCAAGCGCCTCGCGGCCCAGCTCGACGGCAGCCTGCCGGTCGGGATCGGGCCCGAGGGGCTCGTCGTGGCCTACGAGCCGGTCTGGGCGATCGGCACCGGGCGGACGCCCGGGCGCGAGGAGATCGCCCTGACCCATGCCGAGATCCGGGCTATGCTCGGCAAGCGGATCGTCGGCGGCGAGGCCGTGCCGATCCTCTACGGCGGCTCGGTCAAGCCCGAGAACGCCGCCGAGATCATGGCGATCGAGGCCGTGGACGGCGTGCTCGTGGGCGGTGCGAGCCTCGACGCCCGCTCGTTCTGGAGCATCTACCAGGCCGGCGGCGGGGCCTGAGCCCGACGCCGATCGCGGCCGCAGCGCGGGAAAGAGCGCCTTCGATGGCTACCGTCGTGCTCGTCGTTCACATCATGATCGCGCTGGCGCTCGTGGGCGTCATCTTGTTGCAGCGCAGCGAGGGCGGCGGCCTCGGGCTCGGCAGCGGCACCATGGGCGGGCTCATGACCGGCCGCGGCACCGCCAATCTCTTGACCCGGACGACCGCGATCCTGGCCGCCTGCTTCATCGCCACGAGCATCGTCTTGGCGATCCTCTCCGGCAACACCGGGCGGCCGCCCTCGATCCTCGACGTCCCGGCACCGACGGCACCCGCGGTGCCGGCCGTGCCGACGCCGCCGGTCGCCCAGTGAGCCCGCGGCGCCCGCAGAGCGCGCGGCCGCGGCGGAGGGGCCGGCGACCGTGACCCGCTACGTCTTCATCACCGGTGGTGTGGTCTCCTCGCTCGGCAAGGGCCTCGCCTCCGCGGCACTCGGCGCGCTGTTGCAGGCGCGCGGCTACCGCGTGCGCTTGCGCAAGCTCGACCCCTATCTCAACGTCGACCCGGGGACGATGTCGCCCTACCAGCACGGCGAGGTGTTCGTCACCGACGACGGTGCCGAGACCGATCTCGATCTCGGTCACTACGAGCGCTTCACGGGCGTGCCGGCGCGCGCCACCGACAGCGTGTCCGCGGGCCGCATCTACTGGACCGTGCTCACCCGCGAGCGCCGCGGCGACTATCTCGGTGCCACGGTCCAGGTGATCCCGCACGTCACCAACGCGATCAAGGAATTCATCGGCAACGACACGGCCGATGCCGACATCGTCTTGTGCGAGATCGGCGGCACGGTCGGCGACATCGAGGGGCTGCCCTTCCTCGAGGCGATCCGCCAGATGGGGCTCGAGCTGCCGCGCCGCGCTTGCGCCTACATCCATGTGACGCTCGTACCCTTCATCGCCTCGGCCAAGGAGCTCAAGACCAAGCCCACCCAACATTCGGTCGCGGCCCTGCGGGCGATCGGCATCCAGCCGGATCTGCTCTTGTGCCGCACCGAGCACCCGATCCCGCCCGAGGCGCGGCGCAAGATCGCGCTCCAGTGCAACCTGCGCGAGGCGGCGGTGATCGAGGGGCGCGACTGCGCCTCGATCTACGAGGTCCCGGTCCGCTACCACGCCGAGGGCTTCGACACCGAGCTCTTGGCCGCACTCGGCCTGCCGAGCGAGGGCGAACCCGATCTGCGGCCCTGGTACGAGATCCTCGAGCGGATCGCGCGCCCCGAGGGCGAGGCGCGGGTCGCCATCGTCGGCAAGTACACGGGCCTCGCCGACGCTTACAAATCGCTGAACGAGGCGCTCGTCCACGGCGGCATCGCCAACCGCGTGCGGGTCGTCACCGACTGGGTCGACGCCGAGGAGCTCGTGCGCGGCGACCTCGCCGCACGGCTGCAGGACGCGCACGCGGTGCTGGTGCCGGGCGGGTTCGGCGAGCGCGGCGTGGAGGGCAAGCTCGCGGCCGTGCGCTTCGCGCGCGAGCGCAAGCTGCCCTTTCTGGGCATCTGCTTCGGCATGCAGCTCGCCTGCATCGAGGCGGCGCGCAACCTGGCCGGGCTCGAAGGCGCCTCCTCGACCGAGTTCGGGCCCTGTGCGCACCCGATCGTCGGGCTGTTGACCGAGTGGGAGCGCGAAGGCGGCATCGAGCGGCGTTCGGCCGACGACGTCAAGGGTGGTACCATGCGGCTCGGCGCCTATCCCTGCGAGCTCGCCCCGGGCTCGCTCGTCGAGCGCGCCTATGGCACGCGGCGGATCAGCGAACGCCACCGCCACCGCTACGAGGTCAACATCCGCTACAAGGAGGTGCTCGAGCGCGCCGGCCTCTGGTTCTCGGGCATGTCGCCGGACGGCCGGCTGCCCGAGATCGTCGAGCGGCGCGATCACCCCTGGTTCGTGGGCGTGCAGTTCCATCCCGAGCTCAAATCGCGCCCGTTCGCCCCGCATCCTTTGTTCGCCGCCTTCATCGCGGCGGCGGTCGCCCAGTCGAGGTTGGTGTGAGCAGCACGGCCCGTCGCGCGGTCACGGTCGGCCCCGTCACCTTCGCCCAGGATCTGCCCTTCGTGCTGATCGCGGGTCCTTGTGCGATCGAGAGCCGCGAGCAGGCGCTCCTGGTCGCCTCGCGGCTGGCCGAGCTCGCGCAGGAGAAGAAGATCCCCTTCGTCTTCAAGTCGTCCTACGACAAAGCGAACCGCACGAGTGCCGCAAGCGGCCGCGGCGTCGGGCTCGAGAAGGGCCTCGAGATCCTGGCCGAGGTCCGCTCCGTGCTGGGCTGCCCGGTGCTGACCGACGTCCACGAGACCTGGCAGTGCGCGAAGGCCGCGCAAGCGGTCGACATCCTGCAGATCCCGGCCTTCTTGTGCCGCCAGACCGATCTCTTGGCGGCGGCGGCCGAGACCGGCCGGGTCGTCAACGTCAAGAAGGGCCAGTTCCTGGCACCCTGGGACATGGCCCAGGTGACCGCCAAGCTGGAGGCGTTCGGGGCCCGGGGCGTGCTCGTCACCGAGCGCGGGGTCTCCTTCGGCTACAATACCTTGGTGACCGATTTTCGCGCGCTGCGTCATCTCGAGGAGACGGGCTGGCCGGTGGTCTTCGACGCCACCCATTCGGTCCAAGAGCCGGGCGGGCTGGGCGGCCGCTCGGGCGGCCAGCGCGGCTTCGTGCCGCTGCTCGCGCGCGCCGCGGTGGCGGTGGGTGTCTCGGCCGTGTTCGTCGAGACCCATCCGGACCCCGACCGGGCGATCTCGGACGGGCCGAACATGGTCCCGCTCGACCGCATGGGCGAACTCTTGGACGATCTCTCGGCCTTCGACCGGCTCGCAAAGGGCCGGCCCGTGATCCGGCTCTGAGAAGGGGAGGGTTGCGATGGCGCGCACCGACATCCAGGCGGTCCGGGCCCGCGAGATCCTCGACAGCCGCGGCAATCCGACGATCGAGGTCGAGGTCGCGCTCGAAGGCGGGGCAGTGGGCCGCGCCGCCGTGCCGTCGGGGGCCTCGACCGGGACCCGCGAAGCGCTCGAGAAGCGCGACGGCGATCCCAAGCGCTACGGCGGCAAAGGGGTGAAGGCCGCCGTGGCCGCGGTCCAAGGCGAGATCACCGACCTGCTCCTGGGCCGCGACGCCACCGAGCAGGCGGCGATCGACCTCGCTCTGTGCCGGCTCGACGGGACGCCCGAGAAGCGCCGGCTCGGCGCCAATGCCATTCTCGGGGCGAGCCTCGCCGTGGCCAAGGCGGCGGCGGCGCAACTCGGGCTGCCGCTCTATCGCTACCTCGGCGGGGTCGCGGCGCGGACCCTGCCGGTGCCGCTCATGAACGTGATCAATGGCGGGGCGCACGCCGACAACCCGATCGACATCCAGGAGTTCATGATCGTACCCGTGGGGGCGCCCTCCTTCGCCGAAGCCTTGCGGATGGGGGCGGAGATCTTCCACGCGCTCAAAAAAGCGCTCGCGGAGGCGGGCCACGACACCAATGTCGGCGACGAGGGCGGCTTCGCCCCCAAGCTCGCCTCGGCCGAGGCGGCCTTGGGCTTTCTCGCCGCGGCGGTCGAGCGGGCGGGCTATCGGCCGGGCGAGGACGTGGTCTTCGCGCTCGACTGCGCGGCCTCCGAGTTCTTCGACGACGGCCGCTACCGGCTCGAAGGCGAGGGCAAGCTGCTCGATGCCGCGGGCATGGTCGGCTATCTCGAAGGGCTCGTGGCGCGCTTTCCGATCGTCTCGATCGAGGACGGCATGGCCGAGGCCGACTGGGCGGGCTGGAAGCTGTTGACCGATCACCTGGGCGGGCGCGTGCAGCTCGTGGGCGACGACGTCTTCGTGACCAATCCTGCGATCCTGGCGCAGGGCATCGAACAGGGCGTGGCCAACGCGATCCTCGTCAAGGTCAACCAGATCGGCACCTTGAGCGAGACCTTGGACGCGGTCGAGCTGGCACTGCGGCACGGCTATCGCGCGATCGTCTCGCACCGCTCGGGCGAGACGGAGGATGCGACGATCGCCGATCTCGCGGTCGCCACCGGCTGCGGCCAGATCAAGACCGGTTCGCTCTCGCGCTCCGACCGGCTCGCCAAGTACAACCAGCTGTTGCGGATCGAGGAGGAGCTCGGCCCCGCCGCGCGCTATGCGGGCAAGAACGCTTTCGCCCGCGGAGGCCGGCCGTGAGCGCGCTCCTGGCACCGCTGGCGGCGGCCTTGCGCCGGCACTGGGGCACGCTCCTGGCCGGGGCCGCGCTCGTCTATTTCGCCGCGCACGCGATGACCGGGGAGCGCGGGATCGCCGCCTGGCACCGGGTCCATCAGGAGCTGGCGGTGGCGCAGGGCGAGCTCGAGCTCTTGCGCGCCGAGCGCGAGCGGCTCGAGCGGCGCGGCGAGGGCCTCGAGCCCGACCGGATCGACCCCGATCTGCTCGAGGAGGAGCTGCGCAAGCTGGGCTATGTCGGCGAGCGCGAGGCGATCCTCGTGCCGGGCGGGCCCGCCGGCCGCTGAGCCGGGCTTCGCCGGCGCCGCTGGCCCGGCTCCCGGCCATCGTGTAGACAACCGCCGAGCGTCCGGGGTGCCCGAAAGTCCGGCCCGGCGCGCGAGACGGGAGGAGCCGAGGCATGGCGAGGAGCGCACGGGCGGCCGAGGCGGCCCGCAACCTCGAGGTCGTGGTGATCGAGCCCATGCCGGCGGTACCGCCGGCCGACGAGCTGTTCCGGCTCTATCGCGAGATGCTCTTGATCCGCCGCTTCGAGGAGAAGGCCGGCCAGCTCTACGGCATGGGTCTGATCGGCGGCTTCTGCCATCTCTACATCGGCCAGGAGGCGGTCGCGGTCGGCATCCAGCACGCCTTGACCGAGAAGGATTCGGTCATCACCGGCTATCGCGACCACGGCCACATGCTGGTCTGCGGCATGGATCCGCGCCGGGTGATGGCCGAGCTCACCGGCCGGGCGACCGGCTATTCCAAGGGCAAGGGCGGCTCGATGCACATGTTCGCCAAGGAGGTGCGCTTCTACGGCGGGCACGGGATCGTGGGTGCTCAGGTCCCGCTCGGCACCGGCATCGCCTTCGCCCACAAGTACAAGAAGGACGGCGGCATCTGCGTGGCGTATTTCGGCGACGGTGCCGCCAATCAGGGCCAGGTCTACGAGGCCTTCAACATGGCGGCCTTGTGGAAGCTTCCGATCCTCTACGTGATCGAGAACAATCGCTACGCGATGGGCACCGCGGCCGAGCGGCACGCCTCGACCAC
>JANWZN010000167.1 GCA_025054575.1 Geminicoccaceae bacterium | reverse complement strand
GGCGCGCCGGATCAGCGCCGCTCGACGCCGGCCGCGATCGGCGCGGCTGCGCTGGCGGAAGCCGTGGCCGCGCCGCGCGGCGCGCGGACCCCGAGCATGAGCAGGAAGCCGGCCACGAAGAGGACGAGGATCACGGTCATGCCGGCGCGCTGGCTCTGGGCGAGCGCGGTCACGGTGCCCACCGCCCAGGGGCCGAGGGCGGCGGTGATCCGGCCCGTCAGCGCGTAGAAGCCGAACAGCTCGGCGCGCGAATCCTCGGGCGCGAGGCGGGCGAGCATGGTCCGGCTCGCCGCCTGGACGGGACCGACGAAGAGCCCGAGTGCCGCCCCCACGATCCAGAAGGCGAGCTTGCTCGTGACCAGGAGCGCGAGCAGGCCGAAGCCCACGAGCCCCAAAAGCGAGAGGAGGATGGTGCGCTTGGAGCCGAGCCGATCGTCGAGCGGCGCCAACAGCCAAGCACCGAGCCCGGCCGTCAGGTTCAGGAGGATGCCGAACAGCATCACCTCCTCGACGTCCATCGCGAAGGTGCCGGCGGCGTAGAGACCGCCGAAGGTGAAGAGGGTGTTGAGGCCGTCGTTGTAGAGCAGGCGGGCGATCAGGAAACGCAGGATCGCAGGCTCGGCGCGCAGCAGCGGCAGGGTCGCGGCGAGCCGGACGCGGGTGGCGCGCACCGTTTCGGCGAGCGAGGCGGTGGCACGCGGCCGATCGGGGACCACGAGCAGGAGCGGCAAGGTGAAGAGCACGAGTGCTGCGGCCGTGACCGGTCCCGCGATCCGCACCTGCTCGGCGGCGTCGCGGTCGAGCCCGAAGGGCGGCTCGCTCGGGAGGACGAAGACGAAGAGGACGAAGAGCAGCGCCACGAGCCCGGAGCCGTAGCCGATCGCCCAGGCGCGACCGGACCAGAGGCCCATATGCTCGGGCGGGGCGAGATCGGGGAGGAGCGCGTTGTAGAACACCGCCCCGAGCTCGAGGGCGGTATTCGCGAGCAGCACCATGGTCAGGAAGAACAGCGTCGAGGAGGGCTCGGGCGTGGCGAACCACAGCCCGGCGGTCGCCGCCGCGGCCACGGCCGAGGTCACGAGGATCCAGGGCTTGCGCGGCCCGCCGGCATCGGCGATGGCGCCCGTGAGCGGGGCCAGGACCACGAGCAAGAGCCCCGAGAGGGCCATCGTCCAGCCCCAGAGCTCGGTGCCGCGGACCTCGTCGCCGACCACGCCGCGCGCCAGGTAGGCGGGGAAGACGAAGGTCACGACGATCGCGGCGAAGGGCGAGGCGGGGCTCTTCGCCACCGCGCGGAAGCCCGCGGGCAGGGCCGTGACCTTGTCGCCGTGGCTCATCCAAACGGGCGCCCGCTCGCCCACCCGCAAGATGCCGTCGAAGAGCGGCGATTCGGCCAAGAGCTCGATCTCGGCGCGGCCGAACTCGCGCACGGGCCCCGGCTCGACCTTGCCGCCCAGGGCCGCGCACAGGGCCTGCTCGCCGTAGCAGATGCCGAGCACCGGCACGCCGAGCTCGAGGACCACGGGCGGCAGCTGCGGGCTCGCTTCCTCGAAGGTCGAGGCCGGCCCGCCCGAGAGCACGACCGCACGGGGGGCGAAGGCGCGGATCCGCTCCGCGGGCCAGGTGCAGGGGTGGATCTCGCAATAGACCCGCAGTTCCCGCAGCCGGCGGGCGATCAGCTGGGTGTATTGCGAGCCGAAATCGAGGATCAGGACGCGCTCGCTCACGCTTCGGCTCCGGGGGGAGGGGGCTCGCGGCCGCGGGCGGAAGGCTCAGCCGCCGGCCGCGGCGGCCTCGGGCCGGCGGTTGCTCGCACCTTGCGCGAGCGAGGCCTCGAGGAAGGCGTCGAGATCGCCGTCGAGCACGCCCTGGGTGTCGGAGGTCTCCACGCCCGTGCGCAGATCTTTGACCATCTTGTAGGGGTGGAGGACGTAGCTGCGGATCTGGTGGCCCCAGCCGATGTCGGTCTTCTGCGCTTCGGTCGCCGCCTGCTCGGCCCGCCGCTTCTGCAGCTCGAGCTCGTAGAGCCGGGCTTTGAGCATGTCCATGGCCATGGCTCGGTTGCGGTGCTGGCTCCTGTCGGTCTGGCAGGCGACCACGATGCCGGTGGGCAGATGCGTGATGCGCACGGCCGAATCGGTCCGGTTGACGTGCTGGCCGCCGGCACCCGAGGCGCGGTAGGTGTCGATCTTCAAGTCCTTCTCGTTGATCTCGACCTGGATCCGCTCGTCGACCACCGGATAGACCCAGACAGAGGCGAAGCTCGTGTGCCGGCGGGCCTGGCTGTCGAAGGGCGAGATGCGGACGAGCCGGTGCACGCCCGATTCGGTCTTGAGCCAGCCATAGGCGTTCTCGCCCTTGATCTTGATCGTCGCCGACTTGATCCCGGCCTCTTCGCCCGGGGTCTCCTCGACCCACTCGACGTCGTAGCCGTGCTTCTCGGCCCAGCGCAGATACATGCGCAAGAGCATCTCGGCCCAGTCGCAGGACTCGGTGCCGCCGGCACCGGCATTGACCTCGAGATAGCAGTCGTTGGCGTCGGCTTCGCCCGAGAGCAGCGACTTGAGCTGCTCCTTCTCGACCTCGGCGCGCAGGGCCGCGAGCTCGCGCTCGAGGTCGGCAAGCGTGGCCTCGTCGTCCTCGGCTTCGGCCAGCTCGGCCAATTCGACGGCATCGGCGAGGCGCTGCTCGAGCTTGCGCTGGCGCTCGATCGCGGCGGCGAGCCGGTTGCGCTCGCGCATGAGCGCTTGCGCCTTCTCGGGCTGGTCCCAGAGCTTGGGGTCCTCGCTCAGCGAATCGAGTTCGGCCAGGCGCAGAAGGGCGTTGTCCCAGTCAAAGATGCCTCCGCAGGACGGAAAGCCCCGAGCGGATCGGCTCGACGTGTTGGGCGAGCTCGGCGCGCATCTCGTTCTCCAGGTTCGCAACGACGGCGATCGACGACGAGCGAGCAGGTGGTGGGCCGCCGGCCGCGGTCAATAGAGCCCGCCCGGTGCCGGCACGCCCGGCCGCGTCGCGGGCTCGCCGCCCGGGCGCGCGGGGCCGGGCAGCGCGAACCCGTCGATCGGCGGGCGGCTGCTTACCGGCTCGGTGCCGGGAAGGAAAGCCTCGGAGATCACGACCTTGCTGTCGGGCCCGGGGCGCTGGCCGGTGACCGCGTCGACCTGGACCAGGTGGATGCCGGGCGGGGTGCGGAAGGGGGTGGGCGGGGTGCCCTCGAGCGCCTCTTTCATGAAGGCGGTCCAGATCGGCACCGCGAGCGAGCCGCCGGTTTCGCGATCGCCCAGGCTCTGCGGCTGGTCGAAGCCCACGAACACGCCGGCCACGAGGTCGGGCGAGAAGCCCACGAACCAGGCGTCCTTGGCCTCGTTGGTGGTGCCGGTCTTGCCGGCGAGCGGCCGCCCCAGCGCGCGTGCCGCGGTCGCGGTGCCGCGCTCGACGACGCCTTGGAGCATGGCGACCATCTGGTAGGCGTGGCGCGGATCGGCCACGAAGGGGCGCGGATCGTCGAGCTCGGGGGCCGGCTGGCCGCGCCAGTCGACATCCGCGCAGCCCGGGCACTCGCGGCCGTCGCGGCGGAACACGGTGCGGCCGTGGCGGTCCTGGATGCGCTCGACGAGATAGGGCTCGATCTTGCGGCCGCCGTTGACGAGCATGGCATAAGCGGTGGTGAGCCCGAGCGGGGTGACTTCGTTGGAGCCCAGCGCGTTCGAGAGATAGGGCTCGAGGCCGCGCTCGATGCCGAAGCGGCGGGCGACGTCGATCACCCGCTCCATGCCGATGTCCTGGGCGAGCCGGACGGTCATGAGGTTGCGCGATTTCTCGAGGCCGAGCCGCAGCGTGCTGGGCCCGTAGAACTGCTGGCTGTAGTTCTCCGGCCGCCATTTGGGCAGGCCCGGGCCCTGGTCGATGACGATGGGGGCGTCGAGCACGATCGAGGACGGGGTGTAGCCGGCCTCGAGCGCCGCCAGATAGACGAAGGGCTTGAAGGCCGAGCCGGCCTGCCGGCGGGCCTGGGTGGCGCGGTTGAACTGGCTCTGGCGGAAGCTGAAGCCGCCGCTCATCGCCAAGACCCGGCCGGTGTGCGGGTCGAGGGCGACGAGCGCCCCCTCGACCTCGGGGCGCTGGCGCAAGGCGTAGCGGCCGGCGGCTCCGGGCAGCGGTTCGACCAGCACGACATCGCCCGGCTCCAGCACCTGGCGGGCGTCCCTGACCGGCGGTCCGAGCCGGCCCTGGGCGTCGAGCTTGCGCGCCCAGGCGAGCTCGGCCACGGGCACGAGCCCCTCGCTGCCGTCGGCGAGCAGGAGCCGGGCACCCTCGCGATCGATCCCGCGCACGAGCGCCAGCTTCCAGTGCAACAGCTCGAAGCCCGGATCGAACCGCTGCAGCCGCTCGAGCCCTTCGGGTGCGGCCGGGTCGAGCCGGGCCAAGGGTCCGCGCCAGCCGCGCTTGCGGTCGTAGGCCGAAAGCCCGTCGCGCAGGACCCGATCGGCGATCGCCTGGAGGCGCGGCTCGAGGGTGGTGCGGACCGAGAGGCCGCCTTCGTAGAAGCCGGCTTCGCCCATCCGCTCGACCAGCTGGCGGCGGACCTCCTCGGTGAAGAAGCCGGCCGAGACGAGCTCGTCCTCGCCGCGCTTGCGCAACACGATCGGCTCGGCGCGCGCCGCCTCGGCCTCGGCCGGGTCGATGTAGCGGTCCTCGAGCATGCGGCGCAGCACGTAGTCGCGGCGGGCGCGCGCGGCCTCGGGGTGCTTGAGCGGGTCGTAGCGGGCGGGGGCCTTGGGCAGGGCCGCGAGGAAGGCCATCTCGCCGAGCGTGAGCTCGTCGAGCGCCTTGCCGAAATAGGAGAGGGCGGCGGCGGCCACACCGTAGGAGCGGGCGCCCAGAAAAATCTCGTTAAGGTAGAGCTCGAGGATCTTCTCCTTGGTAAAGGTGCGCTCGAGCCGCAGCGCCAGGACCGCCTCCTTGATCTTGCGCTCGAGGCTCACTTCGTTGGTCAAGAAGAAGTTCTTGGCGACCTGCTGGGTGATGGTCGACGCACCCTGCGGCCGCTGCCCTCCTGCAGCCGGCGGACGTTCTCGACGAGCGCGCGCGCGATGCCGACCGGGTCGAGGCCGATGTGATGCCAGAAATGCTGGTCTTCGGCGGCGACGAAGGCGTCCTGCAGCCGCTTGGGGATCATCGCGATCGGCACGAAGACGCGCTTTTCGCGGGCGTATTCGGCCAACAGCCGGCCGTCGCCGGCGTGGATGCGGGTCGCCGTGGGCGGCTCGTAGGCCGCCAGGCGCTGATGGTCGGGCAGATCGCCCGCGAGCCGGTCGAGTGCCCACAAGCCCAGGGCGAGGCCAAAGAGGGCCACGACCAGGAGGGTCAAGGCGAGGCGGGCGAGGGCCGTCAACAGACGCAGCAAGGGACGAGGCGCTCCCGGAGGCTCGATGGCCTCCCTCTATCGGACGTTGCCGAGGTGGCGGTCAACCGCGGCCACGATGGCGCCCGCGAGGCGCTTGCGGTGGCGGCCGTCGACCAGGCGTTTGGCCTCCTCGGGGTTGGAGAGATAGCCGAGCTCGATCAGGGCCGAGGGGACCTCGAGCGACTTCAGCACGGCGAAGCCGCCGAACCGGCGGTGGTTGCGCAACAGCGTCGTCACCCGCTTGAGCTCCTCGGAGAGGGCGGAGGCGAGCGCGATCGACTTGTTCAAGGTGTCGCGCTGGGCGAGGTCGATCAGGATGCTGGCGACGATCGGATCGTGGTGCGAGAGGTCGACGCCGCTCAGCACGTCGGCCTTGTTCTCTTTGGCGGCAAGGGCCGCCGCCTCCTCGTCGGAGGCGGTCTCCGAGAGGGTGTAGACGGAAGCACCCTGGACCTGCGGATCGGCGATGCTGTCGGCGTGGAGCGAAAGGAAGAGCGCGGCCCCGGCATCGCGGGCGATGCGGATCCGCTCGCGCAAGGCCAGGCCCTCGTCGCCGCGGCGGGTGAGGACGACGCGATAGCGACCGGTCGCCAAGAGCGCCTGCTCGAGCTCGAGCGCGATCGCGAGCACGACGTCTTTCTCTTTGAGGCCGTCGACCCCGATCGTGCCGGGATCGACCCCGCCATGGCCGGGATCGACCACGATCAGCGGGCGCGCATCGTGCGCGCCTGCGAGGCCGTCGGCCGCCGGCGCGGCGGGCTCGCGCGGTTGTGCGGGCGGGCCCGAAAGCGGCGGCGGTGCGGCGGCGTTGGCCGAACCCGGCGGTGC
>JANWZN010000166.1 GCA_025054575.1 Geminicoccaceae bacterium | reverse complement strand
TCGGCCGCCTCGGCGTCGAGCCGCGCCTGCTCGCGCGCCTGCAGCTCCTCGAGCCGGCGGCGAGCGAGCCGCCCCTCGCGCCGGGTCCGCCAGCCGGCGAGCCACGACGCGATCCCGCCGAGCACCGCACCCAGGAACAATCCGGCCAAGAACAGGCTGTAGAGCGGCAGCGGCACGGGCTGCGGCAGGATCAAGAGGTCGACGTCGACCGGGCCGCGGTTGGCGAGCGCGAACATGGTGATGACGACGACCCCGGCGATCCCGAGCAGGGTGCGGATCAGCTTGAACATGGCGAGGCTTCCTCGGTATCGGGCGCCGAAGGTGTGCTCACGTCCCCGGTCGGCCCTCGTTCAGCCGCTCGCGGAGCTCCTTGCCGGTCTTGAAGTACGGCACGAGCTTCTCCGGCACCACGACCTCCTTGCCGGTGCGCGGGTTGCGGCCCACCCGCGCGTCGCGGGCGCGCACCGAGAAGGCGCCGAAGCCGCGGAGCTCGACCCGGTCGCGACGTGCCAGCGCGGCACCGATTTCCTCGAAGATGGTCGCGACGATCCGCTCGACGTCCCGCTGGAACAGATGCGGGTTGGCCGCCGCCAGCCGCTTGACGAGGTCGGACCTGGTCATCGCTCGTGCCCTCGCGGCCGCCGGCGCGCACGTCCCGCGCGCGGCGGGCAGCACCGCTCAATGCGAGGCTGCCAGAGCCGCGGCGCGCGCGTCAAGGCGAGCGCCGCGCCGCCTCCCCGGGACGGACCGGATGCCGCGGCGCGGTTCGCTCTCAGCCCTGCTTGCCCTGCTCCTCGGCCTGCTTCTGGCGGAAGGCAGCACCCAGGATGTCGCCGAGCGAGGCGCCGCTGTCGGTCGAGCCGAACTCCGCCATCGCCTGCTTCTCGTCCTCGATCTCGAGCGCCTTGATCGACAGCGTGAGGCGCCGGTTGAGGGCGTCGACGTTCATCACCTTGGCGTCGAGCTTCTCGCCGACCGCGAACCGGTCGGGCCGCTGCTCGTCGCGATCGCGCGAGAGATCGGCGCGCTTGATGAAGCCCGGCGCGCCGCTCACCGTCTCGACCTCGATGCCGGCGGGGGTGATCTCCTTGACCGTGCAGGTGACACGATCGCCCTTCTTGAGGCCGGCGATCGCCTCCTTGAAGGGATCGGCGGTGAGCTGCTTGATGCCGAGGCTCACCCGCTCCTTCTCGACGTCGACGTCGAGGACCACGGCCTTGACGATGTCGCCCTTCTTGTAGGCCTTGACCGCCTCCTCGCCCGGCTGGTCCCAGGACAGGTCGGAGAGGTGGACCATGCCGTCGATGTCGCCCTCGAGGCCGACGAACAGCCCGAACTCGGTGATGTTCTTGATCTCGCCCTCGACCACCGAGCCCAGCGGATGCTTCTCCTTGAAGACCTCCCAAGGGTTCGGCAGGCACTGCTTGATGCCGAGCGAGATGCGCCGCTTCTCGGGATCGACCTCGAGCACCATGACCTCGACCTCCTGGGAGGTCGAGACGATCTTGCCAGGATGCACGTTCTTCTTGGTCCAGCTCATCTCGGAGACGTGGACCAGGCCCTCGACACCCGGCTCGAGCTCGACGAAGGCGCCGTAGTCGGTGATGTTGGTGACCCGGCCCTTGAACTTGGTGTTGACCGGGTATTTGAGCTCGATCCCCTCCCACGGATCGGCCTCGAGCTGCTTCATGCCGAGGCTGATCCGCTGGGTCTCGCGGTTGAAGCGGATGACCTGGACCTTGACCGTCTGGCCGACCTGGAGGACGTCGGCCGGATGGTTGACCCGCCGCCAGGAGATGTCGGTGACGTGCAAGAGCCCGTCGAGCCCGCCGAGATCGACGAAGGCGCCGTAATCGGTGATGTTCTTGACGACACCTTCGAGGATCTGGCCCTCCTTGAGGTTGGCCAGGAGCTCGTTGCGCTGCTCGGCGCGGCTCTCCTCGAGCACGGCGCGGCGCGAGACGACGATGTTGCCGCGCCGGCGATCCATCTTGAGGATCTGGAACGGCTCCGGCTTGTTCAAGAGATGGCCGATGTCGCGCACCGGCCGGATGTCGACCTGGCTGCCGGGGAGGAAGGCCACCGCCCCGCCGAGGTCGACCGCGAAGCCGCCCTTGACCCGGCCGAAGATCACGCCCTCGACCTTGCCGCCCTCGTTGAAGGCCCGCTCGAGCCGGTTCCAGCTCTCCTCGCGCCGCGCCTTTTCGCGCGAGAGCACGATCTCGCCGCTGCGGTTCTCGTAGCGCTCGACATAGACCTCGACCACGTCGCCGACGTGCACCTCGGGGGTCTGGCCGGGCGGGGCGAACTCCTTGAGCGGGATCCGACCCTCGGACTTGAGCCCGACGTCGACGATCGCCTCCTCGCCGTCGATCGCGACGACGGTGCCGCGCAGCACCGTCCCTTCGAGCCGCTGGGAGCGGCCGAACTGCTCGTCGAGAAGGGCCGCGAACTCGTCGCGCGAGGTGCGGGGTTCGAGGGTGGCCGAGACGTCCTGCATCGATGCTCCGAAGGCCCGGCCCTGCTCGCGCCCGGCCGGGGTCAGGGGTTGGCGTAGGTTCCTGACGGGCCGCCTCGCTTCTCGCACCGGGCGAGCGCCTCCTCGACCCGGCGGCGGGCGACCGCGAAGGCGGCGTCCGCGTCGAGCGCGGTGGTGTCCAGCACGAAGGCGTCGTCGGCAGCACGTAGCGGCGCGACCGCACGCTCGGTGTCGCGGCGGTCGCGCTCGCGCAGCTCGTCGAGAACCGCGCGCAACATAGGCGTCTCGCCCCGCCGCCGCAACTCCTCGAACCGTCGCCGCGCCCGTTCCTCGAGCGAGGCGGTGACGAACAGCTTCACCGTCGCGTCCGGACAGACGACGGTGCCGACGTCGCGGCCCGCCAGGACCGCCCCGGGCGGGGTCCGGGCGAAGCGGCGCTGCCAGGGCAGGAGGGCTTCGCGGACGGCCGGGATGGCCGCGACCTTCGAGGCCGCCTCGCCGATCCGCTCGCCCGCGAGCCGGCTCGCCTCGACCTCCTCGGGCCGCAGCGCCGCCACCGCCTCGAGTGCGGCGCGCTCGTCGGCGGGATCGGCACCAGCGTCCAACAACCGCTTGCCGACCGCCCGGTAGAGCAGGCCGGTATCGAGAAAAGCGAGGCCCAGGGCCTGCGCGAGCCGGCGGGCGAGCGTGCTCTTGCCCGAGGCCGCCGGACCGTCGACCGCGACGACGACGGGTCCGCTCACGGCCGCTCGGCCTCCGTGCCCTCGGCCGGCGCGCGGATCCGGGCGCCGAGCCCGTTCATCAGACGAGCGAAGCCGGGGAAGCTCGTGGCGATGGTCTCGGCGCCGGCCACCCGGACCGGGTTGCGGGCGAGCCCGCCCAAAACGAGAAAGCTCATCGCGATGCGATGGTCGAGCCGGGCGTCGATCGCGGCCCCGCCCTCGACGGCACCCGTGCCTTCGACCAGGAGGTCCTCGCCCTCGATCGCACAGCGCACGCCGCAGGCAGAAAGGCCCTCGGCCATCACCGCGAGCCGATCGCTTTCTTTGACCCGCAGCTCGGCGAGGCCGCGGAAGCGACTGGTGCCGCCGGCGAACGCGGCGGCGACGAACAGCACGGGATATTCGTCGATCATGGCGGGTGCCCGCTCGGCCGGGACGTCGACCGCGCGCAAAGCGCCGCCGCGGATCCGCAGCGTGCCGACCTCCTCGCCTGCCACCTGGCGACGATCGGTGATCTCGATCGTAGCCCCCATCTCGGCGAGCGTGGTGTAGGCGCCGGTCCGGGTCGGGTTCAGGCAGACGTCCTCGAGCGCGACCTCGGATCCCGGGGCCACGGCCGCGGCCACGGCCGGGAAAGCGGCCGAAGACGGATCGGCCGGCACGGTGAACTGCTGCGGCAGGAGCTCGACCTCGCCCGCCACGGTGACCGCCACGCCACCGCCCTCGGCCGGCGCGGTCCGGACCACGGCCCCCATGCCCGTGAGCATGCGCTCGGTGTGATCGCGCGAGGGCAAGGGCTCGATCACCGTCGTCTCGCCCGGGGCGTGCAGGCCCGCGAGCAGGATCGCGGACTTGACCTGGGCCGAGGCGACCTCCGAGCGCCAGACGATCGGCAACAGGCGGGTCCGCCCGGTGATCGCGAGCGGCAAGCGCTCGCCCGAGCGGGTGAGGATCTCGGCCCCCATCGCGCGCAGCGGCCGGGCGACGCGGCCCATCGGCCGGCGGCGCAGCGAGGCGTCGCCCGAAAGGAAGCTCGTGAAGCCGTGACCGGCCAGGATCCCCAAGAGCAGCCGGGCACCGGTGCCGGCATTGCCCAGATCGAGCACGTCTTCGGGCTCGGCGAGGCCGCCCGTGCCGACGCCGTGCACCGTCCACCGGCCGCCGGGCTCGCGCACGAGCTCGACCCCGAGGGCCCTCAGCGCCTTGGCGGTGGCGAGCACGTCCTCGCCCTCGAGCAGCCCGTCGATGCGGCTCTCGCCCACGGCCAAGGCCGCGAGCATCAAGGAGCGGTGCGAGATCGACTTGTCGCCGGGCACCCGGGCGCGGCCCGAGAGCGCCCCGTGCGGATCGGCCTGCATCTCCATGCGCGCGGGATCTCCGGTGGCGGGAGCGGGGGAGGCGCGCGGGACCGTGGCGGCGCGCCGGAAATTGCTTTTGACAGCGCACGAGCGGCATGGCAATTGCCGCGCCGCTTCGCTCACCCGCCTTCCCTCCTCCGTGGAGAATCGACCGTGGCCAAGCCCGAATGGGGCACCAAGCGGGTCTGCCTCTCCTGCGGCGCCAAGTTCTACGATCTGATGCGCTCGCCGATCCTCTGCCCCGCCTGCGGTGCCGAGTTCGACGTCGAAGCGGCCGGCCGGGCCCGCCGGGCGCGGCCCGCTGCACGGCCCTTGCCGGAGACCGAAACGGTGGTGCCGGCCGAGGCCGAGGAGGTCGAGGAGGAGGGTATCGAGCCGCTCGACGAACTCGAGGCAGAGCCGGAGATCGAGGAGGCCGAGGAGGTCATCGAGGAGACGGTCGAGGTCGAAGAGGAGGACGTCATCCTCGAGGATGCTGGCGATCTCGGCGAGGAGCCGGTCGGCGACGTGCTCGACGAGGAGATCGGTCCGGAGGACGATCGGCGCTGACATTCCGCTTGCGCGCGGCGGCCGGAACCCTTACCTCTCCGGCTGCCGACCGTGTGGGGCCGTAGCTCAGTTGGGAGAGCGCCTGAATGGCATTCAGGAGGTCGGCGGTTCGACTCCGCTCGGCTCCACCACCCTCCCCGCGCCGTTAGCGTCGCCCCTGGCCCAAGCTCGGCAGCTGAACCGACGTTGGTGGCCGACTGCTGAACGACTGTCGGCACGGCGCGCGCCGGGCCCCGTAGCCTAGCCGCAACCGCTCCGCCCTTCCCGCCGCTCGCAAAAGCCGATCCGCTGCCGAGCGCCGGGCCGTTTGTGCGCCAAGCGTCCGGGCCGCCACACCACCACCCCGAGGGCGAGGCCCGCCGCAGGAGCCGGGACGCGCACCCGAGGGCTGGCACGCCTGCCACGCTCGCGCTCGATCCGACCCGCGGCTTTCGCGAGGTTTCGCTGAAACTCCCGGGGAGGAACGCATGCTCCGTTGTCGGCTCGTGCGGCGGTGGGCGTGGCGCTGCGCGGCGGTGGCGGTCCTGTTCTGCGGCCCCGAGCGCACGCCGGCCCAGGAAGCGGGCGGGGAGCTCAAGCTCTGCGGGTCGCTGTTGGCGGTAGCGGCCTTCGATGCCGCCTTCGAGCCCTGCCGCAAGGCCGCCGAGGCGGGGCATCCGCTCGCCATGACCGCGCTCGGCATGATTTACTCCTGGGGTTGGGGGGTGCGAGCGGACCACGGGCTGGGGATCCAGTGGTGGCGAAAGGCCGCCGACGCTGGCGAGACCAATGCGATGGTCTTCCTCGGCCAAAACTACGCCAACGGCGATGGCGTGGCGCAGGATTACCGGCAGGCGCTCTATTGGTACCAGAAGGCCGCCGAGGCGGGGCATGCCGGTGCGATGAACAATCTCGGCTCGATGTACGAGTCGGGCCGGGGCGTCCGCCGGGATCTCGTCCGGGCACACATGTGGTACAACCTCGCAGCGGCGCGCGAGAGCGGGAAAGTGAGCCGCGCCATCTTCGCTCAAGACCGCGACCGCGTCGCGGCCCGATTGAGCTCCGCGGAGATCGCCCGTGCCCAGCGCCTCGCCCGCGACTGGCGGCCGCGCCCGGCGACCGCGCCGCCGCCGGCGACCTCCCCGCCCGAGCCCGCGCCGCCGGCGGTCGAGCCGGGCCCGGC
>JANWZN010000165.1 GCA_025054575.1 Geminicoccaceae bacterium | reverse complement strand
ATCCCTGCGGCGGCCGGCCTCAATAGGGCGCGCGTCGGCGACGGCCCTCGCCGCCGCGTTCGCCCCCACCGCGCTCGCCCCCTGCGCGTTCGCCCCCGGCGCGCTCGCCCCCGCCGCGTTCGCGCGGCGCTTCCCCGCGCGGCCCTTCCCCGCGCGGCGGACCCTCTTGCCGCGGCGGGCGCGGCTGGACCGGGATCTCGGCGCCGGTGGTCTGGTCGACCGCGCGCATCGACAGCTTGATCTTGCCGCGATCGTCGATCGCCAGGACCTTGACCTTGACCTGGTCGCCTTCCTTGACGACGTCGGTGACCTTGTTGACCCGTTCGCTCGACAATTCGGAGATGTGGCAGAGCCCGTCCTGGTTGCCGAGGAAATTGACGAACGCGCCGAAATCGACGACGCGGACGACCTTGCCGGTGTAGATGGCACCGACCTCGGGCGTGGCGGTGAGCCCGCGGATCCATTCGACCGCGCGCTGGGTGGCGGCCGGGTCGGAGGAGGCGATCTTGACCGTGCCGTCGTCCTCGATGTCGATCTTGGTGCCGGTGGTCTCGGTGATCTCCCGGATCATCTTGCCGCCCGGGCCGATCACCGCGCCGATCTTGTCGGTCGGGATCTGGATCGTGGTCACCCGCGGCACGGTCTCGCGCATCTCCGGCCGCGCCGCACCGATCGCCTTGGCCATCTCGGCCAGGATGTGCATCCGGCCCTCGCGCGCCTGGGCGAGCGCGATCTTCATGATCTCTTCGGTGATGCCGGCGATCTTGATGTCCATCTGCAGCGAGGTGACACCGCGCTCGGTGCCGGCGACCTTGAAGTCCATGTCGCCCAGATGGTCTTCGTCGCCCAGGATGTCGGAGAGCACCGCGAACCGATCGCCCTCCTTGATCAGCCCCATGGCGATCCCGGCGACCGGCCGGGCCAAGGGCACGCCCGCGTCCATCATCGCGAGCGAGGCGCCGCAGACGGTCGCCATCGAGCTGCTGCCGTTGCTCTCGGTGATCTCGGAGACGACCCGGATCGTGTAGGGGAAGCGGTCCTTGGGCGGCAACAGCGGGTGGGTCGCCCGCCAGGCGAGCTTGCCGTGGCCGATCTCGCGCCGCCCGGGCGAGCCGATCCGGCCGGTCTCGCCGACCGAATAGGGCGGGAAATTGTAGTGCAGCATGTAGTGCTCGCGGGCGTCGCCCTCGAGCGCGTCGATGATCTGCTCGTCCTGGCCGGTCCCGAGCGTGGCGACGACGAGCGCCTGGGTCTCGCCGCGGGTGAACAAGGCCGAGCCGTGGACCCGCGGCAGGACGCCCACTGCCGCCTCGATCGGCCGGATGGTCACGAGATCGCGACCGTCGATCCGGCGGCCCTCCTCGAGGATGCGGGTGCGCACGACCTTGGCCTCGAGCTCCTTGAACCGCTCGGCCACGACCAGGGCCTTGGCCGGATCGTCGGCCGCGAGCTCGGCCAGGACCTTGGCCTTGACCGCCGCGACCTTCTGGTGCCGGACCTGCTTGAGCGGCTCGAGATAGGCCTCGGCGAGCTCGGCGCGGGCGAGCCGCTCGAGCTCGGCGTCGAGGGCGCTGTGATCGGGTGGGGTGAACTCCCAGGGGTCCTTGGCCGCCTCTTCGGCCAGCCGCAAGATCAGGTCGATCGCCGGTTGGAAGCCCTTGTGGCCGAACATCACGGCTTCGAGCATCTGCTCTTCGGAGAGCTCGTGGGCTTCCGATTCGACCATCATGACGGCGTCGCGCGTGCCGGCCACGACGAGCTCGAGCTTGCCGCGCTTGACCTGGTCGATGGTCGGGTTGAGCACGAGTTGGTCGTCGACGAGGCCCACCTTGGCGGCACCGATCGGTCCCAGAAACGGCACCCCGGACAAGGTGAGCGCCGCCGAGGCGCCGATCATCGAGACGATGTCGGGATCGGTCTCGCCGTCGTGCGCGAGCACGGTGCAGATGATCTGGGTCTCGTTCTTGAAGCCTTCCGGGAACAGCGGCCGGATCGGCCGGTCGATCAGGCGGGAGACCAGCGTCTCCTTCTCCGATGGTCGCCCCTCGCGCCGGAAGAAGCCGCCCGGGATCTTGCCCGCCGCGAACGCCTTTTCTTGGTAGTTGACGGTCAGCGGGAAGAAGTCCTGGCCCGGCTTGACCGAGCGCGCCGCCACCACCGTGCACAGCACGACCGTCTCGCCCAAGGAGGCGAGCACCGCGCCGTCGGCCTGGCGGGCGAGCCGGCCGGTCTCGAGCGCGAGCCGCTTGCCGCCCCAGATGGTTTCCTTGCGCGTCACGTTGAACATCGGATCGTTGCCTTTCATCGCGCCCGAGGGCGCGCTCCGTTCGACCGGCCGAGCCCGGCGGCGCCCCTCAGCGCCGCAGGCCGAGGCGGTCGATCAACTTCTGATAGCGATTCTGATCGGACCGCTTGAGATAGTCCAACAGCCGTCGGCGCTGCCCGACCATCATCAACAGGCCGCGACGCGAGGCGTAGTCCTTCTGGTGGGTCTTGAGATGCTCGGTCAGGTTGGCGATCCGCTCGGAGAGGATCGCCACCTGGACCTCGGGCGAACCGGTATCGTTCGGCGAGGTCGCGAAATCCTTGATGAGCGTCTGCTTGCGCTCGGCGGTGATCGACATCGGCCTTACTCCTGGGGCCGGGCGGCACGGCCGCCCTCGAGGTTGAACACCCGCAGCGGGCTGAGCTCCGCGCCGTCGAGCCGGGCGAGGGCGACGAGCTCCCCGCCTCGGGTCACCTTGAGCGTCATGCCGTCGACCGCCTCCTCGCCCAAATAGCGGAGCGAGACGCGGATCGGCTGGCCGCTCCGGAGCCGCAGCGCCTGCGGCTCGGTGACGGCGAGCGCCGGGATGCCGGCCAACGCCGTCGCCACCGAGATCAGCGCCTGGTGCAGCGAGTCCTCCTCGACCAGCCGCGCCAAGGCGTCCAACGAGATCGCGCGATCGAGGCCGAAGGGGCCCACCGCGGTGCGCCGCAGCTCCGCCACGTGCGCGTAGCAACCAAGCGCTTCGCCGAGATCGCGAGCCAGCGCCCGGACATAGGCACCCTTGCCGCAGACCATCTCGAAGCAGGCATGGTCCGGATCGGGCCGGCCGACGAGCCGAAGCTCGTCGATCCGCACCGGCCGCGGCTCGAGCAGCACGGGCTCGCCGCGCCGTGCCAGATCGTAGGCTCGCTCGCCCTGGACCTTGACCGCAGCGAAGGTCGGCGGCCTTTGCAGGATCTCCCCGCGGAAGGCCGGAAGCGCCGCTTCGATCTCGGCGTCGCTCGGCCGCCGGTCGCTGCGCGCGATCGGCCGGCCCTCGGCGTCGTCGGTGTCGCGCGCCTCGCCGAAGGCCAAGGTGAAGCGATAGGTCTTGCGGGCGTCCATCACGTACTGGACGGTCTTGGTCGCCTCGCCGAGTGCGACCGGCAAGACGCCGGTGGCGAGCGGGTCGAGGGTCCCGCCGTGGCCCACCTTCTGCGCCTGCGTGATCCGCTTGACCTGGTTGACGACGTCGGTGGAGGTCTGGCCCCGCGCCTTGTCGATGACGAGCCAGCCGTGCAGCGGCCGCCCCTTACGCGCCCGGCTCATCCTCGCCTCCCTCTCGCGCGGGCCCGAGCCGGGCGCGCTCCTCGAGCAACAGCCGCTCGATCCGATCGGCGCGGTCGAACAGCGCATCGGCCACGAAGACGAGCTTGGGCGCGTATTTGAGATGCAGCGCCCGGGCCACCCGGCCGGCGAGCCGCGGGGCCGCCCGCTCGAGCGCAGCCGCGCTCGCCGCCGACAGCGGTCGGCCGAGCTCGCTCGCATAGACGCGGGCGTGGCGCAGATCCTTCGAGATCCGCACTTCCGCGATCGTGACGCTCGCCGCGTCGAGCTGCGGGTCGTGCAGCTCGCCCTTGGCCAGGCTCTCGGCCAGGAGATGACGGATCGCCTCGGCGACGCGCAGCTGCCGCGGCGAGGGCTGCTCGCCGCGCTCCTCGAGGGCCGGTCTGCGATAGGGGTCAGAGCGCGCGGGCAACCTCTTGCACCTCGTAGGCCTCGATCACGTCGCCCTGGCGGATGTCGTTGTAGCCCTCGATCGACATGCCGCACTCGAACCCTTCCTTGACCTCGCGAACGTCGTCCTTGAACCGCTTCAAGGAGCCGAGTGCGCCTTCGAACACCACGACGTTGTCGCGCAACAGGCGAACCTTGGCACCGCGCTTGACGATCCCGTCGGTCACCATGCAGCCCGCGACCTTGCCGACCTTGGTGATGTTGAAGACCTCGCGGATCTCGGCGTGGCCCAAGATCACCTCCTTGGCCTCCGGCGCGAGCAGGCCCGAGAGGATGCCCTTCACCTCGTCCAAGAGCTCGTAGATGATCGAGTAGTAGCGGATCTCCACACCCTGGCGCTTGGCCAGCTCCCGCGCCGGCGCGTTGGCGCGCACGTTGAAGCCCAAGATGATGCCGCCGCTCGCCTGCGCGAGCATGACGTCGCTCTCGGTGATGGCGCCAACCCCACCGTGCAGGATCCGCACGCCGACCTCCGGGGTCCCGAGCTTCTCGAGGCCGGCGGTGATCGCTTCGAGCGAGCCGTGCACGTCGGTTTTGACGAGAACGGCGAGCTCTTTGACCGTGCCCTCCTTGATGCCCTTGAACATCTCCTCGAGCGAGGTGGGCCGCACCGCCCCCGCCGCGATCTGCGCCTGCTCGCGCTTCTTGCGCTGGCGGTATTCGGCGATGTCGCGCGCCCGCTTCTCGCTCTCGACCACCTGCAGTCGGTCGCCCGGCTCGGGCACGCCGTCGAGCCCCAGCACCTCGACCGGGGTCGAGGGACCGGCGGCCTCGACGGTCTGGCCGCGATCGTCGATGAGCGCGCGAACCTTGCCCCACTGCGCGCCGACGATGACGATGTCGCCGTCCTTGAGCGTGCCGTTCTGGACCAGCACCGTGCAGACCGGCCCGCGGCCGCGATCGAGCTTGGCCTCGATCACCGTGCCGCGCGCCTCGCGGTTCGGGTTGGCCTTGAGGTCCAAGAGCTCGGCCTGGAGCTGAATGGCCTCGATCAGTTTGTCGAGCCCGGTCTTCTTGACCGCGCTCACCGGCACCGAGAGCACCTCGCCGCCGAAATCCTCGACCACGACCTCGTGCGCCAACAGCTCCTGCTTGACGCGATCCGGGTTGGCCTCGGGTTTGTCGATCTTGTTGATCGCGACGACGATCGGGACCTTGGCCGCCTTGGCGTGGCGGATCGCCTCGATCGTCTGCGGCATGACCCCGTCGTCGGCGGCCACGACCAGCACCACGATGTCGGTCACCGACGCACCGCGCGCCCGCATCGCCGTGAAGGCGGCGTGGCCCGGCGTGTCGATGAAGGTCACGGGCGTGCCGGTGCCGATGTCGACCCGATAGGCGCCGATGTGCTGGGTGATGCCGCCGGCCTCGCCGGCCGCGACGTTGGCCTGGCGCAGCGCGTCGAGGAGCGAGGTCTTGCCGTGGTCGACATGGCCCATGACCGTGACCACGGGCGGCCGCGGCACGAGGTCCTCGGGCCGGTCCGGGGCACCCTCGATGCCTTCCTCGACATCGGCCTCGGAGACGCGCTTGGGCTTGTGGCCGAACTCGGTCACGATCAGCTCGGCCGTGTCGGCGTCGATCACCTGCGTGATCGTCGCCATCATGCCCATCTTCATGAGCGCCTTGATCACCTCCGCACCGCGCACCGCCATGCGGTTGGCGAGCTCCTGCACGGTGATGCTCTCGGGCAGCACCACCTCGCGGGTGACCTGCTCGCTCGCGGCGGCCTGCTGGCGCTGGCGCTGCTGGTGGCGGCGGAAGGCGGCGAGGCTGCGGACCCGCTCCTCTTCCTCGCCGTCGAGCACCGCTCGGATCGGCCGCGTCTTCTCCTCGCGCAGCGGCTTCAAGGTCGGCTTGGTCTTGGCCTTGAGCTTGCCGCGCTTCTCCTCGAGCTCTTCCTCGACCTCCGGACGGGCCGGCTTCTTGACGGCCTCGACCTCGGCCGGCTTGGCCGCCTTCTCCTGCTCGCGCGCCTTGCGCTCTTCCTCCTCGAGCAGCTTGCGGGCCTGCTCCTCGGCCCGCCGGCGCGCCTCCTCCTCCGCCCGCTTGCGGGCCTCTTCCTCGGCCTTGCGGCGCGCCGCGGCCTCTTCCTCGGCCCGCCGCCGGGCCTGCTCCTCGGCCGTCCGCCTGGCCAGCTCTTCGGCCCGGCGCCGCGCCTCCTCCTCGACCTTCTTGGCCTCGGCGAGCGCCCGCTGGCGCGCGAGCTTTTCTTCTTCGGTCAGCGGCTTGAGGACGACGTGACGGCGCACCGGCTGCGCACCCGCGGGCCCAGCAGCGGCGGGGCGCGGGCCCGGACCGGCCTGTGGCCGCGCCGTCGGCGCCGCGGCCG
>JANWZN010000164.1 GCA_025054575.1 Geminicoccaceae bacterium | reverse complement strand
GGTGCTGTTCGGCTGAGGCCACGGCAGCGCGGGCGGCCGGCGCGGGGGTGGACAGGGCAGAAGCGGACGATAGCTTCGCCCGCGGCCGGTGGGCGCGGACGGGCTGCGCGCCCGGAGCCTGGCCGCGGGAGAGAAATGCAGCTCTCGAAGCTCTCGGATTATGCGCTGCGCACCCTCGTGCTCGCCGCGCTGCGCGATCCGGAGCTCGTCACGGTGGGCGAGATCGCCCGCGTCCACCGGATCCCGCCGGGGCACGTCCGCAAGATCACCCATCTCTTGGCCCGCGCGGGGCTGCTCGCCTCGGTGCGCGGACGGACCGGCGGCTACCGGCTCGGCATGCCGGCCGAGGCGATCAGCCTCGGACGGGTGGTGCGCGCCACCGAGAGCGACTTCCGCCTGGTCGAATGTTTCGACCCCTCGAGCGCGCTCTGCCGGCTCGAGCCCGGTTGCGTGCTGCGCGCCGTGCTCGCCGAGGCGCTCGAGGCGTTCCTCGCCGTCCTCGACCGCACCACGCTCGCCGAGATCGTGGCCGAACGCGAGCGGCTGCGCGCGCTGCTCGCGCTCTGAGCGCCGAGCGCCGCCGCGGCGCCCCCTGCGCCTGCGGTCGGGCCTCAGCCGCCGCCCAGGAACATCGCCGGAGCGACGGCGGCGAACAGGAGCGCGGTGGCGGTGAGGACGAGGAGCACGCTGCCGGCGATCAACGCTCCGGTCCTCGTCTCGTCGACTTCGCGGCGCTCGAGCTTGGCGATCTCCCGAGTGGCGATGCGCTCCTCCCCCGCCACCAGCGCCTCGGGCTCGACCGCTGTCACCTGGAGATCGCGCACCGTCCCGTCGCGCAGCGTCACCCGCACTTTGTCACCGGGCTGGACCGCCTCGACCCGCCCGCCTTCGTGCAGCGGGACCTCCTGGAGCCGGGTGCAGCCGCCCAGGACGAGAAGGGCGACCAGGGCCATCCGCAACGAGCCCTGCCGCTATCGCTTCGTCGTCATCCTCGCGCTCCCCCGAAAAAAAACGGCCGGTAGCCTGAGATCGGCTGCGAAGCGCGGGCAAGCGCCGCGAGGCCCGGCGCGGCTGCGACGCGCGGGTGCGGCGAACGATCGGCCGCACGCCCCGTTGCCGGGGAGCCGCGGCTGGTGTCTTCTGACCGGACGGGCTCGCGCGGGGGCCGAGGGGGAGAGGGACGCGATGCCGACCGAGCCGGCGTTGCTGCGGGCCGTACGCGAGGCGATCGCGCCGGTGCTGTTCGACATCGAGCCGCCGCAGGCGATCGTCGAGGTCGAGGTCGCACCCGAGCCGGAGGCGGTCACGATCCGCTTCCGTACCAGCCGGCCCTGTTTCGCCACGGTCGAGCTGTTCCGGATGGTGACCGGCCGGGTCGATCTCGACCTCGAGAAGGAGAACCGCGAGCGGATCGAGATCGAGCTCTTCGGTGACGCCCGCCTTTAGCGCGCTTGCGCAGCGCCGCCCCTGCACCGGCCTCCTTCCGATCGACGGTCGGACCGCAGCGACCTCGAGCTGGTGGCGACGCTGCCCGTCACGCGGGGCCGCCACACGGTCCCGCTCTTCGCCACGACGGGGATGCCCGTGCCGACCTTCGAGATCGTGGGCGAGGCCGCGTGAGGGCTGGACGACCCGCTCGGCCAGCCGCGGCCGCGCGGAGCGGGGCTGGCGAAGTGCGCCCTCAGTTCATCCGGTCGAGGACGCCGCGGATGCGCTCGAGGGCGATCTCGAGCCGCTCGGGGTGGATCGCGAAGCAGAGCCGGATGTGGCTCTCGTTGCCTTCACCGAAGGTGTAGCCGGCCGCTGTGCCGACCTTGCACTCGGCCACCAGCCGGCGGCAGAAGGCGAGGCTGTCGGCGAGCCCCTCGATGCGCGGGAAGGCGTAGAAGGCGCCCTCGGGGCGAAGCAAACGCACCCGCGGATGGGTGCCCAGGATCCGCACGACGAGGTCGCGGTTGAGGCGGGTGCGCTCGCGGAAGCTGCGCACGAACTCCTCGCCCTGCTCGAGGGCGGCGATGCCGCCATATTGAACGAAGGCCGTGGCCCCGGTGTTGTTGACCTCCGAGAGCATCCGCATGGCCGTGGCCAGGCTCTTGGGATGGACCATCCAGCCGAGCCGCCAGCCAGTCATCGCCCAGGCCTTGGAGAAGCCGTTCAAGACGAAGACCGGCTCGTCCTCTTCGGCGAGCGCGAGGAAGGAGGGGGCCGGATCGGGGCCGTCCAGCACGTTGCGGTGGTAGACCTCGTCGGCGATCAGCGCGAGGCCGTGGCGGCGGCAGAGCTCGAGCAGCGCGCGCTGCTCGTGCGGTTGCATGATCCAGCCCGTGGGGTTGGAGGGGCTGTTGACGTAAATGGCCCGGGTCCTGGGCCCGATCGCCTCGGCCACGCGGCCGAGGTCGAGATGCCAGCGCTCGGGCCCCTCCTCGAGCCGGACGTCGACGACCCGGCCGCCCAAGACCTCGACCACGGTTCGGATGTTGGGCCAATAGGGCGAGATCAGGATCACCTCGCAGCCCGGGGTGACGATGGCTTGGCAGGTCATCATCACCGTGAGCATGGTCGAGCCGGGTAGCGTGATCCGGTCGGGGTGGACGGCGAGCCCGTAGATGCGGTGCAGATAGGCCTCGAGCGCCTCGCGCACCGGGACGTGGCCGCGGGTCGGCCCGTAGAAGGTCTTGCCAGCGTCGAGCGCTGCCTTGGCGGCGTCGCGGATGAAGCTCGGCGTCACGAGATCGCTCTCGCCGAACCAGAGCGGGATGATCTCCGGATCGTCGAGATGGTCGGCCGCCACCTTGCCGATGCCGGAGGGCTCGAGGGCGAGGATCTCGGGACGGATCGGCGACATGGCGCTGCGGCCCTCCAGGGTTCGGCTCGCCGCCCTCTACGCGAGCCCGCTGGCGCGGGGAAGCGTGGCCGGGGCCGGCCGGGGCGGCAGCGAGGGTTCGCTCAGCCCGGAGCCGGCAGGCTCGCCGCCCGCCGCGGCTCGTCGCCGAGCCGGGTCCGGCCGGCGCGCTTGGCCCGGTACATGGCCGCATCGGCCCGGGCGAGCAGGCCCGCGAGATCGAGCCCGTCCTCGGGCCACAGGGCCACACCGAAGCTCGCGCCGAGCACCACCTCGCCCTCCTCGAGGGGGATCGGTTCGGTCAGCCGGCGTTCCAAGAGCGCAAGGCGCGGGTCGAGGGAGGCGGTGGGATCGAGCCCGCCGATCAGGAGCGCGAACTCGTCGCCGCCGACCCGCGCCACGAGATCGCGCTCGCTCGCCGCCTCGCGCAGCCGTCGCGCCAGCACCCGCAGCACCGCGTCGCCGGCCGCGTGCCCGAGCGCGTCGTTGAGCTCCTTGAACCGGTCGAGGTCGATCAGCACGAGGGCCACCCGCTCGCCGCTCGCCCGTGCCCGCTCGATCGTGCGCTCGGCCACCGTCGCGAGCAGCGCGCGGTTGGCGGCACCCGTCAAGGGATCGTGGCCGGCCAGAAAGCGCAGCCGCTGCTCGGCGCGCGCCCGCTCGCTGACCTCGCGCGCCACCCCGCGATAGCCGGCGAGGCGCCCGTCCGGCCGGCGCAGCGGCACCCCGCTCGCCTCGAGCGTCCGCAGCCGGCCGTCTGGCCCGAGATAGGTACACCGCAGGTCGCGGAACGGCTCGCCCGGGACGAACCGGCCGCGCGCATCCGGAAAAGGCAGCAGCTCGTCCGCGTGGGCCCGGCCGTTGGCGGGGCGCACGAGGAGCTCCTTCCAGCGCCTGCCCAAGAGACTCGCGACCGGGCGGCCGAGCACCCGGCTCGCCTCGCTCGAGAGATAGACGAGCCGCAGTTCGGCATCGGTTTCCCAGATGAAATCGGCCGCAGCGCGCAGGCAGTCGCGCAGGCGCTCTTGTTCCTCGCGCGCCTCGGCGCTCGGATCGAGGCGCTTCAGGCGATCGGCGAGTGCTCGGGCGACGCGGCCCGGACGCAGCGCGTCGAGCAAGCTCCACCACCTTCCGCCCGGACACGCGACCGCTGGGCCGGCCGCGGGCCGACCCGTCTCGGTCGTCGCGCCTTTCTCCCGGTCGCGCGTCGACCCGTCCCGACGCGCCATGCTTTGCGTTTCCCGACACCGCGGACGGTCTCGAACGCCTTTCGCCGTCACGCGGGCGTCAACTTACGGTGTCAGCACCGGCGCGCAAGTGCGCGTAATCCGAAATCCCCGTTTTGCACAGGGGCGAGAGGACGCGCCGCCGGCCGGCACGAGATCGCAGGCTCAGCGCCCCGGCCCGCGCTCGATCACGACCCGATCGCCATCCGCGCCGCGCTCGCTCGCCAGCAGCCGATGCCCGGCCGCGGCACAGAGTTCGGCCAGATCCGCCGGAGCCTTGGGGTCGCTCGTCAAGAGTTCGAGCCGGGCGCCGGCCGGCATCCCGGCCAGTGCCTTGCGCGCCTTGAGCACGGGCAAGGGGCAGTTGAGCCCCCGAAGGTCGAGCGTCTGATCGATTCGGTCCACCTCGATGCCTGTCCGCCGGCTGCCCAATCCTCGTGCGGCATGCTATCCGCGCGGCGCTGCAGGGCAAGGGCGGTCAGGATGCATCCGATCGGCAGCGGACGCCGGGTGTTCGGTGTGGTCGGCTTCAAGAACAACGGCAAGACCACGCTCGTCGTCCGCCTCCTCGGCCATCTCGTCGCGCGGGGCTGGCGCGTCTCGACGATCAAGCACGCCCACCACACGGTCGACATCGACCAGCCGGGCAAGGACAGCTTCCGCCATCGCCAAGCGGGTGCGAGCGAGGTCGTGCTCGCCACTGCTCGGCGTTGGGCGCTCGTGCACGAGCTCGCGGACGAGCCGGAGCCGACGCTCGACGAGCTCTTGGCCAAGATGGCGCCGGTCGATCTCGTCCTGGTCGAAGGGTTCAAACGCTTTTCCCAGCCCAAGATCGAGGTTCACCGCCGCGAGCGCGGCACCCCGCTCTTGGCGCGCGAGGATCCGACGATCCTCGCGGTCGCCTCCGACGAGCCGATCCCGGGGCTCGCCGTGCCGCTCTTCGATCTCGACGACATCGAAGCGATCGCCGCGTTCGTGACGACGCACGCGGTGCCGGGCTGAGCCCATGGCGGCCGCCGCGCAGGAGCCCGCCCTGACCTGCTTCGCCCCGCACCAGGGCCTCTTGCCGGTGCCGGAAGTCGAGCGCCGTTTGGCCGAGCTCGCCCGGCCCTGCGTGGCCGGCGAGCGGGTGCCGCTCGCGCACGCCGCGGGCCGGATCCTGGCCGAACCGCTTCTGGCCCCGCGCGACGTTCCGGCCTTCGACAACGTGGCGGTCGACGGTTGGGCCTTTTCCTCCGCGTCGCTCGCGGCCGAGGGCCCGACCTCCTTGCGGATCCTGGCCGGCCGGGCCGCCGCCGGTCACCCCTTCGCCGGCGAGGTGCCGCCCGGTCACGCCCTCCAGGCGCTGACGGGCGCGCCCATGCCGGCCGGCACCGACACGGTCGCGATGTGGGAAGAGTGCCGGGTCGAGGACGCGACCGTCGTGATCCCGGCCGGCTATCGGCCGCGCGCCAACCGCCGCAAGGCGGGCGAGGACATCCGCGCCGGTGCGACCGTGCTCGCGGCCGGGACCCGGCTCGCCCCCCAGCATCTCGGGATCGCAGCCGAGCTCGGCCTCGCCGATCTTCCTGTGTTCGCACCACTGCGGGTCGCCCTCTTGTCCTCCGGCGACGAGTTGCTGGAACCGGGCCGCCCGTTCCGGGCGGGCTGCGTCTACGACGCCAACCGGGCGATGTTGCGCGCGCTCTTGGAACGGCTGCCGTGCACGGTCACCGACCTCGGCATCCTCCCCGACGACGGGCCCTCGGTCCGTCGCACGCTGCTCGAGGCCGCCGCCGGCCACGACGTGATCGTGAGCTCGGCCGGTGCCTCCAAGGGGGCGGAAGATCATCTCGCGCGCACGGTCGCGAGCGAAGGCGAGCTCGCCTTCTGGCAGATCGCGATGAAGCCGGGCCGGCCGTTCGCCGCCGGGCGCCTCGGCCGTGCCACCTATGTCGGGCTGCCCGGCAATCCGGTGGCGGCGATCGTCTGCTTCCTGCGCTTCGCCCGGCCGCTCCTGCTGGCGCTCGCAGGCGCCCCTTTCGCCCCGCCGCGACCCGTTCTCCTGCCCGCGGCCTTCTCCTTCACCAAGGGGGCAGGGCGCACCGAGCTCCTACGCGCGCGGCTGATCCGCACGCAAGACGGCGGGCTCGCGGTCGAGCGGATCCCGCGCGAGGGCTCGGGTATTCTCACCTCGTTGAGCGAGGCCGACGGGCTCGTCGAGCTCGCAGCCGAGCGGACCCGGGTCGAGCCCGGCGAGCTCGTCCCCTACCACGCGCTGGCCGCCTTGGGCTGCGGCTGAGCCGATGACGACCGCGGCCGAGCTCGATCGGACCGGTGCGGCGAGGAGCTGGACGCTGCTCCTCTACGGCCTCTACCTG
>JANWZN010000163.1 GCA_025054575.1 Geminicoccaceae bacterium | reverse complement strand
TCGCCCTCGCCCTGGGACAGATCCGCTACCGCCGGCCGCCGCGGGTCACCCTGCCCGGCGAGCCGCCGCCGGGCCCCGCCCGCTCGCCGTGGATCGCCGAGCTCGAGCTCGCCCAACGCTTCGGCGAGCTCCTCGACCCTGCGGCGATCGGCGACCAGCGCGGCCAGGCGCTCGCGCACGAGCCTCGCGAACAGATCGCTGCGGTTGCGCTCGGCGCGGGCGGGATCGAAGTCGAGGCCCTCGAGCTGGGGCAGGAGCAGGCCCGCGAGGCTGTCGCCCGCGCGCAAGGCGTGGTCGAGGAAGGTGAGCTCGTGCTCGGCGGCGAGGGTTTCGAGCCAGAGCGAGAGCTTGGCGAGCTCGACCGTGAGCGGATTTTTGTCGACGCCGTAGAGACACCGCGTGGCCACGAGTCGCTTGGCGAAGAGAAGCTCGGTTTCGTCGGCCGGGATCTCCGGCGTCGTTCCGTGGCGCTTCCAGGCCGCGACGAGACGTTCGGCGAGTTGACGGCACGCCTCGACCAGAAAAGCACCCGAGCCCATGGCCGGGTCGAGCACGCAGAGGTCGAGGATGGCCTCGGGGGCGGCGTCGGGGCCGAGCCGGTCGAGCACCGGGCGCAGCGTCTCGCGTACGATCGGCTCGGTGAGCGCGCGCGGGGTGTAGTGCGAACCCGTGCGCCGGCGCTCGTCGGTGGGTTGCAACACGGGAATTCCCGCGGGCAACGGCCTGGGCGTGAGGCCGCGGGCCACGAGCTTGTCGAGTGCTGCCTCGAGCTCCCCGACCGAGCCCGCGTTCTGTGCTGTGGCTGGCAGATTGTGCCCGGTCGTCTCCTTGAAGCCCTTGCCGCGCCGGGCCGGCGGCTCGGCCAGGAGCTCATCGAGGTCGAGATGAACCGCGACGTCGCGGCCCGAGGGCGGCCTGATGGCGAGCGTCGGCCCCGAGGTGGTCGCGATCTCGAGGCCCATGATCTTCTGATAGACCGAGCCGATCTCCTCGACGTCGAGGGTGCGATAGGAGAGCCGCTCGCCATTCAGGACCAAGAGCTTCTCGAGCAGCCGGTGGACATGGCCGTCGGAGACGGTGGGGAGCTTGCCGGCAAAGGGCGGGGCGCGGCCTTCGAGGATCGGGAAGCGATCGGGGTCGAAGAGCGTGCCGCGGCGGGCGACGAAGCGGATCGCCTCGGCCCCCTCGCCGCCCGCCCCGCCGCCGTAGACCAGCCGGAAGAGGACGAGGAGCTGCGCCCAGGCGCCGAAGCGGTCCTCCATGCTCTCGGAAAAGCGCGCCGCGTCCTCCTCGAGCTGGGCGAAGAGGCCGCGGACGGCGTAGCCCTCCTCGTAGACGGGCCCCGCGGGCAGAAGATCCCGCTCCTCGGCGTAAAGAAGAAACACGAGCCGCATCATCACCGTGACGAGCGCCTCGTAGAGCTGAGGAGCGCGGGCGAGGGTGGCGACGCCCTGCACGGGGTCGGCGCGTCGGGCGGCCTGGGCGAAGCCGTCGAGCAGGATCGCGAGCGCCTCCTGGACCTGCCGGCCGAGGTCTTCCGAGACGGCGGCCTGGCGGGCACGGCTCTCCTTCAAGAGCGCGAGCAGGCGGCGCTCGTGCGGCCCCGCGCGCACATGCGCATGGGCGAGGAGCGCCCGCATCGCCGCGAGGATCGGCCGGCCCGCAACCGTGGCCATGGCCGCGAAGGGAAAGTCGCAGCGGGCAGAGGTCTCGCCCTTGGGCACGTAGAGAAGGCGCAGACGTTTCGGGGTCACGAGCAGGCCCAAGGGGAGCTCGCACTCGCGCAACAGCCGCTCGAAGCGCGCCTGCGGCGAGGCGTGCCAGCCGTCCGCGGCGTCTTTCACAGGAGCGTCGAGCTCGTCCGCGAGCGCGACCTGGACGAGGCCGATGAACCCCGGCGGTTCGCCCTTGCCCGCAGGGATGGCGCGGTCGGCGCGCAGGTGGACCTCGAGCGCCGGAAGATACCGGTCGAGCTCGCGCGGTGCCGGCGGCAGGGCCTCCTCCGGCCATTCCAGGACCTCGCGCAGCACCGCAAGCGGATCGGCGGCGCGACCCTCCTCGTCGAGCAGGGCCGCGAGCCGCTCGCGCCAGGGCTCCGCCTCGGCGGCGGCGAGCTCGAGGGCGACCTGGCGTTCCACGAGAACGAGAGGGGCCACCAGCAGGCCCGTGGGTTGGACGAAGCCCAGCCACTCGCGGTGGCGCTCGAGGAGCGGGTCGAACCGGCTCATCGCCGCTGCCCCGCCGCTGGCCAGAGATAAACGATGCCGACGGGCTCGAGCCGCCAGGCCTTCACCTCGTACTGGGCGCGCAGGCGTTCGGGCTCCGATTCCTTGTCGCGGGCGAGCGCGCACAGGCGTTCTTCCTGCGCCCGCCGCTCCGCTTCCCGTTGCCGGCGCTCGGGCTCAGAGAGCGCGAGTGTGAGCTGGGGGTCGGGCGGCTGTTCGAGTTCGCGGCTAAGCCGGGCCTGGAGCTCCTCGAGCAACCGCGCCAGATTCGCGCTTTCTTGCGTTCCGCGCTCCGCAAGGGCCCGGCGGGCGCGCTCCTCGGCCGCCCGGGCCCGCTCTTCGAGGGCCGGCCGGAGCTCGGCCACGTCGCGCGGGATCGCGGCCTGGAGCATCGCCTGGACGGTCTGCGGCACAGGCGGGCCGGGCTCCCCGCCCAAGAGCTCCTCGAGCTCGTCGAGGAGCTGCCCGGTGGTGCGCTCGGTGAGCGGGCGCAGCGGCTCGCGTCGCTGTTCCGGCGGCACCCAAGGGGCGGCCGTGGCGAGGAGCTCCTCGTGCAGGCGGACCGCCGCGGGCCCGTAGAGGAGGAGCCGGCCCAGCAGGAGCACGCGCGGCTCGCGCACCTCGACGGCCGAAAGGCAGGCGCGCGACAGCAGATGCTCGACTATCCCCTGGGTCCCGAAGCGGGCGAGCACCCGGCGCACGAAGGGATGCTCGAGGTGGAGCTGGACGACCCTGTCGCCGAGCCGGTCGGTCTCGACGAAGGTGACGGGCCGGATCGCCTCGCCGAGCTCGCCGCGCAGGGCAGGGGGCGGGCGCAGCGTCTCGACCAGGCGGGCGAGACGCGGGTCGGCGCGTAAGCCGGGATCCTCGGGGTCGATCCGGTAGAGCGGGATCGGGCTGCCGTCGCTCGCCCGCTCCTCGCCCGCAGGCAGAAGGCCCCGGCTCGCGAAGAGCAGACGCAGGCCCGCGTCCACCACGCATCGCAGCCGGTCGGGGTCGAAGCGGAGTACCTTGCGGCTCGTCTCGAGCTGGCGGGCGAGCTGGTCGAGGCGGTCCGCGAGGCGGCTCTTGGCCTCGCTCGTGCGCTCCTCCTCGAGCTCCTCGAGAATGGTGGAGCGGCCGCTGATGTCCTCCTGCTCGATGGCAAAGGCGAGCTGTTCCGCTTCCTCGGGCCGGATGCCGCGCTCGAGCCGGCGGTGCAGCCGCTCGTCGAGCACCGTGCCCATGGGCCCGAGCTCGCGCCGGATGGTCTCGGTCTTGCGCAACAGCGCCTGCAGCACGCGGTCCTCGGGCCGCTGGGCGAAGAAGAAATAGCGGCAGACGACCTCGGGCGCGGGCTGCAGCTTGCGGTCGATGCGGCCGTTGCGCTGCTCGATCCGGGCCGGGTTCCAGGGCAAATCGAAATGGACGAGCTGCCTGCAGTGGCGCTGCAGGTTGAGGCCCTCGCGGGCGGCATCGGTGCACAACAGGATGCGGATCGGATTCTCCTCCGGCGGGGCGTTGAAGGCGCGCTGGATGCGCCGGCGCGTCTCCATCGAGCTGGCGCCGGTGAAGCAGGCGATCCGCTCCTCGGCCCGGTCGGTGCCGTCGAGGGCGTTGCGCAGGTGCCGCTCGAGCCAGCGCCGCGTTTCTTCCCACTCGGTGAAGATCACGAGCCGCTCGTCGGTCCACCGGGCGCGGCCGGGATCGCTGCGAAAGCCGGGGCAGGCCTCGCGATCGATCCAGTCGAGCAGCCAGGCGATCCGGCGGTCGGCGCGCAGTTTCGCCTGGTGGGCGATCGTGGCCATCTCTTCGAGCAGCGCCCGTTCCGCGGCGCTCGGGCCGGCCAGGGTCGCAGCCGAGAGCTGCTCGACCGCGTCGAGCTGCACCGCTTCCACCTCCGGCTCCTCGCCCTCGTCGGCGAGCTCGGAAGCCTCCTCCGCCAGATCGGCCGAGACGGGCTCGAGCTCGCTGGCGAGCGCGTCGAGGCGCAGGCTCCGGGCGCCGGCGCGCTGCTCGGCCCGCTCGACCGCGCGGCGATGGCGCTCGAGGGTGGCGGCGAAGGCGGGGATCGAGGAGAGGAGCCGGTGCTGCAGGGTCGCGAGCAGCAAAAGAGCCGGCCGCCGTCGGCTGGTCTGGGCGCTCGCGAGCCGCGTCTCGACCAGCTCGCGATACTGAGCGAGCAGCCGGCCGAGGACGAGCTCGGGGGCATCCTCGGGCAAGCCGTCGACGACGATCGGCTCGACCCGGCGCTCGGGGAAGCCGCGGCCGGGCTCGCCCAGCGCGCGCAGATCCTCTTTGAGCCGGCGCACGGCCACGGGCTCGAGATCGCCTTTGCGGACCTTGAGGCCGCGCACGAAGCGCTGCGGGTCGAGGATCTCGAGCAGCGCCGAGAAGCTGTTGGAATGGCCGTTGTGCGGCGTGGCGGTGAGGAACAGGCGGTGCTCGAAGCGCCGCGCGAGATCGCGGATCGCGCGCGTGAACTGGCTGTCGATGGCGAGCTTTTCGCCGGAAGCGGGGGCAGCGTGGTGCGCCTCGTCGAGCACGAGGAGGCTCTTCGGGCGGAAGGCGCCGAGCCTTCGCTCCAGCCCTTCGCGCCACGCCTCGTCGGCGAGGAGCTGGTGGGAAATCAAAAAGCGCGTGTGGCTCGCCCAAGGATCGGCCGAGAAGCCGCGCTTTCGGCGCAGCTCGCGCAGATACAGCCGATCGACGAGAACGGCCTCGAGCCCGAAGCGGGTGGCGAGCTCCTCCTGCCATTGATGGAGCATCGAGGGCGGCGCGGCGACGACGAGCAGGTCGATCCGCCCGCGCAAGAGCAGCTCGCGGACCACGAGCCCGGCTTCGATCGTCTTACCGAGCCCGACATCGTCGGCGATCAGGAGGTTGACCCGCGGCAGCCGCAACGCCTTGGCCAGAGGCTCGAGCTGGTAGGGCTCGAGGCGGATGCCGGCGCGGAACGGGGCCTGGAGAAGCCGGGGATCGGCCGCGGTGACCGCGTTCCAGCGGAGATTGTACAGATAGCCGGCGAACAACGCATTTGCGTCGAAGCCGCGCTCGCCGAGCTTGTCGAATCCGGCTTCGGCGAGCGGCTCGGCATCCAGCTCCTTTTCCCAGAGCACGGCCAAGCGACGCTCGGCATTGTCCTCGTCGGCGCCGAGAAGACGCACGAGATGCGCCGCGTCCGCCCGGTGCGGACCGCTCACCTCCTCGACGAGCCAGTGGCGGGCGCGGACGCGGACGAGTGCGCCCGGTCCGGGTACGGTCGGCCGCGCGCTCCCCGCACGGGCCGAGCGATCGGCAGCGGTGCTCATGAGCAGTCTCCGTACAACACTTGTGGCCTGGTCTGCAAGAGGATTCTCCGCTTGCCGTAGACATAGCCCTCGTGCGGGAGCGTCGACGCCAATAGGGGATCGAGCTCGGCGCGCCCAGCACTTCGTCTCGCGCGTGGCCGATACCGGTCGAAAGGCGCCGACATTGTCCCGCGGTCGGTTCAGGTCGGCAAAGCACGAAGGAAACGGACGGCGCACCGGCCACGAGCTCTGCGATGTGACCGAGAGCGAAGGCACCGATCATTCGCCGTTTACTGCCTCGTTTTCGGCTCTCCGGCCTTCTTCCCCGGGTGCTCCTCGCCCTCCTCGGCTCCACGCCCTTGATCCCGGCCACCTCGCGGTTGACCATGTCGGCTCACAGTCCTATTCTCTGCCCAAGATCCCACCGAGGAGCGCGGGTCATGGCGATGGCGGCAGCGGCAGAAGCGGCGGTGCGCAAGCCGAGGAGCGAGGCGCAGCGCGAAGCCGCGCGGCGCAACGGCGCCAAGTCGCGCGGGCCCATCACGGCCGAAGGCAAGGCGCGCGCGTCCAAGAACGCGATCCGCCACGGGCTCTGGGGTTCGGTCCATCTCGTCACCCCCGGCGAGGATGCGGCCGCCCTCGAAGCGCTGCGGGCCGCGTTCGCCAAGGATTACGCGCCCAAGGGTGTGCTCGCCGCCTGCCTCGCCGACCGCTTGGCGCTCACCTTCTGGAAGCTTTTGCGCTGCGACCGGCTCGAGGTCCAGCTCGCTACGATGGCGCCGCGGCCGCAGCGCGGCTGGCTCGAGGCCGAGAAGGGCATGCCGGCGGCCCTTTCGCGCCTGCCCGAGCGCGCGCTGCTCGAGCGCGCCCGCGCCCGGCTCGACCGCTTTCTCGTGCGTGGGATCGCGCTCCTCGAGGGTTCCGAGCCCGGTCCCCGCCGGCGGCGCCCGGCCGCGGCCGACGGCGCCGATCGTGCGAACGACGAGGCCGGCTTCGCCGACGGCGGGCTCGGACCCGGTGC
>JANWZN010000162.1 GCA_025054575.1 Geminicoccaceae bacterium | reverse complement strand
GCCAGGGCAGCCGCGGGCGGGTCGGCCGCGTGCGCGGCGGCGGTGGCGGCGGATCGGTCGTATAGGACTGCGACAAACTCACCTGACCACCGGGTCCGCTGTCTTGCGTGGTCTGGCTCGAGGCGCAGGGGCCGGTGCAGGTGTTCGCCTGGCTCTGGTTGCCGGCCGCGCCGTCGGCGCTTCCCTGCTGGCTCTGCTGCACCTGATAGCCGGTGCCCGTGCCGGTGATCGTGCTCGATTGGCTCACCGACGCGCTCGGCCCGGATGCGACGCCGGACTGCCGGGTCGAGAGCTGCCGGACCGCGCCGGCCGAGATCGTGTCCAGGATCGACGCATCGAGCGGCTCCGCGGCGCGCGCCCCGGTGATGCCGACGCAAAGCCCGGCGGCCAAGCCGAGCGCTACACCGATCCGCTTGCTCATGGTTCCCTGCCTCCGTGGGTCGCCGACGGCCGCCGTCCGGCCACCCGCCGTCGTGGCCCTTCTTCCACCCGACGGCAACATCCGAAGGCGGTCGGACCTGGGCAAGCCATCTTTCGTGGCATCGCCTTTCGGATGAGGGCGACGGGATCGAAAGGTCAGCGCGCCTCGAGCACGGCCCGGCACTCGGCCGGCAGATCGGCCAAGAGGAGCGGCTTGGGCGGGGGCCCGGGCGGTTTCGGCCGCCAGGGCTCGTCGGAGAGCCACCAGGCGAGCTCCGCCCCGCAGCCGTCGCCCTCGGGCGGCGGGTCCTGGTCGCGGCAGAGGGGCTCGCTCTCGGGGCAGCGCAGGCGGATGTGGAAATGGCTGTCGTGGCCCCACCATGGGCGGACCTTGGCGAGCCAGCCGCGATCCGCTCCCGCGCGCTCGCAGAGCGCCTGTTTGATACCGGGATGGACGAAGATCCGGGCCACCTCGGGATAGGAGGCGGCGCGACGGACGAGCGCGAAGTGTGCAGGGCCGAAGCGGGCCGGATCGACGGTGCGGCTGCCCTCGCGCAGCATCGAGATCGCCGGCATGGCCTCGCGCTCTTCTTCCGAGAGCCGGCGATCGGGCATCGGCGTGAGCCAGATATCGGCATCGAGCCCGATCTGGTGCGAGGCGTGGCCGGTGAGCATGGGCCCGCCACGCGGCTGGGCGAGGTCGCCCACGAGCAGCCCCGGCCAACCGTCGGCGCGGGCTTCCCGGGCGAGCCGCTCGATCAAGGCGACCAGCCGCGGATGGCCGAAGGTGCGGTTGCGCGAGAGCCGCATCGCCTGCCAGCCCGGCCCGTCGATCGGCAAGCCCACCGCACCGGCGAGACAGCCGCGGGCGTGGCTGCCCACCACCCGTGCCGCACCGGGCAGCGGCGGTGCCGGGACCGTGGCGGCACCGAACAGCTCCTTGGCGGGGAGCGTGTCGTCGGCCGAAGTTGCGGTCGTGGCGATCAGCCCGGCGAGCGCGGCGGCGATGACGGAGCGGATCACGGCAGCGGTCCGGGAAAGAGCTCGCGCGTGTGTCCTAATAACCAATAGTAGAACAAGCCGTACCATTCGTAGACCGCCTCGTCCAGCTCGTAGAGCCGCTCCGAGACGCGGAGATCGTCGAGCGGTGCGGGCGGGCCACCGCTTCGGTAATCGACCGGGAACGGCACGATCTCGAACCCGACCGCGCGGAAGCAGCCCACCGCGCGCGGCATGTGCTTGGCCGAGGTGACGAGGAGCCAGGTCTCGCCGCGCGCCGGAGCGGCGATCGCCTTGGCGTTGCGCGCATTCTCGATCGTGTTGCGGGCGTCGCGGTCGAGCAGCAGCCGCTCGGCCGGCAGGCCGTGACGGGCCCAGAGCGCGGCGATCACGTCGGCCTCGGCCACCGGCGCACCCTCGATCCGACCCGTGCCGCCCGTGAACAGCACCTTGGCCTCGGGATAGCGGCGCGCGAGCTCGAGGAGCGCTAGATAGCGGTCGCCGGCGTCCTCGAAGTCGGGCCGACCGTTGCCGGCGAAGAGTTCGAGGGCCACCCCACCGCCCAACACCACGACGCCGTCGACCCGTTCGGGCAGGGCGTGCGCCAGCGGGAAGCGGGTCTCGAGCGGCCGGGTGAGCCAGAGCCCGACCGGCAGCACCGTCACGAGCGCGATCGCGCCGATCGCGGCGGTCGCGACCGCGAGCCCGGCCCGGCGGCCGCGCCACGCCTGGACCAGCCCGGCGAGGGCCAAGAGGACGAGTAGATTGCCCGGGCGGAGGATCAGAAAGACCAGTTTGCCAACGGCCCAGCTCATGGCCGAGCCTCCGACAGAGGTGCGCTCTTGGCCGGCGTCGAGGTCGGCGGCATGCTCCGCGCCGCGCGGGGATCGCGCGGGCGGAGGAGGAGCGGATGGCGAGCGCTGGGCGGCTGTCGATCGAGGATCTCGCCCGGGAGGCGCGCGAGGGAACGATCGACACGGTAGTCTGCGCCTTCACCGACATGCAGGGCCGGCTCGTGGGCAAACGGATGACGGCCCGGCATTTCCTCGAGGTCGGGCACGAGGAATGGCACGCTTGCGACTACCTCCTCACGGTCGACATGGAGATGGAGCCGGTTCCGGGTTTCCGAGCCGCCTCCTGGGACAGGGGCTATGGCGATTTCGTCGTCAAGCCCGATCTCGCCACACTCCGCCGCACGCCCTGGCTGCCCGGTACCGCGCTGGTGCTGGGCGACGTGGTCGACCATCACGGGCGCGAGCTGCCGCACGCGCCGCGCTCGATCCTCAAGCGCCAGCTGGCACGGCTGCGGGCCCACGGTCTCGTTGCCAAGATGGCCTCCGAGCTCGAGTTCTACGTCTTCGAGGAGGACTTTCGCACCGCCCGCGATCGCCGCTACCAGGACCTCAAGACGGCCGGCTGGTACATCGAGGACTATCACATCCTCGAAACGACCAAGCGCGAGCCCCTGATGCGGGCGCTCCGCAACGCCCTCGAGGGGGCCGGGATCCCCGTGCAAGAGAGCAAGGGCGAGTGGGGGCCGGGCCAAGAGGAGCTCAACGTCGTCTACGCCCCCGCCCTCGAGATGGCCGACCGGCACGTGATCCTCAAGAACGCGGTCAAGGAGGTGGCCTTCCTGCAGGGCCGCTCGGTGACCTTCATGGCCAAATGGCGGCCCGATCTCGCGGGCTCCTCCTGCCACGTCCATCTCTCGCTCTGGACCGAGGAGGGCGACCGCCCGGCCTTCGTCGACCGCGAGGATCCCGAAGGCGTCTCGACGCTCTTCCGCCGTTCGCTCGCGGGCATGCTCGCCGTGGCCGCCGAGGCGACCCTCTTCCTCGCCCCCAACGTCAACAGCTACAAGCGCTTCCAGGCTGGCTCCTTCGCCCCGACGCGAATCGTCTGGAGCCGCGACAACCGCACCGCGGGCTTCCGCATCCTGGGTCACGGCCGGTCGACGCGGATCGAGTGCCGGATCCCCGGGGCGGACGTGAACCCCTATCTCGCCTACGCGGCCTTGATCGCCGGCGCGCTGCACGGGATCGAGGCCGGCCTCGAGCCGCCGCCGGCCTTCAGCGGCGACGCCTACAAGGACGCGGCCGTCCCCTCCGTGCCGCGCACGCTCGGCGAGGCGATCGCCCGGCTCGAGGGCTCTTCGGTGCTGCGCGAGGCGATGGGCGAGGAGGTGATCGAGCACTATCTCCACGCCGCCCGCTGGGAGCAGGGCTGCTTCGAACGCGCCGTCACCGACTGGGAGCTGATCCGCTATTTCGAGCGCGGCTGAGAGGGAGATGGCGGGACCCGGCCGATCGCCGAGCCGCATGGCGCGCATCCGCCGGCTCGCCCGCGAGGCCCCGGCGGCGGCGGCCGCGGAGCTCGCGGCCCTTCTTCGCGACCGCTTCGACATCGAGGCGGAGGAGATCCGCCCGACCCTCGACGCTTATGCCTTGAACTCTCTTTCCGGCACCTTTCGTGCCCGCGGCCGCGACTGGTTCTTCAAGTTCCACCAGGAGGAGGGCGAAGAGAGCGGGCCGGGCGAATATTATCGCGCTCGTCTCCTGGCCGATGCCGGCCTGCCGGTCGATCTGCCGGCCTTCGCCTCGACCGAGCCGGGCGAGCAGCTGCTCGTCTATCCGAGGCGGACCTGGCCGCGTTTCGCCGACCTCCTGCGCCGGCTCGATCTCGACTCCGATACGGCCGCCATGGCGCACGCGCTCGCGCTCGAGGCCGGCCTCTGCGAGCGCCTCCTCGCGGTCTATCGCCGCACGCTCCACCCGATCGGGCCCGAGCAGGCCGCGGCCGAGCCGGTCCACCGGCTGTTCCACGCCCGCCTGACCGACCCGATGCCGGACGGGAGCCGGCGCTATCCGGGCGGCCGGTTGGCTTCCTTCTATCTCGGCCGGGAGGTCGAGCTGCCCGGCGCCCGGCTCGCCTTCGAGGATCTCGCCCGCCGGCGCTGGCGCATCGACGGCCGCGAGCATCGCGACAGCTTGGCCGATCTCTTCGACCGCGCGGCCGAACGGCTCGCCCCGGAGCGCCTGGCCGATGCCGGCGGCGTGAGCGCGCACGGCGACGCGCACGCGGCCAATCTCTGGATCGATCCCGAGCGGGGCCTCGTCCTCTTCGACCCGGCCTTCGCGGGCGCGCACCTGCCCACCCTCCTGGCCGAGATCAAACCCACCTTCCACAACACGCTCGCCCACCCCTTCTGGCTCTACGAGCCCTTCGAGGCGGCCGCGCGCTTCCGTGTGGAGATTCGGCTCGCGCCCGGGGCGATCGAATTCGTCACCGACTGGCGGCCGAGCCCGATCCGGCGGGCGCTGTTGCGGGTTAAGGCCCTGCGGCTCTGGCGGCCGCTCTTGGGCCTGCTCGCCGAACGCGGCCTTCTGCCGCCCGACTGGCGCGAGACGGTCCGGCTCGCCCTCTTCCTCTGCCCGACGCTGGTCATGAGCCTGCGCGCCGGGCCCGAGCGGCCGCCCGTGGCCTCGGCGATCGGCTTCGCCGTGGCGGTCGCCGCCGGCAGCCCGGCCGAGGACGGCGCCGACCTCGTCTCCCGCTTCTTGGACGCGATCGACCCGGCGCTCGACGGCGCCGCGGCCGCGCACATCTGGCCCGAGGAGGTGCCGTGAGCGCGCTCTCGCTGTTCGATCTCTCCGGCCGGGTGGCCCTCGTCACCGGGGCGAGCCGCGGGATCGGGGCCCGGCTCGCCCGCGGCTTGGCCGAAGCCGGCGCGGACGTCGCGGTGACCGCCCGCAGCGAGGTGGCGCTCGCCGAGACCGTCGCGGCGATCGAAGCACTCGGCCGAAAGGCGCTCGCGATCGCCCACGACGCGGCCGAGGTCGAACGCGCCGAGGCAGTGGTCGAGCGGGTCCTCCACGCGCTGGGCCGACTGGACATCCTCGTGGTCAATGCCGGGATCGAGCAAGTCCGGCCCTCGATCGAGGTCGACCGCGAGCTCTGGGAGCGGATCCACGGCGTCAATCTCGAGGGCGCCTTCTTCGCCATGCGCGCAGCAGCGCGGCGCTGGATCGCGGCCGGTCGGGGCGGTGCGATCGTGACCCTCTGCTCCTTGACCTCCTTCGTGGGCGTGCCGACGGCGGCACCCTACACCGCGTCCAAGAGCGGACTTCTGGGCCTAACCCGGGCGCTCGCGAGCGAATGGGCGCCGCACGGCATCCGGGTCAACGCGATCGCCCCGGGCTATTTCCGCACCGCCATGACCGAGCCCTTCTACGCCGACCCGGCCTGGCAGGAGCGCATGCTCGCCAAGATCCCGGTGGGCCGCTTCGGCGCCCTCGACGATCTCGTGGGGGCCTGCATCTTCCTCGCCTCCGATGCGGCCGCCTACGTCACCGGTCAGTGCCTGGCCGTGGACGGCGGCTATCTGGCGTCGATCTGAGGGGAGGGGAGGTGGCAGCACGCGCCGCTTCGATCGACCGCCCTCGGGCTGCGGCGGGCGACGCGCCGGCCGTCGAGGCCCTGGGCCTGGCCCGCCGCTACGGTGCGGTCTGGGCGCTCGAAGAGGCTTCCTTCCGGCTGCAGCGCGGCCAGTTCCTGACCGTGCTGGGCCCCTCGGGCTCGGGCAAGTCGACGCTCCTGCGGCTGATCGCCGGCTTCGAGCGGCCGGACCGCGGGCATGTCCGCCTGTTCGGGGCCGAGGTCGACGCCGTGCCGCCGCACCGCCGGCCGATCGGCATGGTCTTTCAGCGCCTGGCGCTCTTCCCGCACATGACGGCGGCCGGCAACGTCGCCTTTCCGCTCGAGATGCGACGCTTCGATCCGCGCGAGATCCCCGCGCGCGTCGAGCGCTTCTTGAAGCTCGTCCGGCTCGAGGGGCTCGGCGAGCGCCGACCGCACGAACTTTCGGGCGGCCAGCAGCAGAGGGTGGCGATCGCCCGCGCGCTCGTGTTCGAACCCGAACTCCTCCTGCTCGACGAGCCCCTGGCCTCGCTCGACGTGCGGCTCAAAGAGGAGATGCAGCTGGAGTTCCGCCGCATCCAGCGCGAGCTCGGTGTCACCACGATCAACGTGACGCACGACCAGCGCGAAGCGCTCGTGCTCTCCGATCGGGTGATCGTCATGGAGCGCGGGCGGATCCTCCAGGAGGGCGATCCCGAGACCGTCTGGCGCGACCCGGCGCACCCCTTCGTCGCCCGCTTCCTGGGTGTG
>JANWZN010000161.1 GCA_025054575.1 Geminicoccaceae bacterium | reverse complement strand
CACCGCCGCCCTGATCGACAGGCCCAAGACCGAGCCCGTGCTCGTCAACGGCCGCGCGGCCTTGCGCGTTCGCCTCGGGCCGGCGGCCGACCGCGGCGAGGCCCTGGCACTCGCCGAGCGGGCCAAGCAGCTCGGCTTTGCCGAGCCCGCGCTCGTGCCGGTCGAGGGTTCGGCCATACGCAGCTGCTGAGCCCCGGAAATCGCGGAGGCCCCTCGATGCCGTTCTCGTTGCCGGCACCCTTGGCGCTCTTGGCCCTGGTCGCGATCGGCCTCTTGGGCTCCCTGTCGTCGACCGCGGCTGCCTTCGAGACCGCGGCGCGGGCGGCCATCGTCGTCGATCACCGCACCGGCCAAGAACTCTACGCCAAGAACCCCGACCTGCCGGTGCCGCCCGCCTCGATGAGCAAGCTCATGACGGCCCTCATGGTCTTCGAGGAAATCAAGGCCGGCCGCTTGAAGCTCGAGGACACCCTGCCGGTCTCGGAGAAGGCCTGGCGCACGGGCGGCTCGAAGATGTTCGTCAAGGTCGGCGACCGGGTGAAGGTCTCCGATCTCTTGCGCGGTATGATCGTGCAGTCGGGCAACGACGCCTGCGTGGTCTTCGCCGAGGCGCTCGCCGGCAGCGAAGCCGCCTTCGCCGAGCGGATGAACCGACGTGCGGCCGAAATCGGCCTCACCCACAGCCGGTTCAAGAACGCGACCGGCCTGCACGATCCCGAGCACGTCATGAGCGTGCGCGATCTCGCCCGGCTCGCGAGCCGGATCATCCGCGAGCACCCGGACCTCTACAAGATCTACAGCGAGAAGGAGTTCGAATACGCCAAGATCCGCCAGCCCAACCGCAACCCGCTTCTGCAGGCGGGCGTGCCCGGGGTCGACGGGGTCAAGACCGGCTACACCGAGGAGGCGGGCTACGGCCTCGTGGTCTCGGCCGAGCGCGACGGCCGGCGGATCGTGGCGGTGCTGGCCGGCCTCGAGACCTTGCGCCAGCGCCGGACCGAGGCCGAGCTCCTGCTCGAATACGGCTTCCGCGAGTTCCAGGAATATCGCCTGTTCGCGGCCGGCGAGACCGTCGTCGAGGTGCCGGTCTGGCTCGGCGCCAGCTGGACCGTGCCGGCCGTGCCGGCCGAGACCGTGGGCGTCACGATCCGCCGCGAGGAGCGCAAGGATCTCAAGGTCACGGCCCGCTTCGACGCGCCGCGGCCGGCGCCGATCGCCAAGGGCGAGGAGATCGGCCGGCTCGAGATCAGCGTGCCGAGCCGGCCCACGCTCTCCGTGCCGCTCGTGGCCGGTGCCGAGGTCGAGCGGGCCGGGCTCATCGGCCGGCTCACCGGTGCGGTCGTCCATCTGGTGCGCGGCGGCGGCGCCTGAGCGGCGGTCGTGGCGAGCCCGGCTGGACGGTTGTTGACCCTCGAAGGCGGCGAGGGTGCCGGCAAGAGCACCCAGCTGGCACGCCTCGCGGCCTTTCTCGAGGGGCGCGGGATCGCGGTCGAGCGGACCCGCGAGCCGGGCGGGACCGAGGGGGCGGAGGCGATCCGCGCGCTCCTGCTCGAAGGCGGGGCCGAGCGCTGGAGTCCGGCTTGCGAGCTCTTGCTCGTCTGCGCCGCCCGCCGCGACCATCTCGAGAAGAGGATCGAGCCGGCGCTCGCGGCCGGCCGCTGGGTCTTGTGCGATCGCTATCTCGATTCGACCCGGGTCTATCAGGGGATCGCGGGCGGGCTGGGCCTCGAACTGGTCGATCGCCTGCAGCAGGAGCTCTTGGGCTTTCGCCTGCCCGACCTCACGATCCTCTTGGACCTGCCGGTCGAGCAAGGGCTCGCGCGCCGGCACGGGCAGGGCGGGGCGAGCCGCTTCGAGCGCAAGGGCACGAGCTTTCACGAGAAGGTCCGCGCAGGCTTCCTCGAGCTCGCCCGGGCCGAGCCCGATCGCTTCCTGCTGATCGACGCGGCCCGGCCCGTCGAGCTCGTCGCAGCCGAGATCGCGGCAAAGGTCGCCGCGCGCTTCGGGCTTCGCGCATGAGCCGCGCCGCGAGAAAGCCGCTCGAGCTGCCCGATCCGGCGGCCAACCCGCATCTCTTCGGCCAGGAGGAAGCACTCGCGCGCTGGCGGCGGGCATGGCGGGCGGGCCGGCTCGCACATGCCTGGCTGCTTTCGGGTCCGCGCGGAGTGGGCAAGACCACGCTCGCTTGCCGGCTCGCGCGCCTTTGGCTCTCGGGCGATCCCGAGCACGCCGCCGAGGCCGATCCGACCACCCCGCTCTTCCGCCAGGTGGCGAGCGGCGCGCACCCCGACTTCCACCGCTTGGCGCCGCGCCACAAGGGGATCGTCCGGGGCCGCCGTGCCGAGCTCTCTGCCGAGGAGGTGCGCGACAAGCTCGCACTCCTCCAGCAGACCGGGCTTTCCGGCCATCGCCGCGTCTGCCTGATCGAGGACGCCGAGGCGGCGTTGAACGAAGAGGGCGAGAACGCGCTTCTGAAGCTGCTCGAAGAGCCGCCGCCCGGCCTGCTCTTCCTGATCGTCGTCCAGCGGCCGGGGCTGTTGCCGCCGACGATCGCCTCGCGTTGCGTGGGGTTGCGGCTGCGCCCGCTGGGCGAAGACGCGATGCGCCGAGCGGTCGCGGCCCTGGCGGCCGATCTTTCCGGCGATCCCTCCTTCCCGGCACTCCTCGAGCTCGCCGAAGGCAGCCCCGGCCGGCTGCTCGAAGCCGCCGCCAGCGGATGGCTCGAGGCCTATGCCGCGCTCGCCGACGCGCTTGCGCGCGAGGGGCTCGCAGCGCGCCTCGCGGCGGCCGAACTCCTGGCCGAGCGGGCCCGGCAGGAGGGCGTGCCGGCCACGGCCGAGCTGCTCGGTGCGCTGTTGCGCCGGGCCGCACGGGTGGCGGCCGGCAGACCGCCCGCGATCGAGCTCGTGCCCGGGGAAGCGGCGATGTTGCGACGGCTCGCGCAGGCGCTCGGCCTTGATCGGGCCCTGGCCATGTGGGACAAGCTCGGCGCGCTCGCCGCCAGCGTCGAGGGTCTCAATCTCGACCCGCTTCAGGCCCTCTTGCCGCTCGTCTCGAGCCTCGGCGGGGCGGCCGCGCCGGCTCGGGAGCGCGCGCCGAGCTGATCGGGGCCGAGGAGCCGAGCCATGGCCGCGCGGGACGCGTTCTACGTCACTTCGCCGATCTACTACGTCAACGACAGCCCGCACATCGGCCACGCCTACACCACGCTCGCCTGCGACGTGATGGCCCGCTTCATGCGGCTCGACGGGCGGCGGGTGCGGTTTCTCACCGGCACCGACGAGCACGGCCAGAAGGTCGAGAAGGCGGCCAAAGACGCCGGCAAGGAGCCGCAGGCCTTCACCGACGAGGTCTCGCAGCGCTTTCGGCGGATGGTCGAGGTCATGGGCACGAGCCCGGACGATTTCATCCGCACGACCGAGGAGCGGCACAAGCGGGCGGTCACCGCGCTCTGGCAGAAGCTCGTCGACGCCGGCGACATCTATCTCGGCACCTATGCCGGCTGGTACTCGGTACGCGACGAGGCCTTCTACGCCGAGAGCGAGCTCGTCGACGGTAAGGCGCCCACGGGGGCACCCGTCGAATGGGTCGAAGAGCCCTCCTACTTCTTCCGGCTCTCGGCCTGGCAGGAGCGGCTCTTGGCCTATTACGAGCGCGAGCCGCAGGCGGTCATGCCGGCCACCCGTAAGAACGAGATCGTGAGCTTCGTCAAAGGCGGCCTCACCGATCTCTCGGTCTCGCGCACGAGCTTTCGCTGGGGCATCCCGGTCCCGGGCGATCCCGCGCACGTCATCTACGTCTGGCTCGACGCGCTCACCAACTATCTGAGCGCCCTCGGCTACCCGGACGAGGAGAGCGAGCTCTTCGCGACCTTCTGGCCGGCCGATCTGCACATGGTCGGCAAGGACATCGTCCGCTTCCACGCCGTCTACTGGCCGGCCTTCTTGATGAGCGCCGGGCTTCCTCCGCCCAAGCGCGTCTTCGCCCACGGCTGGTGGACCAACGAGGGCCAGAAGATCTCGAAGTCGCTCGGCAACGTCATCGACCCGTTCGACCTCGTCGCCCGCTACGGGCTCGACCAGGTCCGCTACTTCCTGATGCGGGAAGTGCCCTTCGGCCAGGACGGCGACTTCTCCCGCGCCGCCATGCTCAAGCGCGCCAACCACGACCTCGCCAACGATTACGGCAACCTCGTCCAGCGGGTCTTGACGCTCGTCCAGCGCAATTGCGAGGGCAGGGTGCCCGATCCCGGCACGCTCGCCCCCGAGGACGACGAGCTCCTGGCCGCGGCCCATGGTCTCCTCCCGACGGTCCGCGCGGCCATGGACGAGGTCGCCCCGCACAAGGCCCTCGAGGCGATCTTCGAGGTCGTGGGCCGCGCCAATCGCTACGTCGACGCGCAAGCGCCCTGGGCGCTCGCCAAGCGCGACCCGCTCCGGCTCAAGGCCGTGCTGTGGACGGCCTGCGAGACGATTCGCCACCTCGCCACCACCACACTGCCCTTCATGCCGAACGCGTCTGCGAAGATCCTCGACCAGCTCGCGGTGAGCGAGCCCGCCCGCCGCTTCGGCAGCCTCGGGCCGGACGGCGCGCATCTGGTGCCGGGCACGCCCCTGCCGCGGCCCGAGGGCGTCTTCCCGCGCCTGCAGGAGGCCGCGTGATCGTCGACAGCCACTGCCATCTCGACTATCCGGGCCTCGCCGAGCGCGAGGCCGAGGTCGTGGCCAACGCGCGCACCGCGGGCCTCGTCGGCATGGTGACGATCGGCACCACGCGCGCCGGTTGGGCGCGCACGATCGCGATCGCCGAGCGCTGGCCCGAGGTCTGGGCGGCAGTGGGGATCCACCCGCACCATGCCGGCGAGGAGGGGCTCGAGGAGCCAGGCCCGCTGGTCGAGGCGGCGCGTCACCCGAAGGTCGTGGCGATCGGCGAGAGCGGGCTCGACTTCTACTACGACCGCGCCCCGCGCGATGCGCAGGAGCGCAGCTTCCGCACCCATATCGAGGCCTGCCGGATCACCGGCCTGCCGCTCGTCGTCCACACTCGCGACGCGGACGAGGCGACGATCGCCATCCTCGAGGAGGAGATGGCGAAGGGGCCGTTCACAGGCGTGATCCACTGCTTCAGCTCCTCGCGCGCGCTCGCCCAGCGAGCACTCGCCATGGGCCTGCATCTCGGCATCGGCGGCATCCTCACCTTCAAGCGCTCCGAGGAGCTTCGAGCGATCGTGCAGGACGTCCCGCTCGAGCGCTGCCTGCTCGAGACGGACGCGCCCTACCTCGCCCCCGTCCCGCACCGCGGCAAGACCAACGAGCCCGCCTTCACCGTCCACACGGCCAAGATGCTGGCCGAGGTGAAGGGCGTGCCCTCGGCCGAGGTCGAGCGGGTGACCACGGCCGCCTTCTTCGCTCTCTTCGCGAAGGCGCGCCTCTTGGCGCGGGCGGCATGAAGGTCACGGTCCTGGGCTGCGGGACCTCCTCGGGCGTCCCGCAGATCGGCTGCGACTGCCGGGTCTGCCGCTCGGCCGACCCGCGCGACAAGCGCCGGCGCTGCTCGATCCTGATCGAGGTCGAGGGGCAGAGGATCCTGGTCGACACCGGCCCCGATCTGCGCGAGCAGTGCCTCGATGCCGGGATCGGCGCGATCGACGCGCTCCTCTACACCCACGCGCACGCCGATCATCTGCACGGCATCGACGATCTGCGCGCCATCAACAACATCGTGATGCGGCCGATCCCGACCTTCGCGCATGCGAGCGTGTTCGAGCGGATCCGCGCCCGCTTCCCTTACGTGTTCGAGGGCGGCCGCAGCGAGTTCGGCTTCTGGCGGCCCGAGCTCGCCCCGCACGCCGTAGCGGGGCCGTTCGAGGTCGGCGGGGTCGCGATCACCCCCTTCCGCCAGCGCCACGGCCGCGGCGAGAGCTGGGGCTTCCGGATCGGCCGCTTCGCCTATTCGACCGACACCGACGGGCTCGACGAGACGGCCTTCGAGGCCCTGCGCGGGGTCGAGGTCTGGCTCGTCGACTGCTTGCGTGAACGGCCGCACCCGAGCCACGCCCATCTGGCGCTGACCCTCTCCTGGATCGAGCGGGTCGGGCCGAAGCGCGCCTGGCTCACCCACATGAACCACGAGCTCGCTTATGCCGATTGGTGCGAGCGGCTGCCCGAGGGGGTGCTGCCCGCCCACGACGGCCTCGTGCTCGAGGTCGAGCCTTGAGCCGGCCGCGCCTCGAGACCCTCGGCTATCTCGACCTGCCGCCCGGGCGGCTCGCCACGCTCGTGACCTATCTCGAGATGCGCGGCCCGCCGCCCGAACGAGCGGTTCCCGACCGGCCGGACCTCGCCTTGCGCCGCTGGCAAGAGCCCGCACTCGACGCCTACCGGGCGCTCTTCCGACGGATCGGCGAGCCCTGGCTCTGGTGCTCGCGGCTCCTGCTCGCCGATGCGGCACTCGCCGCAATCCTCGAGGATCCGCGGGTCGAGATCTTCCGCCTCGAGCGCGCGGGCGAGGCGATCGGCCTGCTCGAGCTCGACTTCCGGGTCGAGGCAGAGTGCGAGCTCGCCTTTTTCGGCCTCGTGCCCGAGGCGGTCGGGACCGGTGCCGGGCGCTGGCTCATGACCCGCGCGATCGAGCGCGCCTGGCGGCCGGGTGTGCGGCGCTTTTGGGTCCACACCTGTCATTTCGATCATCCGGGCGCGCTCGCCTTCTACCAACG
>JANWZN010000160.1 GCA_025054575.1 Geminicoccaceae bacterium | reverse complement strand
CCGAGGAGCACACGAAGACGGTGCGCGAGACCGAGGCGGCGCGCCGCCGGCGCACGGTGGATCTGTTGATCGCCGAGCTCGAGGCCGAGGCCAAGAAGATCGCGGCCGACGCCGAGCGCGTGAAGGCCACCGTCGAGGCGGAGGCGCAGCGCCTCATGAACGAGGCCGAGAACGTGCTCAGCGACGGTGCCCGCCAGTCGCTCTTCCGCCGCCGGCTGCTCGAGCGGATCGAGGGCATCGTGCGCGAGAGCGTCCGCCCGCTCGAGAAGATCGAAGGGATCAAGATCCTGCAGATCGACGGCCTGGGCGGCGCCGGCCAGGGCGGCGAGCGGCGCAACACCACCGACGAGGTGATCGACGCGGCGCTGCGCTACCGGGTCCAGGCGCCGATGATCGACACGCTCTTGAAGGACATCGGCATCGAGGGCGGCTCGCTCGCCCGGATGGGCGGGCTGATCCGCGAGGCGCGCGACATGGACGCGATCCGCCGCGAGGCGGAGAAGGACAAGGCGCGCCGGGAGGCGGCCGAGCGCGAGTCCTCGGGCTCCGGGGGCGGCGGCTCCGGGCAGGGGCCCTGAGCGATGGCGCGCGTCTACGTTTCGAGCGTGATCCCCGCCCCGGTCGGCCGCGTCTGGGCGCGGATCCGCGACTTCAACGGCCTGCCCTCCTGGCATCCGGCGATCGCCGAGAGCCGGATCGAGAACGGCGAGCCCTCGGATCGGGTGGGCTGCGTGCGCGACTTCCGCTTGCGCAACGGCGAGCGGATCCGCGAGCGGCTCCTGGGCCTCTCGGATTACGAGTATTTCTGCACCTACAGCATCCTCGAGAGCCCGATGCCGCTCTCCGACTACGTGGCCACGCTCCGGCTCACGCCGGTGACCGACGGCGACCGGACCTTCGCCGAATGGTCGGCCGAGTTCACCTGCGACCCGGCGCGCGAGGCCGAGCTCGTGGCGATGATCGGGCAGAGCGTCTTCCAGGCGGGCTTCGATGCCTTGAAGCGCCAGCTCGGGAGCTGAGGGGCGTGCTCGAGGTGACGACGAGCACGATCCTTGCGGCCCCGACCGACCGGGTCTGGGCGGTGCTGCGCGACTTCAACGGCCACGACCGCTGGCATCCGATCGTCGCCGAGAGCGCCATCGAGCGCGGCGAGCCGGCCGACCGGGTCGGCTGCGTGCGCCGCTTCCGCCTCAAGGACGGCGCCGAGCTGCGCGAGCGGCTCTTGGCCCTCTCCGATCTCGAGCAGAGCCTTACCTATTGCCTGTTGGACACGCCCGTACCGCTCTTCAACTACGTGGCGACCGTGCGCCTTTTGCCGGTGACCGACGGCGACCTGACCTTCGCCCATTGGCGGGCGCGCTTTACCACCCGGCCGGGCGAGGAGGCGGAAATGCGCCGGCTGGTCGCCGAGGAGGTCCAGGCGGCCGGGCTCGCCGCGATCCGCGCGATCGTCGAGCGGCGCGGGGAGGGGTGAGGCCGTGCCGCTCGAGGTCCGCACCACCGCCACCCTCGCCGAAGCCGCGAGCCTGTTGCAGAGCGAGCGGGCGGCACGCTTCATGGCCGGCGGCACGCTCATGATGCGGGCGGTCAACGAGGGCGACGTGTCGTTCTCGACCATCGTCCGGACGAGCGACCCCGCCTTCGTCCGGGTGCGCGCGGCGGGCGGCCGGATCGAGCTCGGCGCCGGGGTCACGATGGCGCAGGTCCTGGCCTCGCGCGAGCTCGCCTTCCTGCATCCGGCGGCCCGCGCGGTCGGCGGCCCGGCGGTGCGCACGATGGCGACCGTGGGCGGCAACCTGTTCGCTGCGCACCCTTACGGCGACTTCGCGACCGCGCTCCTGGCCCTCGATGCCCGAGTTCAGCTCGCCAGCGGCTTCGGCGCCCGGGAAGTGCCGCTCGAGGATCTCCTGCGCGGGCGCGAGCGCGGCCCCCGCCAGCTCGTCGCGGCGGTGAGCTTCGAGCGGCCGGCCGACCCGGCCGCCTTCCGTTTCCGCAAGATGACCCGCACCCACCCGAAGGGACCGGCGGTCCTCACGATCGCCGCCTGGCTGCCGACCAGCGGCGGGCGGGTGAGCGGTGCCAGGGTGGCGTTCGGCGCGATGGCGCCGTTCCCGATCCGAGCGCGCGCGGTCGAGCGGGCGCTCGAAGGGCGGCTGCTCTCCGCGGAGGGCGTGGCGCCGGCGGTCGCGGCGGCGGCGCGCGAGGGCGATCCGCCGACCGATCCGATCGCCTCGGCCTGGTACCGGCAGCGAGTGGTGGGCGTGGTGCTGCGCCGGCTGCTGCTCGGCGAGCTGTGAGGCGCGACGGGCGCGGCGGGCGGTACGGGGACGGACCCCGAGGAGAGGGGAATGACGAAGGCGGTCCGGCTCGAGCTCAACGGCAGCCCGGTGGCGGCGGTGGCCGAGGGCGGCGAGAACCTGCTCGCGCTCCTGCGCGAGCGGCTCGGCGACACCTCGCCCAAGGCCGGCTGCCTGCAGGGCACCTGCGGGGCCTGCACGGTGCTGCTCGACGGCGAGCCGGTGCTCGCCTGCCTGACGCTCGCCGAGCTCGCCGACGGGCGGCGGGTGACGACGGTGCGCGGGCTTCAGGACGGGCCGAGGCTGCACCCGCTGCAGGAGGCGTTCATGGACGGCTTCGCCGCCCAGTGTGGCTTTTGCACGCCGGGCATGCTGATCGCCGCCAAGGCGCTGCTCGACCGCGAGCCGAACCCGACGCGCGAGCAGGTGATCGAGGCGATCGCCGGCAATGTCTGCCGCTGCACGGGCTACACGCCGATCGTGGAGGCGATCCTGGACGCCGCCCGGCGGCTTGCCGGCCGGCGCGGCTGAGCGGAGGGGCGGGGATGCGGATCCGCAAGGAACTCTTCGCCGACGAGCGCGATGACGCGCTGCGCCTGGTTGGCCAGCCGGTCCGCCGCCAGGACATCGAGGGCCACGTGACCGGCCGGTCGACCTTTTTCGACGACCATCCGGTGGCGGGCCTTTTGCATCTGCGCTGCGTGCGCTCGAGCGAGCACCACGCCCGGATCCGCGCGATCGATACGAGCGCTGCCGAGCGCACACCGGGCGTACGGCGCATCCTGCGCTACGCCGATCTTCCCAAGAAGGCACACAACATCCTGACGATCTTCAATTTCGGCATCGACGACGAGCCGGCGCTCGCGGACGGCAAGGTGCGCTATCGGGGCGAGCCGATCGTGGCGGTTCTCGCCGAGAGCCGGCGCGCCGCGGACGAGGCGGTGGCCAAGGTGCGGGTCGACTACGAGCCGCTGCCGGCCGTGTTCGACGTCGAGGAGGCGCTCAAGCCCGGGGCGCCGCTCGTCAACGAGTACATCGGCCGCAACTGGTTCCGCTACTGGGGCGACTACGACTGCCAGCAGATCCGCTTCGGCGACGTCGAGGCGGCGCTGCGCTCGGCCGATCTCGTGGTCGAGGGCCGCTACCAGATGTCGCCGATCGAGCACGCCCCGCTCGAGACCAACGGCTGCATCGTGGTCCCGGCCGAGGACGGCCGCTTCACGGTCTACACCTGCACGCAGGGACTGTTCTTCTCGCTCGACAACACCGCCGCACAGCTGAAGATCGAGAGCAACCGGCTGCACTTCATCGGCGGCACGGTAGGGGGCGGCTTCGGCGGCAAGGTCGACACGGTGGTCGAGCCCCTGGCGGTGCTGGCCGCCATGCTGACCGGCCGGCCGGTTCGCTACGTCTTCTCGCGCGCCGAGGAGATGCAGGTCTCGAGCCCGCGCGGCGCGGAGCGGATCTACATCCGGGACGGCGTGATGCGCGACGGGCGGATCGTCGCCCGCGAGATCACCCATTACCACGACGCCGGCGCCTATTCGCGGCTTTCCACCTACGGCACGATCAAGTCGGCCGCGCATCACCCCGGGCCCTATTGGATCCCGAACGTCCGGGTCGACAGCTGGTGCGTGTTCACCAACCGCACGCCCTCCTCGGCGATGCGCGGTTTCGGCGTCACGGGCGGCGACTTCGCGCTGGAATCGCACATGGACGCGGTCGCCCGCGCGATCGGCATGGATCCCATGGAGCTGCGCATCAAGAACGCCTACCGCGACGGCGACATGAAGGCGCATCGCAAGCTCACTCAGGGGGCGGCGCTGATCGAATGCGTGCAGGTGGCGGCGGAACTCGCCGGCTGGCCGCTATCCGAGGACGCGCGGCGCGATTCCTCGCGCGTGGGCGGCGGCGGCGAGCGGGCGCGGATTCCGCCCACGCCCATCGCGCGCACCCGGGCGCCGGCCGCGACGGGGACGGGGGCGCGGGCCGAGCTGCCGCGCTCCGGGACCGGCTTCGCCGCGGGCGAGCCGCGGCGGGCGATGACCCCGCCCCCCTCTCGGACCGGCGGCACCGGATCTCCGTCGACCCGGCCGGAGCCGGAGCCCCGCCGCGGAGAGCCGATCCGGAACGAGCCGGAGCGCCGCGAGCCGCCGCCCGAGCCGCCGCGGCCCGCTTCGGGCGGCCACGGGGCGATCCGCTTCTCCTCGGTGTTCGGCAGCCGGAGACGCTGAGATGGCCAAGCATCGCGGCCGCGGCGTCGCCTCGGTCAACTACCCGATCGGCATGAACCTGGGCGGCGATCCGAGCCAGGCGCTGGTGCACGCCACGCCCACCGGCAAGTTCGTGGTGGCGCTCTCCTCGATCGACCTCGGCCAGGGAATGAAGTCGGTCACCCGCCAGCTCGCCGCCGAGACGCTCGGCGTGCCGGTCGAGGACGTGTTCGTCGACACGGCCGATTCCGACACCGGACCGCACTGCATGGGCAGCTTCGCCTCGCGCGGCACGCACCGGGCGGGAAACGCGGTGATCGCCGCCGCCAAGGAGGCCAAGCAGGTGCTTCTCGAGGTGGCGGCGGAGGAGCTCGAGGTGGACCCCAAGGACCTCGAGCTCGACGGGCGCGGCAAGGTCCAGGTGAAGGGTGCGCCATCTCGCGCGATCAGCGTGCGCGACGTGGCGCAGCGGGCGCATTTCAAGCGGGGAAAGTCGATCTCCGGCCGCGGCATGTTCCTGGTGCCGCCCTCCGACGTCGACCCCGAGACCGGGGAGATGAACCCGGTCACGACATACGCCCACGCCTGCATGGTGGCCGAGGTCGAGGTCGACGACGAGACCGGCGAGGTCACCGTGCTGTCCTTGAAGGCGGCCTACGAGATCGGCCGGGCCTTGAACGTCAAGCTCGTCGAGCAGCAGCTCGTGGGCGGCGCCTGGATGGGCATCTCCCACGCCCTCTACGAGACCCCCGAGCCCTACTATCCGGACCGCGCGCACGGGCCGATCGACTTCAACGAATATTTGATGCCGGGCCCGGCTGACATGTGCCCGGTCCAGATCGATCTCCTCGAGCGGCCGGCGCTCGACGGCCCCTATGGTGCCAAGGGGATCGGCGAGATGTGCGCGACGCCGCCGATCCCGGCCATCGCGAACGCGATCTTCGACGCGGTGGGCGTGCGGATCACCGAAATGCCGTTCACGCCCGAGAAGATCCTCAAGGCGCTCGACGCCAAGCGCGGGCGGTGAGGCGTGGCGGCGGCCCGCACCGTCTTCGGCCTGGCCGATCCCGAGGCGCTCGCCAAGGCGCTCAAGGACGCCTTCTACCTGGCCGACGAGGAGCTCGCGACCGCGGCCTGGCTCGCCCTCGCCCTCGGCAAACCGCTCCTGCTCGAAGGTGCCCCCGGGGTGGGCAAGACCGAGGCCGCCAAGGCCTTGGCCGGCATCCTCGGCCGCCGGCTCGTGCGGCTGCAGTGTTACGAGGGGATCGACGCCGCACACGCGCTCTACGAGTGGAACTATCCGCGCCAGCTCCTGGCGCTGCGACAGGCGGGGGAGCGGCCGGTCGACATCTGGGGCGACGAATTTCTCATCGAGCGGCCGCTCCTGCAGGCCTTGAAGACGCCGCGCGAGGTGGTGCTGCTGATCGACGAGGTCGACCGCTCCGACCAGGAGTTCGAGGCCTTTCTCTTGGAGTTCCTCTCCGACTTCACGATCTCGATCCCCGAGCGCGGCACGCTCAAGGCCCTCGAGCGACCGGTCGTGATCTTGACCTCCAACCGCACCCGCGAGTTGCACGAGGCGCTACGGCGGCGCTGCGTCTATCACTGGATCGACTATCCGAGCCCGGAGCAGGAGGCGCGCATCGTCATGCTGCGCGCCGCGGGGGTCGCCGAGCGCACCGCCCGCGCGGTCGCCCGGGCGGTGGCGCGGCTGCGCCAGGAGCCGCTCGTCAAGCCGCCCGGGATCGCCGAGGCGGTCGAGTGGGCGCAGGCGGTCGACCTCCTGATCGCGGGTGGGGTGCCCTGGCCAGAGGCCTTCCGCCGATCGCTCGGCGTGGTGGTCAAGGACGAGGAGGACCTGCCGCACGTCCGCGGCCGGCTGGATGCGATCCTCGAGGAGGCGAGGCCGTGAGCTGGCCGCCGCCCCTGCCGGCCGCCGCCCGGCCGTTTCTCGCCTTCGCCACGCTCCTCCGCGGCAACGGCTTTCCCGTGGCGCCGGAGCAGGTGGTGGCCTTCCTCGAGGCGGTGGGCCTTCTGGGCCCGCGCCACATGACCGACATCCGCCGCGCCGCGGTCGCCACGCTCGCTCCGCCGCGCGAGCGGATCGACGAGTTCCTGGCACTCTTCGCGGCGCATTTCTCGGGTGGTGGAGGGCCGGCACCCGTCGAGGCCGGTGCCGGGGAGGAGGAGCCGCTGCGGGTCCAGGAGGCGGCGGCGGGCGAGGAGGAGCTCCTCCTCGAGGTCGCGGGCGAGACCAAGGGGGAGGCAGCGAGCCCGGCCGAGGCTTTGGGCCTGCGCC
>JANWZN010000015.1 GCA_025054575.1 Geminicoccaceae bacterium | reverse complement strand
TGCTCCATCGCCGGCTGCGGCGGGGCAGCGGGCTCGCTCGGCCGCTCGAGACGCGGCCGGCCGCGCCGGCGGCGGGGTGCCGGCGTCTCGGCCGCCGGTTCGGCGGGCTCGGCGAGGGGAAGCTTGCCGTCGGTCGGGTCGCTCTCGGCCAAGGTCGCGGTCCTCGTTCGCCGGGGACGGGGCGTCGTTCCGGCTTCAGAAAGGCTTCAAGACGACGAGGAGGACGATGAGCACGAACAGCACCGTCGGCACCTCGTTGAGCATGCGGAAATACCGGGTCGAGTGGTCGCGGCGGTCGGCGGCGAAGGCGCGGACGTGGCGGGCCAACAGCCCGTGGGTGGCGAGCATGGCGAGGATCAAGAGGAGCTTGGCGTGCAGCCAACCCTCGCGCCACTGGCCCTGGGCGGTGGCGAGCCAGAGGCCCACGGCCACGGTCACCACCATCGCAGGCGTGGTGATCGCCTTCAACAGCCGCCGCTCCATGATCTTGAAGGTCTCGGAAGCGGCCGCGCCGACCGGTTGATCGGCGTGATAGACCATGAGCCGCGGCAGGTACCACATGCCCGCCATCCAGGCGGCGAAGGCCATGATGTGCAGCGCCTTGAGCCAGAGGAGGGCGTCGGTCACGTCGTCACGATCACGGGTCGGATGGTCGCCACCAGCACACAATCGACGCGTGCCCGGCCAGGACGTCCACAGCGACGGAACGTACGGGTCGGTGGCAGCAGGCGGGCGTGGGATGCGCTCGCCGCGACCCCACAGCGCGAAAATCGCTCATCCGCCAGCGGATTTCAAGTAGCGGACGAGTGCGGCGACCCGCTCGGGCGGGGTCGGGGGCAAAACGCCGTGGCCGAGATTGAAGATGTGTGGCCGAAGGGCCGCGGCGTCGCGGATCCGCCGGGCCTCCTCGAGCAGTGCCTGCTCCGGTCCCAAGAGTGCCACCGGGTCGAGGTTACCCTGGAGTGCCAGCGGATGCGCCGCGCGGACCGCCTCGGCCGCCCAGGCTATCGGCACGGTGGTGTCGAGCGACAGCCCGGCCGCACCGGTTTCGCGCGCGAAGCGGGCGAGGTGGGCGCCGACGCCGCGCGGGAAGAGGATCACCGGCACCTCGGGATGGCGGGCGCGCAGCGCCGCCACGATCCGCTTGGCGGGAGCCAGGCACCAGCGCTCGAGCTCGGCCTCGGGCAACACCCCGGCCCAGCTGTCGAACAGCTGCAGGGCCTGCGCACCGGCCCGGACCTGGGCCGAGAGGAACTCGACCACGGCCTCGGTCAAGAGATCGACGAGGCTCGCGAACAGCCGGGGCTCGCGGCGGGCGAGCGTACGCGGGGCGAGCCACTCCTTCGAGCCGCGGCCCTCGACCAGGTAAGCGGCGAGCGTCCAGGGCGCCCCCGCGAAGCCGATCAGGGCCACCTCCTCCGGCAGGGCCGATGCCAGCCGGCGCAGGGTCTCGTAGACCGGCTCGAGCCGCTCGTGCAGGCGGGCCAAATCGAGCCGGGCGAGGTCCGCCGCATCGGCGATCGGGTCGAGCCGCGGTCCCTCGCCTTCGGCGAAGCGGACCTCGGCGCCGAGCGCGTGCGGAACCACGAGGATGTCGGAGAACAGGATCGCGGCGTCGAAGCCGAACCGGCGGATCGGCTGGAGGGTCACCTCGACCGCGAGCTCGGGCGTGTAGCAGAGCTCGAGGAAATCGCGGACGCGGGCGCGGACCGCGCGATATTCGGGCAGGTAGCGCCCGGCCTGGCGCATCAGCCAGACCGGCGGGGGGTCGCGTCGCTCGCCCGCGAGCACGGCGAGGAAGGGTTTGTGCGAACGATCCACGCTGCGAGCCTCCCTTTCCCCGACCTCAGTCCTTTTCGTTCACGAAGGGTGGTGAGCAGTGGTGAGGGGCCGCAAGCCGGGGATCGGTCGGTTTCCCGCAGCATCCCCAGAGCTTTCCGCAATCCCGTTGGCACGCCTGGCCGATGCGGACAAGGGTGCCCCGGAACTCGCCAAGGGGTTGGCGGATCGCCGGTCCGGCACAACTTGTCCATCGACGGGATGGTGGGGATAATCGGCCCGTCGGGCGGTGTTCCCCAAGCCACGGGGCGGCACCGTCCCGGCCGTCGATCGCTGTGGACGGATCGCGGGCCAACGGCAGGCACCGAACGCCGGGGCGGCGGGCGCGGAACCGATCCGCCGCCCGTCCCCGCCTCTTCCCGCATTCGTCCCGGGAGAGCTCCGTGCGGCTGCACTTGCATCTGATCTCCGATTCGACCGGCGAGACGGTCACCACGGTGGCGCGGGCGGCGGTCTCGCAGTTCGAGGACGTGAGCCCGGTCGAGCACGTCTGGTTCTTCGTCCGCACGCGCAAGCAGCTCGAGAAGGTCCTCCCGCTGATCGAGGCGCTGCCGGGCGTGGTCCTCTACACGCTCGTTTCGCCCGAGCTCCGCCACGTCCTGCACGAGCGTTGCCAGCGCCTCGGGATCCCGTGCGTGGCGGTGCTCGATCCGGTGATGAGTGCCTTGACCCAGCTCTTGGGTTCGGCCGGCAAGCCGCAGATCGGTCGTCAACACGCGATGGACGAGGGCTATTTCTCGCGCATCGAGGCCATGAACTTCGCGATGCGGCACGACGACGGCCAGTTCGCCGAGGAGCTCGACGAGGCCGACGTCGTGCTAGTGGGGCCGTCGCGGACCTCGAAGACGCCGACCTGTGTCTATCTCGCGCATCGCGGGATCAAGGCCGGCAACGTGCCGCTCGTCCCCGACGTGCCGCCGCATCCGGTGCTCGAGCGGCTCAAGCGGCCGCTCGTCGTGGGGCTCACCCTGAGCCCCGAATTGTTGGCCGAGATCCGGGCCAACCGGCAGCGGATGCTGGGCGTTCGTGCGGGCGATCTCGGCCGCTACGGTGGCGATTACGCCGATCTCGCGAGGGTGCGCGCCGAGCTCGTCGCCGCCCGCCGGCTCTATGCCCGGATGGGCTGGCCCGAGCTCGACGTCACCAAGCGTTCGGTCGAAGAGACCGCGGCCACCGTCTATCAGATGCTGCAGGCGCGCGATCGACCGGAGATCGGCGCGCTCGTCGCCGCGGCGGCGGCGGAGCCGTGACGACGAGCCCGTGACCCCGGCGCGCACGGTCGGCGCGCTCGGCCTCACCGCCCGGCGCCGCCGCCAGCGGGCCGTGGCGATCGGCCTCGCTCTTCTGAGCGGGCTCGTCCTGTTCCTCTTCAGCCTCGGTGCCGCCTATCTGGTGGGCGTGGCGCAATCGGCGAGCGAGCGCGAGCGGCTCGTGGCCGACCTCGAGGCGGCGCGCGCGGCGAGCCGCGAAGCGGTGGCGCGGGCGGCTGCGGTCGAGGAACGGTTCGCGCGGCTCGCGACCCAGCGGCAAGCGGCGGCTCCGGCCGAGCCGGTGCGTCGACCCGAGCTCGAGCCGCTTCTGCCGCTGCTCGAGGCGCGGCTGCGCGAAGGGGTGCCGGTCGACCGGTTGGCACGCGCGATCCTGGCGCTGCCGCGCGAGCCGGTCTGCGACCCCGAGAGCGAGGTCAAGAGCCTTCCGGTCGCGATCACGCCCATGCGCGAAAGCGGCAGCCGCAGCTTCGGCGGCGGCCGGTTCACGGTCGCGGCACGCGGGGTCGCGGCCAAGAGCCCGACCGGTCGGACCGAGGCCTGGTTCGATCCGGCGCAACCGGTCCAGCTCGTGATCCGGCTCGCAGGCCAGGAGCCGCGGCTCGCGAGCCGGGTCTTGCCGTTCGAGGAGACCCTCGTGCTCGAGCGGCGCGAGTACCGCTTCGCGGCCAGGGCCGGCGAGCGGCGCGGGATGCTCGAGGTGACGCTGCGGGTCTGCGACTACCCCTGATCACGGGGCTCGGCGAGCTCGAGCGGCAGCTGGCGCGGATCCTCCACCCGGTTCGGCAGGCACAAAGAAAGGCCGAGCAGGCGGACCGGCCCCGCGGGCGGGGCAGGGATGTGCAACAGCCGGCGAGCGAGGGCAAAGAGCTCGCTCGGCCCCTCGGGCGGCCGGGCGAGCGTGAGCGAGCGGGTCGCGAGCCGGAAATCGGCGTGCTTGATCTTGAGCACGAGGGTGCGGGCGCGGAAGCCTGCCCGATGCGCCCGCCGATCGAGTTCGTGGGCGAGTGGGCGCAGCGCGGCCTCGAGCGCGGCCGGGCCCACGAGATCGCGCGCGAAGGTCGTTTCGATCCCGAGCGAGCGGCGGGGCCGGTCGGGCTCGACCGGGCGGTCGTCGCGGCCGTGGGCGAGGTTCCACCAGAGAAGCCCGATCCGCCCGAACGTGGCGACGAGTTCGGCCGGATCGCGCTGTTGCAGGTCGGCACCGGTGGCGATGCCGAGCCGGTGCAACCGCGCGGCGCTCTTGGGCCCGATGCCGTGGATCGCCTCGACCGGGAGTGCTGCCATGAAGTTTCGCGCCTCTTGCGGTCGGACGAGCGTGAGCCCGTCGGGCTTGGCGTGGCCCGATGCGAGCTTGGCCAAGAGCTTGTTGCACGAGACGCCGGCCGAGGCGGTCAAGCCGGTGGCGGCCCGGATCTCGAGCTTGAGGAGGCGGGCCACCTAGAGCGCGGGCATCGGCCCCGGCAAGGGCTCGGTGACGTCGAGATAGGCTTCGTCGAGGGAGAGCGGCTCCACCAGGCTCGACCAGCGGCGGAGAATGGCGCGGATGCGTCGGCTCTCCGCGCGATAGGTCTCGAAGCGCGGCGGCACCACGACGAGATCGGGACACAGCAGGCGCGCTCGTGCCATCGGCATGGCCGAGCGGATGCCGAAGGCGCGCGCTTCGTAGCTCGCGGTCGCGACGACCGCGCGCGGTCCCGAGCCGCCGACCGCGACCGGCCGCCCGCGCAGCCGCGGATCGTCGCGCTGCTCGATCGCGGCGTAGAAGGCGTCCATGTCGACATGGACGATCTTGCGCGACACGGCCGACCTCGACTGTCGAGCGAGCATTGTGGCCGCGATCCCACGCCCGGCAAGGGCTCGCCGCCATTCCTGGCTTCCACGACGCTTGCAGGCTTGCCCGGAAGAACCTGTAGACACTAGCCTAGGCTCCGGTGGGTTCGGCGTTCCCGAGGGCCGGGCCCCCTCGGGCGGCTCGGGGGAGAGGGCGGGTGCGGCGGTTGGCGACGGCCCTGAGCGGGCTCCTGGTGGCGGCGCTTTTGGCCGCGCCATGGTCGAGTCGCGCCGAGACGCTCGAAGAGGCCCTGGTCGAGATCTACGTCGGCAATCCCGAACTCGCCGCCGGCCGGGCGCGGCTGCGCGCGGTCGACGAACTGGTACCGCAGGCGACCGCCGGCTGGCGACCGACGATCACCGCCGATGCCGGGATCGAGGGCGTGTCGGGCCAGGCCAAGTCCTCGGTCACCGGGTTGCAGCAGGACATCGACCGGACCGGCCGGCGGATCGGCATCCAGGCGCGGCAGAACCTCTACGCCGGTGGTGCTACCACCGCCGCCACCAGCCGGGCCGAGAACCTGGTCCGGGCCGAGCGCGCCAATCTCTTGGCGCTGGAGCAGCGGGTGCTGCTCGACGGCATCGACGCCTACACCGCCGTCTGGCGCGATCGCGCCGTGCTCGACCTCGCGCTCAACAACGAGCAGCGCCTGCGCCGACAGCTGCAAGCGACGCGCGACCGCTTCCAGGTCGGCGAGGTGGCGCGGACGGACGTCGCCCAGGCCGAGGCCAGGCTGTCGCGGGCGCGTGCCGATGTCGAGGCGGCCAAGGCCAACCTCGCGGGCTCGGTCGCGTTCTATCAGCGGGTGGTGGGCAAGGAGCCGGGTCGGCTCGCCAGGCCCGCGCGCCTTACCGCCCTGCCCAAGAGCCTGGCCGAGGCCAGGGCGATGGCCGCCAACAATCCGCAGGTGATCGCCGGCACCTTCGCGCTCGCGGCCGCGCGCGACGACGTCGACGTGAGCTTCTCGAGCCTCTTGCCGTCGGTCGATCTGGTCGCGCGCGCGGAGCGACAGGAGGAGCCGCAGGCGACCTTGAGCTGGTCGCGGGCGGCGACGCTCGGTGTGACGGTCACGATCCCGCTCTATCAGGGGGGTGCCGAGTACGCCCGGGTGCGCGCGGCCCGGCAGACCGTCGAACAGCGGCGCAACGACCTCGAGGCGGCGCATCGCACGGTCCAGCAGAACGTCGCCGCCGCCTGGGACCGGCTGTTGGCCGCGACCGCCGCGATCCAGGCCTTGCGCGCCGAGGTCCGGGCCAACGACATCGCGCTGCAGGGCGTGCAGGAGGAGAACCTGGTCGGCGCTCGCACCGTGCTCGACGTGCTCGATGCCGAGCAGGAACTGTTCAGCTCGCGCGTCAACCTGGTGCGCGCCGAACGCGAGGAGATCCTCGCGAGCTTCCAGCTCAAGGCCGCGGTCGGCGAGCTCACGGTCGAGGGCTTGAGCCTCAAGGTCGAGCGCTACGACGCCGAGCGGAACTACCGGGTGACACGCGACCGGCTGTTCGGCCTGTCGATCGAGCCGACGCCGGTCCTCGAGCGCCGCGCGCCCGCCGCCAAATAGCCCGCGCGGCTCACGCCGCGCTGCCGGGCTCGGCCGCGTGCCAGAGCCGACCGGCCAGCACGATGCTGTCGACGACGAGCCGTCGATCGCCGACCATCCGCTCGCCGACCACGTCCTCGTAGACGAACTCGCCCTCGACGATCCGCACGACGGTGGCATCGCCGGTCGAGCCGATGCGCAGATCGGCGAGGTCGGGTCGGCCGAGGAGCCGGGCCGGGGTGGCGGTGACCGCGCGGACGATCTCGACGAGCGGCATGCCCAAGCAGAGGAACTTCGACATCGTCACGAGATTGTCGAAGGCCGGCCCGTCGATGCAGAGCGTGTGGACGTCCGAGCTGATCACGTCGGGCAAGAAGCCGGCTGCGAGCATGGCGCGTGCGGTCGCGAAGGAGAACGAGCCTTTGCCGTGGGCGATGTCGAAGACGACACCCTTCTCGCGCGCCTTCCAGACTTGCTCGCGCACGCGGCCGTCGGCCCAGCAGGGTGCGTTGGGGAACGGCTTGAAGCAGTGAGTCAGGATGTCGCCCGGCCGCAGCACCTCGAGGACGTCGACATAGCGCGGCGGCGGCCGGTCGATGTGGCACATGACCGGAAGCCCGGCGCGGTCGGCCGCCTCGATCGCCAAATGAAGCGGTGCCAGACCATTGGCACCGGAGGTGTTGGCACCCACGCGGACCTTGATGCCCTTGACGAGATCGGGGTGGGCACGGGCGACGCGGGCGCAGGCCTCGGGGCTCAACAGCCGCAGATCACCCGATTCGCCCACCATCACCTCGTGCGCGAAGCCGAAGATGCCGGCGAAGGAGATGTGGAGAAAGGCCAGGATCCGGGTCTCCGATCGCTCGATCACGTGCTTGCGGAACCCCGCGAAATTGCCGGGGCCCGCCGAGCCGACGTCGAGCCAGGTGGTGGTGCCGGAGCGGCGCGCGAGGGCGTCCGCGTCGATCCCGAGCGAGGTGCCGCCCCAATAGACGTGGGCGTGGAAGTCGATGTGGCCCGGGGTGAGGACGCAGCCGTCGATCCGGCGTTCGATCGGGGCCCGGCCGGCGGTGGCCTCCGCACCGATCGCCGCGACCTTGCCGTCCGCGAAGGCGATGTCGGCGATCTCGTCGCGGCCGGTGCCGGGATCGAGGATCCGCCCGCCCCGCAGGATCAGATCGAAGCGCGCCATGGCCCGGGCCTCCCCTCCCCGCCGGCTCGCCTAGCGCCGATGCCCGGGCGGGAGAAGGGCCGCGCGCGCGGGGTGGGCCCGCTTCAGTAGCCGCGCGCCGGATCGACCAGATGCGCGAGCGGCTCGCCGCGCTCTAGGCGTCGGAGTTGGGCCACGATCACGGCGGTGGCGGTGCGCGGGTTGGTGATGCCGGCCGCGTGCGGGGTCACGAACACCTTGGGATGGCGCCAGAGGGGCGAGCTCTTGGGCAAAGGCTCGTGGGCGAAGACGTCGAGCATGGCGCCTTCGAGCCGGCCGGTCTCGAGCGCCGCCAGCAGATGCGGCACGACCAGATGCTCGCCGCGGGCGGCGTTGACGAGCCAGCTGCCGCGCGGGAGCTGCTCGAACAGCCGGCGGTCGAGGATGCTCGCGGTCTCGGGCGTGAGCGGCAGCAGGCAGATGAGGATCCGGGTGCGGGCCAAGAAGGCGGGCAGGCCCTCCTCGCCCACGAAGACCGGGACCTCGGCCTCGGGATGCGGCGAGCGGGTCCAGGCCGCGACATTGTAGCCGAGCTGGCGCAACAGCCGGACGACGGCGCTGCCGATCGCGCCGAGGCCCATCACCCCGACCCCGATCTCGGCCGGATCGGGGTGCTGATGCCGCTCCCATTTTGCCTGGGCGAGCTGGCGCTCGTAGAGGTCGAACTGGCGGTGGAAGCGGAGCGTGGCGTAGAGGCAGTACTCCGCCATCCGCTGCGACATGACCGGATCGACGAGCCGCGCCACCGGTACCGGCGGCAGCCGCGGATGCGCGCGCAACAGGCCGTCGACCCCGGCCCCCAGGATCTGGATCAGGCGCAAGTTGCGCATGCCGGCGAAGAGGTCGGGGGGCGGTTGCCAGCACAGGACCGCGTCGATCTCGGCCGGATCGCCGATCTCGGGCCAGACCCGGACGTCGAGGTCGGGGGCCTGGCGCAGGAGCTCGGCGCGCCAGGCCGCCGTCGTGTTCCAGGTTGTCTGCAGGACGACCCTCATCCCCTCCCTCCGCCCGGGGCCCGGCAGCTTTGCCCGCCGCGCCGAGGCTCGGCAAGCCCGAGCGCTCGGCAGAGGTCGCAGCGCAGAGCGCGCCCGTCGGGATTCAGGGCTCGCCCGCCGTCACCCCGCTCACGAGATTGACCGAGAGCAGGAAGCCGGCATCGAGCCGCCCGCCGCTCGCGAGGGGGACGAGGCGGGAGGGCGTGGCCTCGAGCCGGGCCCGCGCCTCGGCCCGGGCGGCCAGCGCTTCCTCGAACCCGACCGCGCGGAAGCGGACCGTGCCGCCGGCCGGGACCTGGGCCAAGCGGCCGATGTCGGCACCGATCACGGTGGCGATCTTGGGATAGCCGCCGGTGCTCTGGCGATCGGCCACGAGCACGATCGGCTGGCCCGAGCCCGGGACCTGGACGGAACCCATGACGATCCCGTCGGAGACGATGTTGGGCGAGCGGGCGTGCTCGATGCGCGGTCCTTCGAGGCGATAGCCCATGCGATCGCTGCGCGCAGAGATCCGCCAGGCCGCATCGAGGAAGGTCGCGATCGCGGCCGGGCCGAACCAGGCTTCCTGGGGTCCGAGCAGCACCCGGATCGGGCCCGCGGGCGGGAAGGGCGGCTCGGCCAGGACGAGCTCGGGCATGTCCGCTCCGGCGAGGGGATCGGCGAGCGGCAGGCGATCGCCCGCGCGCAAGGGTCGCCCCTCGAGCCCGCCGAGCCGGGTCAGAGTATGCGTCGCCCGGCTGCCCATGACCGGCGGGAGGGCGAGCCCGCCTGCGATCGCGAGATAGGACCAGACCGCACCGCGGGCGGGCCCGATCGCGAGCCGTTGGCCGCGGACCAGGTTCGTGACCGACCACCAGGGAAGCGGCCGCCCGTCGAGCTCGATCGGACGCTCCGCACCGGCGAAGGCGAGCCGAACGCGCTCGGCCTCGACCCGGAGCACGAGGCCGCCCGGGCCGAGCTCGAGCCCGGCCTCGCGCTCGCTCTGCCCGAGCAGGCGGTTGGCGAGCCGAAAGGCCCAGGGATCCATCGGCCCCGCCGGGGTCACGCCGAAGCGCTGATAGCCGAAGCGGCCCGCGTCCTGGACCGTGACGAGCGGGCCGCAGCGCTCGACGAAGAGGGCGGGGACGGGGTCGCTCACGCGGGCTCCGGGGCGATCAGCGGGTCGTGCGCGGCAGCTCGGCGGTCGAGCTCGGCGAAGGTCGCCGGATCGATCGGCACGAAGCGGACGCGGTCGCCCGGCTCGAGAAGCAAGGGGGGCGTGCGCTCCGGGTCGAAGGTGCGCACCGGCGTGCGGCCGAGCAGATGCCAGCCCGAGGGGATCTCGAGCGAGGCGATGCCGGCCTGGATGCCGCCGATCGAGACGCTGCCGGCGGGTGTGCGCGGCCGCGGATCGTCGAGACGGGGGGTGTGCAGCCGCGGATCCAGCCCGCCCAGATAGGTGAAGCCCGGAACGAAGCCCACCATGTAGACCCGGTAGGTCGGGGCCGTGTGCAGCCGGACCACGTCCTCCGCACTCAGACCGTGGCGGGCGGCGACCGCCTCGAGATCGATCCCGAACGGGCCGCCATAGGCGACAGGCACGGTCCAGAGCCGGCCCTCGGGCGGGCTGCCGGGATGGTCGAGATCGAGGGACGAAAGGCGCGCGAGCAGGGCCCGGCCATCGACCCGCTCGGGATCGTAGTGGACGAGCAGCGAGCGGTAGGTGGGCACGAGCTCGACCACGCCCTCGAGCGCCATCGCCCGGATACGCGCGTCGAGCGCCAGCACCAAAGCGTTGATCGCGGGGTCGATGGTCTCGCCGAGCTCGATCAGGATCGCGCCATCGCCGACCGGGACGATCCGCGGTCGGAAGGGCTCGCGCAGGCTCTCGCTCATGGAAGAGAGCTAGCGCGGCCCGCGCCGGTCGTCAGCCTCGCCCGCTGTTGCCGCGCGGGCGAGAGGGTCTAGGCTCGCCGCGGCAGCGGACGGGGAGCGGCGCGATGCAGACGACGGTCGATCTCAACAGCGATCTCGGCGAGAGCTTCGGTGCCTGGAAGATGGGCGAGGACGAGGCGATGCTCGGCATCGTGAGCTCGGCCAACGTCGCTTGCGGCTTCCATGCCGGCGATCCGCTCGTGATGTGGGAGACCTGCCGGCTCGCCAAGGCCAACGGGGTGGCGGTCGGCGCGCATCCCTCCTTCCTCGACCTCTGGGGCTTCGGGCGACGGCCGATCCAGGGCGAGCGGCCGCAGGACATCATGCGCCAGTGCGTCTACCAGATCGGGGCGCTGCAGGCGGTGGCGGCGGCGGTCGGGCATCGTGTCACCCACGTCAAGCCGCACGGCTCGCTCGGCAACATGGCAGCCGAGGACGACGGGCTCGCCCTCGCGGTGGCCGAGGCGACCGCGCTGTGCGGGCGCGAGCTCGTGCTCGTGGCGATGCCGGGAAGTGCCCTCGAGCGGGCGGGCGAGCGCAAGGGCTTGCGGGTCGCGCGCGAGGTCTTCGCCGATCGCGCCTACGACGATCGCGGCATGCTGGTCTCGCGCAAGCTGCCCGGGGCGGTGCTGCACGATGCCGAGGAGGCCGCCCGCCGGATCCTGCGCATGCTCGAGGAGCAGGCGATCACGAGCCAGTCGGGCAAGAAGATCCCGGCGCGGATCGACACGATCTGCGTGCACGGCGACAATCCCGCTGCGGTCGCCATGGCGCGCGCGATCCGGGCGGCGCTCGAGCGGGCGAACGTCGCGATCCGACCGTTCGTCGAACGGCTGGGCTGAGAGTCGGTCGCCCGAGCCGGCCGGCTCGCGCTGCGCGCGCCCGCTCAGGCGCGGCCCGCGAGCCCCGCGACCTCGAGGGCGCGGGCCTGGCGGGCGGCCACGGCTGCGACGTCGAAATCCTCGACCAGGCTCATGAAGAGCTCGTACCAGTTGATCTCGGCGGCGAGGTGGAGGAACACCGAGCCCAACCCGATCGCGGCGCGATCCATGAAGACGAACTCGCGGGGGATGGTGACCCCACCGACCTCGCGCAAGCGCCGGTGGACCCGCTCGACCACCCTGCGGCCCGCCTCGCCGCTGTTGGTCTCGTTGATCTTGCGGGTCCGGTTCTCCATGAGCGGGCCGTAGAGGAAGGCCGCCCATTCGTTGAGCACGTCGATCAGCTCGTGGGTCAGGCCGCTGAAGCCCCAGCTTTCGTAAGCGTGGACGGCGAGCTCGCGATCGTTGCGGACGAGCGCCCAATAGAGGTCGATCACGCCTTGGACGAAGCTCGGCGGAAAGATCCGCACGCAGCCGAAATCCAAGAGGTTGATCGAGAGATCGGGCCGTACCGTGTAGTTGCCGAGATGCGGATCGCCGTGGATCACGCCGTGCTCGTAGAACGGCACGTACCAGGCGCGGAACATCGCGAGCGCGAGCTCGTTGCGGGTCTCCTGATCGGCGTCGCGATAGCTCATGAGCGGGCGGCCCTCGAGCCAGCTCATGGTCAACAGCCGACGGGTCGAGAGCTCCGGTACGGGCTCGGGGACGTGCACCCGAGGCTCGCCCGCGAGCATGTGGCGGTAGAGCCGCATGTGCTTGGCCTCGAGCGCGTAGTCGAGCTCCTCGCGGAGCCGTGCCGAGATCTCTTCGTAGATCCGGCTCGTGTCGATCGCGCTGTCGAACCGCCGCCAGATCGACAAGATCACGCCGAGCTGGGCCAAGTCGGCCTCGACCGCGGATTCGATGTCGGGATATTGCAGCTTGCAGGCGACGATCCGGCCGTCGTGGAGGCGGGCGCGGTGGACCTGGCCGAGCGAGGCGGCGGCTGCGGCTTCGAGCGGGAACTCGGCGAAATAGCGCGGCCAGTCGGGCCCGAGTTCGGCCGCCATGCGGCGTCGCACGAACGGCTTGCCCATGGGCGGCGCGTTCGCTTGCAGTTGCGCCAGTTCGGCCGCGTACTCCGCGGGCAGCGCGTCGGGGATGGTCGCCATCATCTGGGCGACCTTCATGAGCGGGCCCTTGAGCCCGCCGAGCGCGGCCTTGAGCTCGGCTGCGTGGCTCGTGCGGTCGAACCCGCCCACGAGCCTGGCGCCCGCGAGCTTGGCCGCTTGGCCGGCGACCGTGCCGCCGACCTGGGCGTAGCGACGCATCCGGCCGCCGAGCGTGTTCTCGTTGCGGGTCTTGGGGGTCGCCATCGCCGCGCTCACCCGGCTGCCGGCAGCTCGGCCTCGAGCCGGTCGATGAGGCGTTCGAGGAGGCCCAGGCCCTTGGCCCAGAAGGCGGGATCGCTCGCATCGAGCCCGAACGGCGCCAGCAGCTCCTTGTGGCGGAGCGTGCCGCCGGCCCGCAGCAGCCCGAGGTAGCGCTCCTCGAAACCCTCGGGCTGCTGCTCGTAGACGGCGTAGAGCGAGCTCACCAAGCAATCGCCGAAGGCATAAGCGTAGACATAGAAGGGTACGTGTACGAAGTGCGGAATGTAGGACCAGTAGGTCCGATAATCCTCACGAAACTCGAAGGCGGGCCCCAGGCTCTCGCTCTGGACCTCCATCCACAACGCACCGATGTCGTCGGGGGTGAGCTCGCCCTCTTTGCGGCGATCGTGGACGCGGCGCTCGAACTCGCAGAAGGCGATCTGGCGGACGACCGTGTTGATCTTGTCCTCGATCTTGGCGGCCAGCAACACGCGCCGGCGCGCCGGATCGCGCTCCTGGTCGAGCAGCGCCTCGAAGGTCAGCTGCTCGCCGAACACGGAGGCGGTCTCGGCGAGCGTAAGCGGCGTGCCCGACATCAAATAGCCCTGTTCGGCGGCCAGCGTCTGGTGCACGCCGTGGCCGAGCTCGTGCGCGAGGGTCATGATATCGCGGGTCTTGCCCTGATAGTTCATGAGCACGAACGGGTGCACCGAGGGTACCGTCGGATGGCAGAAGGCCCCGCTGTCCTTGCCCGGACGGACCTCGGCGTCGATCCAGTGCTGCTCGAAGAAGCGATCGAGGATCGAGGCGAGCCGCGGCGAGAAGCGGCGATAGGCGTCGAGCACGACGACCTTGGCCTCGCCCCAGGGCCGGCGGCGATCGTCGTCCTCGGGCAGAGGCGCGTTGCGATCCCAATATTGCAGCTTGTCGAGTCCGAGCCAGCGCGCCTTCAAGGCGTAGTAGCGGTGCGAGATGCGCGGATAGGCGTCGCGGACCGCGGCGATCAGGGCGTCGACCACCTCGTCCTCGACCTGGTTGGCGAGGTTGCGCGCACTGATCGGGCGCGGGAACTTCCGCCAGCCGTCTTCGATCTGCTTGTCCTTGGCGAGCGTGTTGGTGATCCGCGCGAAGAGCTTGATGTTGGCGGCCAGCACCTTGCCGATCGAGGTCGCGGCCGCTTCGCGCTGGCTGCGATCCTTGGCCGAGAGGAGGTCGAAGGCCTGCTGGGCCGTGAGCTCGCGGCCGTCGAGCGGGAAGCGCAAGCCCGCCATGGTCTCGTCGAACAGGCGGATCCAGGCGGCGCGGCCGGTGACGTGCTTCTCGTGCAGCACCCGCTCGATCTCGTCGGAAAGCTGGTGCGGGCGGAAGGCACGGACGTTGCGGATCCACGGCCGGTAGCGGGCGAGCGCCGGACTGGCCGCGATCTTGGCCTCGAGCTCGGCGTCCTCGAGCTTGTTGAGCTCGAGCGTCACGAACAGAAGCCGGGTCTCGATCGCGTTCACCCGCTCTTCGACGTTCTGGTAGAAGCGGCCGATCTCGACGTCGTCGCGATGCGCGGCGAACAAGAGCGAGGCGTAGCTGTTGACCCGACCGAGCTTCTCTTCGAGCCGTTCGTAGGCGGCGATCAGCTGGGCGAGCTCCTCGCCCGAGATCGCAGCGAGCCGGCCCTTGAAGGTCTCCTCGAGGTGAGCGGCCTCGGCAGCGGCCTCGTCCAGGAGTGCTTGCGCGCGCGGGTCGTCCGGCCCCGCGAACAGATCCGAGAGATCCCAGCGCGGCGCCTCCGGCCGGGTCTCCTCGGGGCTCGCTGGCTGGGCGGAAAGCCTCGCACGCATTCATGGACTCCAAGCTTCGGGCTGCGGTTCATATATGCCCGCGGCGGCCGCGATCCAGGCGGCCGGCGCCTGAGCGGGGAGGACGGCTGGTGGCGGCACCCGATCTCGGCGCCAATCTCTGGGCGATGTTCGCGCGCGCCGCACGCCGCGGTGGCGACCGGCCGTTCCTCCATCGCCGCGAGCGGGGTGTCGTGCGCAGCCGGTCCTGGGGCGAGATCGACGCGCAGGCCCGCGCTCTGGCGGCCTGCTTGCTCGCCCACGGGGTGCGACCGGGCGATCGCGTCGCGATCGTCGCCGAGAACCGGCCGGAATGGTGTGCGGCCGACCTCGCCTGCCTGGCCGCCGGTGCGGTCACCGTCCCGGCCTACACCACCTGGACCGCCGAGGACCTCGCTTACGTCCTCGCCCACAGCGAAGCGGTCGCGGTCGTCGTGGGCGGCGGCACGATTCCCGACCGGCTCGCGGCCGCGCTCGCGCGCCTGCCGCCCTTGCGGCTGGTCGTGGCGCTCGACCGGCCACCCGAGCTTCCCGCCCAAACCCCGCTCCTCGCTTGGTCCGACGCGCTCGCCTTTGATCGCGCGGCCGGCGGCGAGCTGCCGGGCGAGCGGGCGGAAGGGGGCGATCTCGCCTGTTTCATCTACACTTCCGGCACGGGCGGCCGACCCAAGGCCGTGATGCTCACGCACGAGAGCATCATGGCCAACCTCGAAGGTGCCTGGGGTCTGCTCGAGGAGGTCGGCATCGGTGACGACCTGTTCTTGTCGTTCCTGCCGCTCAGTCACGCCTACGAGCACACCGTCGGCCAGTTCCTGCCGATCGCGATGGGCGCGCAGATCTGGTACGCCGACGGTGTCGAGCGGCTGTCGCACGATCTCGTGGAGGCGCGGCCGACGATCTTCACCTGCGTGCCGCGCCTGCTCGAGGTGCTGCGCCAGCGCATCCTCGCGAGCGTCGAGCGGCAGGGCGGGATCAAAGCGAAGCTGTTCCACCTCGCACTCGCCAACGGCCTGCGGCGGCTCGAGCGCGGCGGCCGGCTCGATCCCTTGCGGGCGGCGGTCGACCTCGTGCTCGACCGGCTCGTGCGGGCGCAGGTGCGGGCCCGCTTCGGCGGCCGGCTCAAGGCCATGGTGTCGGGCGGGGCGCCCTTGAGCCCGGAGGTCGGCCGCTTCTTTCTGGCGCTGGGCGTGCCGCTCCTCCAGGGCTACGGCCAGACCGAGGCGAGCCCGGTGATCAGCGCCAACCGGCCGCGGCGCAACAAGGTCGAGACGGTCGGTCCGCCCTTGGACGGCGTCGAGGTCGCGATCGCCGAGGACGGCGAGATCCTGGTCCGCGGCAAGCTCGTCATGAAAGGCTATTACAAGGATCCGGAGGCGACCGCGGCAGCCTTGCGCGACGGCTGGCTGCACACGGGCGACATCGGCACGATCGACGCCGACGGCTTTCTCACGATCACCGATCGAAAGAAGGACATCATCGTGCTCTCGGGCGGCGACAATGTCGCACCGCAGAAGATCGAGGGCATCCTCGCGCTCGAGCCCGAGATCGGCCAGGTCCTGGTCTACGGCGATCGTCGTCCGCATCTCGTGGCCCTCGTCGTTCCCTCCGAAGAGCTCCTCGAGGCCGCGGCCGCGCGCGCCGGGCGGCCACCGGGCAGCCAGGAGCTGGTCGCCGATCCGGAGCTCCGCCGCGCGGTCGAGGCGGCGGTCGCGCGCGCCAACGCCAAGCTCTCCTCGCTCGAGCGGATCCGCCGGGTCGAGCTCTTGGCCGAGCGCTTCACGGTCGAAAACGGCCTCATGACACCGACCCTCAAATTGCGCCGGTCGCGTATCGTCGAACGGCACGGGGCGGTGCTCGAGCGGCTCTACGCCGCCGCCTGAGCCCGCTCCGGCGAAGCGAGCGCGAAAAAAAACCGCCCGGGGCGGGCGGTTAGGGGGCAGGGCTTCGATGCTCGCGCCGGTCGGGGCACCGGCGATGGTCGGGGCAAGGGAACGTCGGTCCGCCGGACGGATCGCCGATCGGCCGATCGATGCGCCGTTCCGGTCTGCCGCGGGGCTTTCCTCGTTGTTCTCCTCGCCCCCATCACTTCACAACATCTCGTTCCAGTCAACGAGCTCAGCTACAAGCTGTAGGAGTTATCCACCGAAAGTTGTAGCGATCGCCGCGTTCGACCGAGGATCGGTCGCGGTTCAGCGCAGCGAGGCGGGCAAGCGGCGCCACAGCCCGTCCGGGCAGCGTCGCCAGCCGGCGCGCTTGAGCGCACCCCAGGCCCGACGGAAGCACGCGGCTTCGTCGTGGCCACGCGCCCAGGCGGCGTTGAAGACCTCGAGGAACAGCCGCCGCCCCTCTTCCTCGACGATGTGGTCGCGGATCGCGGGCGGCAGATCGAGCGTGCTCGCCCAGGGCATCAGGAGCGGCCGCGCGCGTTGGCGGGCTGCCGCTCGGTGCCGGCGAGCGGACCGCCGCGGACGGGATCCGGCGGATCGGCCGGGGCGGCGACGTGGGCGCGGCCTTTGGCCCGCGCGTCGGGCACGCCGCGGCGAGGATCGGACGTTCGGCCTGGAGGACGGGCAACCACGAGGAGGAGACCGGCGGCCGGCCCGAGTCGCCGATGGCCCACCCCGACCGACGAGGGCACGACCTCGCCCGCCGCGACCTCGCGCGCGCGACCGCGCGGCAGCGGCGCGCCGGAGCCGAGCGCGCCCGTGGGCGATTGCGAGCACCTCGTCTGCGCAGCCGTCGTCCCGGGAGGAGGATAGGCGCCGTGGCAGCGGGCCGAAAGCCGGCCGCGCCTTCGGAAGATCGCGGCCGGCGTCACCACCGGGACGCGAACGCGCCGAGGCACCGGCCGGCGCCGCCGCAGACTCGACGAGCGCGGATCGTTCGGGATCGAGCCGTCGTCCGCCGATCGCATCGCGACCACGGGTGCCTCGAGCGACGCCATGGCAGGCCGGCTCATGGAGGGGCCGCGCTCGGCAGGCTCATCATCGTCGCCAGGAGCAGGGCGACGGGCCGCTCGCTGCCCCGCTGCACCACGGCGACCTCGGCGCGGGCGACCGTGAGGGTACGTCCGGAGCGAACCACCTCGCCGCGCGCGATCGCCCGCTCGCCGAGGCCCGGTGCCAGGAAGTTGATCTTGAACTCGACGGTCAGCACCCGGTGGTCGGGAGGCATCAGGCTCAAGGCCGCGAAGCCGGCCGCGTCGTCGCCGAGCGTCGCCAGGATGCCCCCGTGAAAGAAGCCGTCTTGCTGCCCGAACTCGCTGCGGAACGGCAGCCCGATCGCGACCCGGCCGGGGGCCACGGCCAGCAACTCGGCGCCGAGCAACCGCACCAGGCCTTGGGCTGCGAACGCCCCGCGGACACGCGCCTCGACAGCGGCGCCGTCTTCGACGCGCGCCGCGCTCATGCGCCGGTGCGACGGCGGGCGCGGGCGCGCCGCGCCGCCTCCGCCTTCTGCCGCTTTTCCTCGCGGATGTTGCGCTTCTGCGGCGGCAGCGGGGTGGTGGTCGGGGTCGGCAAGCCGAGTTCGCTCTGCTCCAGCCGACGGATCTCGTCGCGCAGCCGGGCCGCCTCCTCGAACTCGAGATCGGCCGCGGCCTCGCGCATCTTCCGCTCGAGCTCGGCCAGGTAGGCGGCGAGATCCTTGCCGACCAGGGTTTTGGGCGCGTCCGGCCCGAGCTCGACGGTGAGGTAGTCGCGCTCGGCGACCGAGCCCAGGATGTCGTTGATGTGCTTCTTGACCGACTGCGGGGTGATGCCGTGCGCCTCGTTCCAGGCGATCTGCTTGGCGCGTCGGCGGTTGGTCTCGCGGATCGCGGCCTCGAGCGAGCGCGTCATGGTGTCGGCGTAGAGGATGACGCGGCCCTCGGCGTTGCGCGCGGCGCGGCCGATCGTCTGGACGAGCGAGGTCTCGGAGCGGAGATAGCCCTCCTTGTCGGCATCGAGAATGGCGACGAGGCCGCATTCGGGGATGTCGAGGCCCTCGCGCAAGAGGTTGATGCCGACCAGCACGTCGAACTTGCCGAGGCGAAGATCGCGGACGATCTCGATGCGCTCGAGCGTGTCGATGTCCGAGTGCATGTAGCGCACGCGCACGCCCTGCTCGTGGAGATATTCCGAGAGGTCCTCGGCCATGCGCTTGGTGAGCGTGGTGACCAGCACGCGATAACCTTTTTCGCGCGCGGTCCGGCACTCGGCCAACAGATCGTCGACCTGGTGCTCGACCGGGCGAACGATGCATTCGGGGTCGACGAGCCCGGTCGGCCGGATCACCTGTTCGACGAACACGCCGCCCGTCCGGCCGAGTTCGAACGGGCCCGGGGTCGCCGAGACGAAGATCGTCTGCGGCCGCATCGCGTCCCATTCCTCGAATTTGAGCGGGCGGTTGTCGCAGCAGGAGGGCAGCCGGAAGCCGTACTCGGCGAGCGTCGACTTGCGGTGCCAGTCGCCGCGGAACATGCCGCCCACCTGCGGCACGGTGACGTGGCTCTCGTCGACCACCAGGATCGCGTTGTCGGGGAGATACTCGAACAGGGTGGGCGGCGGCTCGCCGGGTTTACGGCCGGTCAAGTAGCGCGAATAATTCTCGATGCCGGGGCACGAGCCGGTCGTCAAGATCATCTCGAGATCGGCATTGGTCCGCTGCTCCAGCCGCTCGGCCTCCAAGAGCTTGCCCTGGCTGCGGAACTCGGCGAGCCGCTCGCTGAGTTCCTTCTTGATCGCTTCCACCGCCTGCTGGAGCGTCGGCCGCGGCGTGACGTAGTGGCTGTTGGGATAGAGGCGGACCATCTCGAGCTTGGCCGTGCGCTCGCCGGTCAAGGGATCGACCTCGACGATGCGCTCGATCCGATCGCCGAAGAGGGTGATCCGCCAGGCGCGATCCTCGAGATGGGCCGGGAAGATCTCGATCACGTCACCCTTGGCGCGGAAGGTGCCGCGCGAGAAATCGTGATCGTTGCGACGATATTGCAGCTCGACCAGCGCCCGCAGGAGCTGCTGACGCTCGACCCGTTGGCCTTCACGCAAGGTCAAGGTCATGCGGGCGTAGACCTCCGGCGAACCGATACCGTAGATGCAGGAGACCGAGGCGACGATGATGACGTCGTCGCGCTCGAACAGCGCGCGGGTGGCGCTGTGGCGCATGCGGTCGATCTGCTCGTTGATGCTCGAGGTCTTCTCGATGTAGAGATCGGTGCGCGGGACGTAGGCCTCGGGCTGGTAATAGTCGTAATAGCTGACGAAATACTCTACGGCGTTGTTCGGAAAGAAGCTCTTCATCTCCCCGTAGAGCTGGGCGGCGAGGATCTTGTTCGGTGCCAGGATCAGCGTCGGCCGCTGCATCCGAGCGATGACGTTGGCCATGGTGAAGGTCTTGCCCGAGCCGGTCACGCCCAGCAGGACCTGGTCGCGCTCGCCGCGCTCGAGCCCGGCGACCAGTTCGTCGATCGCCTGCGGCTGGTCGCCCGCCGGCCGGTAGTCGGAGACCAGCTCGAACCGCCGCCCGCCCTCCGGCCGCGCGACCGTCCCGGGCTCGCCCGAAAGGTCGGTCAACCGATCGAGCAGGTTGAGGGCTTCGCTCCGCATCGCGACCGTCTCCTCGCCAGCGAACGAGGATGATGGCGATGCGCGCCACCGGTCTCAAGGGCGCCCTGCGGGACGGCCCCCGGCTCGAGGACGGCCGGCTCGAGGGCGCCCCGGCCCACTCGACCGGCGGGCGCCGCAGCCGCGCCCGCTCGGGCGGCGCCGCGAAAGGCCGGCCGGGCTCAGAACAACCAACCGATCAGCGCGAAGATCCCGCCCCAGAGCGCGGCCGAGCTCGCGATCACGAAGAGCGCGGTCTTGTACAGCGGCCAGCGCTCTTCCTCCTGCGCCGCCTCGCTGGTCCAGGCAGCATCCTGCTGCGGTTGCCAACCGGCCGGCTGATCGAGCTCGAGCGCCTGCGTGCTCCGCGCCATCGACCCTCTCCCGCCACGCGCGGCGGGCCGCGCCGCCGCGTCGGAGGAGAGCATAGGGCCCACCCCTTAACGGACCCCTAACGCCGGATCGAATCCCGCTCAGCCGCGGCCGCGATAGGGTGCGACCCCCTGGTCCGGCAGCCACAGGCCGGCGGGCGGCTCGCCCGTCTGCCAGAAGAGGTCGATCGGGATGCCGCCGCGCGGGTACCAGTAGCCGCCGATCCTGAGCCAGCGCGGTGCCGCGGCCTCGACCAGCCGGCGCCCGACCAGGAGCGTGCAGGCCTCGTGGAAGCCGCGATGATCGCGAAAGCTCGCGAGAAAGAGCTTCAAGGACTTGCTCTCGACCAGACGGGCATCGGGGACGTAGTCGATCACCAAGTGGGCGAAGTCCGGTTGCCCGGTGATCGGGCAGAGCGTGGTGAACTCGGGGCAGGTGAACCGGACGAGATAGAGGAGGCCGGGCTCGGGATTCGCGACGGTCTCGAGCAGGGCCTCCTCGGGGCTCTTCGGGATCGGCACGCTCCGGCCGAGCTGGCGCAGCCCGGCCTCGATCTCCTGGCTGATCATCGGCTGTTCCTCCGCGACGGGGCGCGCGCCTGTAGCGCGCCGCGCCCCGAGCGTCGAGCGGCCGGCGCCCGGACCTGCGACCGAGCGACGCACCGCGATGGCATCCGCACGTCGCGGCGCCGAGATCGGCTGAGCGATGGCGAGAATTCCCGATGCGGACGAGCAGGCCGAAGTCCTGGCCTTTCTCGAAGGGGGCGGGTTCGGCGGGCGGCCCGAGCGGATCGACACGCACGCGGCGGTCGTGCTGCTGGTCGGCGAGCGCGCCTACAAACTCAAAAAAGCCGTCCGCTTCAGCTTTCTCGACTTCACGACGCGCGAACGCCGCCGCGCCGCGCTGGAAGCGGAGCTCGTCCTCAATCGGCGCACGGCACCCGCGCTCTACCGCCGGCTCGTGCCGGTCACCCGCGAGGAAGACGGCGGGCTCGCACTCGACGGTGAGGGCCGGCCCGTCGAGTGGCTGCTCGAGATGGTGCGCTTTCCGGCCGAGGCGCGGCTCGACCGCATCGCCGAGCGCGGCGGGCTCGATCGCGAGCTCGCCGAGCGGCTCGGCCAGGGGGTCGCGCGGTTCCACGCTCGTGCCGCGATCCGTCGCGACAAGGGCGGGGCCGCCGCCCTCGCCGCCGTCGTGCGCGGCAACGCGTCCGATCTGCGCGAGCTCGTGCCGGAGCTGTTGCCGGGCGAGAGGGTCGAACGCGCCTGTGCCGCGGTCGAGCGGGCGTTGGCGCCCGTCGAACCGCTGCTCGAGGCGCGCCGTCTGGCCGGGCTCGTCCGCCACGGCCACGGCGATCTCCACCTCGCCAACATCGTGGCGCTCGACGGCGAGCCCACGCCCTTCGACTGCCTCGAGTTCGACGAGGATCTCGCCTGCACCGACCTGCTCTACGATCTGGCCTTTCTGCTCATGGACCTGCTCGCGCGCGGGCTCGAGGAGGCGGCGCGCACCTGCCTGCAGGCCTGGGCGGACGCGCGACTCGACGACCAAGGGCTCGCGCTCCTGCCGCTCCTGATCGCGATCCGGGCGCAGATCCGGGCCAAGGTCGAGGGCTTCACCGCCCGCGCGGTCCGCGCTGCCGAGGAGCGGGCGCGGCACCGCACCTCGGCACAGCATTATCTGGAGCAGGTCCTGCGTGTTCTGGAGCCGCGCCCGGTGCGGCTCGTGGCGATCGCCGGCCGATCGGGGACCGGCAAGTCGAGCATCGCCGCCGCCCTCGCGCCCGCTCTCGGGCCGGTGCCCGGGGCCCTCGTGCTGCGCAGCGACGTGGTCCGCAAGCGATCCTTCGGCCGGCAGCCGGAGGAGCGGCTTGCTGCCGAGGCCTACCGGCCCGAGGTGACCCGGCGGGTGTTCGCCGCGCTCGCCGAGCGGGCCGGTAGGCTCGCCGCGGCCGGCCGGGCGGTGGTGTGCGATGCCGTCTACGGTCTGCCCGAGCAGCGCGCCGAGCTCAGGGCCGCGGCGGAACGCGCGGGCGTGCCGTTCACCGGGATCTGGCTCGAGGCGCCGGAAGAGGTGCTGGAGGCGAGGGTGGCGGCTCGCCGGGGCGACGCTTCGGATGCCGATGTCGCGATCGTCCGCCGCCAGGCCGAGACGGTCGCCGCACCCTCGCCCGAGGAGGGCTGGCTGCGGATCGATGCTTCCGGTACGCCCGAGGCGATCTGTGCCCGGGTGCGCGCGGTGCTCGCGGGGGAGCGGTGAGATGTGCGGTCGCTTCGCGCTGTCGATCGTCGCCGCCGAGATGCCCGAGCTGTTGGGTGTCGAGGCACCGGAGGGCTACCGGCCGCGCTGGAACGTCACACCGGACAGCCCGGTCCTGGTGATCCGCGCGGGCCCGCGCGGTCCCGAAGCGGTCATGCTCCGCTGGGGCTTTCTCGGGCCGTGGATGAACGAAGTTCAGGATCCCGGCCGGCAGATCAACGCCCGGATCGAGACCGCCGCCGGCAAGCCCATGTTCAAGGCCGCCTTCCTCAAAGGCCGCTGTCTCTTGCCGGCGGACGGCTTCTACGAGTGGCAGAAGCAGCCCAAGGGGCCGAGCCGGCCGTTCTTCCTTCGGCCGCTGGACGGGCGCCCGATCGCCTTCGCCGGTTTGTGGCGACGCAACCGGCTGGCCGACGGCGCGCTCCTCGACACGGTCGCCATCCTGACCCGCGACGCCGATCCGGAGATCGCGGCGATCCACCATCGGATGCCGGTCGTGGTGCCGAAGGCGCTGTGGGCGCGCTGGATGGCACCGGACCCGGTCGACCCGGAGCTGCTGGCGGCGCTGTCGGCGCCGGTGGGGCTCGAAGCGGTGGAAGTGAGCCGGGCCGTCAACGATCCGCGCAACGACGGCCCGGAGCTGGTGCGGCCGGTGCGCGAGGAGCCGGCGCTGCGAGCCGCCGCGACCACGCCCGTGCAGCCCCGCTTGCTGTGAGCCGGGTTCCTCCTCAGTTCACGTAGTAGCGCTGATATTTGCCATAGTATTGGCCCACGTCGCCATAGCCGTACGTGGCGTGCTTCTTGATGTCCACCTGCGTCAGCACCGCACCCGCCAGCGAGGCTCTCGTTTCGAGCAGATGCGAAAGCCCGTTGCGTGCGGTCTCGGCGTTGGTCTTTTCCCACTGGGTGACGAACAGGACCTTGTCGGCCAGCAGCGAGGCCACCTTGGTATCGGTCACGCCGAGCAGCGGGGCCGAGTCGATGACGATGAAATCGTAGCGAGAGCGCAGCTCGCCGATCAGCGATACCATCTTGTTGCTGCCGAGGATGTCGGTCGGATTGGCGGTCTGCTTCTTGACCGGCAAAAGGTCGATATCGGTTTCCTCGTCGTGGACGATGACGTCCGCGAGCGAAGCTTCGCCCGCCATGAGCTCGATGAAGCCGATGCGCGGCTCGATGCCGAGGTCGCGATGGATGCTCGGATGCCGCAGGTCGAGGTCGAGCAGCAGGACGCGCTGGCTCGAGCGCGCGGCGAAGGTCGCGAGCGACAAGGCCAAGGTGGTCTTGCCTTCCTGCGGCAAGGACGAGGTCACGAGCACGACCTTGGGCGGATCGTCGACGTTCGAGAGCTTGAGCGAGGTGAAGATCGCGCGAATGCTCTCGGCATAGGCCGACAAAGGCTTGGCCAGAAGGTATTGGTGCGGCTTCTGCCGGCGCTTCAAGCGGTCGACCCGCGGGACGAGGCCCAGGGCCGGGATCCCGAGATGGGTCTCGACTTGGCGGGCGGTGCGAAGCCCGCTGTCGAGCCGCTCGAGCAGGAGAGCCAGCAGCGTGCCCAACATCAAGGAGGCGGTGAAGCCGACCGCCCCGAACAGCACGGGACCGGGAGAGGACGGCTTCTCGGGCGGCGAGGCGACCTGGATCACGCGGGCGTCGGACTCGATGATGCCCTTCTGCTCGCTCGTCTCCTTGAAGCGCTGGAGAAAGCTCTCGTAGAGCTGACGGCTGGCCTGCGCTTCGCGTTCCAACTGGCGCAGCTGGACGTCGAGCTCGCGCTGTCCGGCGGTCTGGGCGCTGAGCGCCGCGGTTTCGCGCTCGAGCGCCGCGACGCGAGCCGAAGCCACTTTGACATCGTTCTCGAGGTTCTTGATGATGCGATCGACCTCGGTGCGGACCTTGGCTTGCAGGTTCGCCTTCTCGTTGACGAGATTGAGCATCTTCGGATGGCGCTCGCCGTAGAAGGTCCTGAGCTCGGATTCTTCGCGCAGCAGCTGGGCTTCTTGGCGGCGCAGATCGACGATCACCGGCGACTGCAACACGTCTGCGACCGATGCCAATTCGTCGCCGCCGCGATCGCGGAGGTCTTTGACGAGCCGGAGCTTGGCTTGCGTTTCGGCGAGCGCGGAGCGTGCGGTGATGAGCTCGCGGGAGATGTCGGCGAGCTGGCTTTCGTTGAGGGTCGCCCCCTTGGCGTCGACCAGCTTGTGCTGCTTGCGGAACTCGGCGACCGCCGCTTCGGCGCGCTGGACGTCGGCTTTGAGCTCGTCGAGCCGGCTGCCGAGAAAGTCGGTGGCGCGGACGGTGGCGTCGAGCTTGAGGCGGCGCTGGCCCTCGACGTAGAGCTCGGCTGCGCGATTGGCGATCTGCGCCGCTTTGCGCGGATCGGTCGAGGCGAAGCTCACGCCGATGACGTAGGAGCGGCCCTCCTGGGTGACCTTGTAGCGATCGTCGAAGCGCTCGATCGCGGCTTCGCGGACGAGCTCGCTCGGCCCCTCCTCGGCCGGGCGCGGCTCTTCGGCGAGGCCGCTCGCGATCAGCCATTCGTCGGGCAGCCAGGAGACCAGCGTCTCCAAGACCCCGCCCAAGGGCAACCGTACCACCGAGCTGCCGCCGTCGACGTGGCGATTGAACTCGGGATCGTCGAACAGCCGCAGATCCTCCATCACCTGTTCGACGTGGTTGCGCGACTTCAAGATCTTGATCTGGGTCTCGACCGTCGAGGCATCCGTCCCGAGGCCCTGCAAGACCGCCTGCAGGTCGACCACCTTGGCTTGCCTCGGATCGATCATCACGAGGGCCTTGGCGGTGAATTTCGGTGTGATCTGAAAGCCCACGAGCAGCGCGAGCGAGGTCAGGACGAGCACCGTGCCCGCGATGACGCTCCGCCTGCGGCGGAGGATCGCGACGAGCTCCTTGACGTCGACACCCCCGGGCTCCGTCGCGCCAACGTGCGCGTTGCCGGCCTGCGCGGCTTCCGAGTTCGCCATGCTCATCGCCCCCGCAACCGAGCTGGACTGTCCCCGACCCCAACCCGCGATGGAGAATGAACGACGCTGATCGCTCATACCGCATCCGGGGACACTCGCGAAAGTGGTAAATCGTGCTCGCCACAATCTCTCTGGGTTGAGCGCCGCCGGCCGGCGCCAGCCGACCGTCGCCGGCGGCGGCCCCCGGCCCGCCCCCTCTGGCGCAGCTCGCTGCGTTGCGAGAAAAGCGGCGCCACGGGGTTTCGCTCGAGGCGGACGGGATCGGGTGATGGAAGCGGGCGGGTTCGAGCCCCTGGCGGCACCGTTTCTGCCGCCGGACGTCGAGGCTTGGCGCAAGGCTGCCGCCAAGGCCGCGGGGGAAGGCGGTCTCGGCCGGCTCGTCCGGCACACTCTCGATCGCATCGCGGTCGATCCGCTCTACGCGCCACCGCTCGGCAACGCCCAACCGGTCGCGGCACCCGCGGGCGGCTGGCCGAGCGGGTGGGAGGTGGCACAGCCGCATCGCCACCCCGATCCGGCGACCGCCAACCGGCAGATCCGCGAGGATCTCGGCAACGGGGCCACGGCCGCGATCGTGCGGCTCGATCGCGCCCTTGCTCGGGGCGGAGAGGTCCCCGACGGTGTCCTCGCCTACGATCGCGACGCCTTCGCGCGGCTTCTCGACGGACTCGCGCCGGAGCAGGTGGTGCTCGAGGCGGGTGCGCGCGCCCTCAACGTCGCGGATGCGCTCGCTGGCGAGGCCGCGCGGGTGGCGGCCGATCCGATCGGTGCGGTGCTCGAGGGGGCACCGGTCGATCCCGAGGACGAGCTGGCTCGCCTCCTCGCGGCCATGCCCGCCTCGCCGCGACTGTTCCTCGTGGCCGACGGGCGGCCCTGGCACGCGGCCGGGGCGAGCGAGGCACAGGAACTCGCTGCGACGCTGGCGACGTGGCTCTTCTGTCTGCGGGCGCTCGAAGCGCGCGGCTTCACGGTCGAAGAAGCCGCGGACCGGATCGAGCTCGTGCTCGCGGTCGACGACGATCTCTTCCTCTCGCTCGCCAAGCTCCGCGCCGCACGGCTCGTGGCGGAGCGGATCCTGGAGGCCTCCGGTGTCGCGGATGCGGCCGCGCGGGTCCGGATCCGGGCAGAGACCGGCCAGCGGATGCTGGCCCGGCTCGACCCCTGGGTGAACATCTTGCGTACCACGGTAGCGGCGTTCGCCGCCGTGGCGGGCGGAGCCGAGGCCGTCACGGTGGTGCCCTTCGATCGACCGCTGCAGGAGCCGAGCCCGCTCGCGCGCCGGATCGCCCGCAACGTCCAGCTGATCCTGCGCGAGGAAGCGGGCCTCGGCCGGGTCCGCGACCCGGCCGCCGGAAGCTGGTACGTCGGACATCTGACGCGCTCGCTCGCCGAGACCGCGTTCGAAGGGACGCGGCGGATCGAGGAGGAAGGCGGAATCCTGGCGGCGCTGCGCAGCGGGCGCCCGCAGGCCGAGGTCGCGACGACCCGCGGCGAGCGCGAGCGGTTGCTGGCCGGCCGCGCGCTCGAGCTCACCGGTGTCTCGGCGTTCCCCACCCTCGAGGAGCGGGCACCTCCGGCGCCCGAGCCGGTCGATCTCGAACCCGCGCTCACGGCGGCGCGAGCGGCGCTCGCGAACGCCGGGTCGCGCGCGGTCGAAAGCGGGATCGCACCCTTGCCGCGGATCCGTCTCGCCGAACCCTTCGAGCGGCTGCGCGAACGGGCCGATGCCGCCGCGAGGCGGCGCGGTGCGCGACCGAGCATCCCGGTCGTGGGCCTCGGCCGGCCGGCCGAGCTGCACGATCTGTCGACCTGGGTCGAGAATCTCCTGGCCGTGGGCGGCATCGGCGCCCTGCGGCTGCGCGCCGAGGGCGACCCGATCGCGACGGCCCGTGGGGCCCCGGCCGCGGTGCTGTGCGTGGGCGCGAGTGCTGCCGAGCGCGCGGCGGAGCAGGTTGCGGCTCTTCGCGGCGCAGGTGTGAAAAGGATCTGGGTCGCGGGGACAGCGCCCGCGAGCATCGACGAGGCGGACCGGCTGGCGCCGGGTCTGGACGTGCTCGCGTTCCACGACACGCTGCACCGTCTGTTGGGGATCGGGGGCGAGGGAGAACGGGGATGAGGAGCCGGATCCCGTCGTTGCACGCGATCGACCTCGCCGCGCGGGCGCCGGGTCCGGGCGCGGGTGACGCGTCGGAGCCGTTCCTCACGCCCGAAGGCATCGCCCTCGCCCGCCGCTACGGCCCCGACGACGTAGCCGGGCTCGATTTCCTCGCCACCCTGCCGGGCCTGCCGCCCTATCTGCGCGGGCCCTATCCCACCATGTACACGACCCAGCCCTGGACGATCCGGCAATATGCCGGCTTCTCCACGGCCGAAGAATCGAACGCGTTCTACAAGCGCAATCTGGCGCAGGGCCAGCGCGGCCTTTCGATCGCCTTCGACCTCGCCACCCATCGCGGCTACGACAGCGACCATCCGCGCGTGGTGGCCGATGTCGGCATGGCCGGGGTGGCGATCGATTCGATCCTGGACATGCGGATCCTGTTCGACGGCATCCCGCTCGAACAGATGAACACCTCGATGACGATCAACGCCACCGCGGCCTGGCTGTTGGCGCTCTACGTCGCGGTCGCCGAGCGCCAGGGGGCGGACCGCAAGAAGCTCGCCGGCACCACCCAGAACGACATCGTCAAAGAATATCTGGCGCGCGGCACCTACATCTTCCCGCCCGGCCCGTCGCTGCGGCTGACCACCGACCTGATCACCTTCACCGCGCGCGAGATGCCGCGCTGGAACCCGATCAACGTCTGTTCCTATCATCTGCAGGAAGCGGGGGCGACCCCGGTCCAGGAGATCGCCTACGCGCTCGCCACCGCGATCGCGGTGTTGGACGCCGTGAAGGCCTCGGGCCGGGTGCGGCCGGAGGAGCTGCCCGAGGTGGTGGGCCGCATCTCCTTCTTCGTCAACGCCGGCATCCGCTTCGTGACCGAGATGTGCAAGATGCGGGCCTTCACCAACCTGTGGGACCGCATCTGCCGCGAGCGCTACGGGGTCTTGGACCCCAAGCATCGGCTGTTCCGCTACGGGGTCCAGGTCAATTCCTTGGGCCTCACCGAGCAGCAGCCGGAGAACAACGTCTATCGGATTCTTCTGGAGGCGCTCGGCGTCACCCTCTCCAAGCGGGCCCGTTGCCGGGCGCTGCAACTGCCGGCCTGGAACGAGGCGCTCGGGCTGCCGCGGCCCTGGGACCAGCAATGGTCGCTGCGCCTCCAACAGATCCTGGCCTACGAGACCGATCTCTTGGAATTCGACGACCTGTTCGACGGCTCGCCGGTGATCGAAGCCAAGGTCCGCGAGCTCGAAGAAGCGGCCATGGAGGAACTCGGCCGAGTGGAATCGATGGGGGGCGCGATGGCCGCGGTCGAGAGCGGCTACATGAAAGCACGGCTGGTCGAGAGCAACACCAAGCGCGTGGCGGCGATCGCCTCGGGTGCCTTGCCGGTCGTCGGCGTCAACTGTTTCACCGAGAGCGAGCCCTCGCCCTTGACCGCCGGCGAGGGCGGCTTTCTGGCGGTCGATCCGCGTGCCGAGGCCGAGCAGATCGCGCGGCTCGAGGCGCATCGGGCGCGGCGCGATGCGAAGGCGGTGGCGGCGGCGCTGGCGGCGTTGCGCGAGGCGGCGCAGGAGGGCCGCAACATCCTGCCGCCCTCGATCGACTGTGCCCGGGCCGGGGTGACGACCGGCGAATGGGCCCAGGTGTTGCGCGAGGTGTTCGGCGAATATCGCGCCCCCACCGGTGTCGGGGCGGTGGCCGGGGTCGGCAGCGATCTCCTCGCACCGGTCCGCGCCCGGGTCGAGGAGGCCTCGCGCCGGCTCGGCCGGCGGCTCAAGATCCTCGTGGGCAAGCCCGGCCTCGACGGCCATTCCAACGGTGCCGAGCAGATCGCGGTGGCGGCCCGCGATTCCGGCATGGAGGTGGTCTACGACGGTATTCGCCTCACGCCGGCGCGCATCGCCACGACCGCGCTCGAGGAGGGGGTGCACCTCGTCGGCCTCTCGATCCTCTCGGGCTCGCACGAGCCGCTCGTGCGCGAGGTGCTCGAGCGGATGCGCAAGCTCGGGATCGGCGAGGTGCCGGTGGTGGTGGGCGGCATCGTCCCGCCCGAGGACGCGAAGCGCCTGCTCGCGATGGGCGTCGCCCGGGTCTACACGCCCAAGGACTACCGCGTCGACCAGATCATGGCCGACATCGTCGAGCTCGTCCTTTCCGCCCGACGCAAGGCGGCCTGATCCGCCCGCCGGCCGGCGGGGGGACGCCTCAGGCGGCGAGCGCCCTTCCCGCAGCCCGCGCCGGCGGGGCATCCGACGACGCCGATTGCCGATCGCGGCCGCGCGTTCCAGGATCGGCGCAGGCGCTGGCAGCGAGGCTGGAGACGAGCGTGATCCGCGTGGCGACGTTCGACGGGCCGGGGGCGAAGCCGGTCATCCGCACCGTCCCGAAACCCCCGGTGCCCAAGAAGGCGGCGCTCATCCGCATCGGCTGCTGCGGGGTGTGTGGAACGGATCTGCACATCTTGAAGGGTCACTGGCCCAAGCCGCTGCCCTGGCCCTTCACCCTCGGCCACGAGCTCGCAGGCGTGATCGTCGAGAAAGGCCCGGAGCTCGAGACGGATTGGACCGGCCAGAAGCTCGAGGTCGGCTCCAAGGTCATGCTGCCGCCCTTGATGCCCTGCGGCCAGTGCGATTGGTGCCGGCGCTATCCCGAGCAGGCCAACAAGTGCCTCACGCCCGTCTATTACGGCCGCTATCTGGGCTTCGAGAAGCCGCCGCACTTGTGGGGCGGTTGGGCCGAGATGGTCTATGTCGATCTCGACATGCTGCCCGGCACCAAGATCTACAAGCTGCCGGACGACATGCCGCTCTTGTTGGGCTCGCTCTCCGAGCCCTTGACCTCCTGCATCCGCGGCTTCGAGCGGGCCAAAAAGGCGGGCGGCTTCCCCTGGGGGGCTTCGGTCGTCATCCAGGGCACGGGGCCGATCGGCATCCTCGCGATCGCCGCGGCCTACGAGATGGGGGCGGGCAAGGTGATCGCGGTCGGCGCCCCCGAGACGCCGCGGCTCGAGCTCGCCCGCGCCTTCGGGGCCGTCGCCACCGTGAACATCGAGGAGGTTTCCACCCCCGAGGCGCGGATCGCGCGGGTGCGCGAGCTCGTGGGCGGCTACGGCGCGGATCTGGTCATGGACTGCTCGGGCCATCCCACCGCCGGGCCCGAGGGGATAGAATTCCTTCGCGACGGCGGCTGCTACGTCGAGATGGGCCAGTTCACCGATGCCGGGCCCATCCTCACCAACTGGCACCGGATCTGCACCAAGGACGTGACGATCCTGGGCTCCTGGGCGTTCACCGCGAACGACATCCCGCTCGGCATCAAGATGCTCGACCGGGCCCGCGACCGCTATCCCTGGCGCGCGATGCAGACGCTCTTCCCGTTCGACGAGCAGGGCGTGCAGGCGGCGATCGACGCCGCCAACCAGATGCGCGCGGTCAAGGCCACGATCGTGCCCGACGAGACGCTCCTCGCCGCCTGAGCCGGCGCGGCCCGGCCGCACTGGCGGTTCTCACAGCCGCGGGATCCGCCCCGGCGGGGCATGGCCGGTCGCGAGCGTGACCAGATGCGCGAGCGCCAGGACCACGAGGATCAGGCCCACGCCCAACAGGAAGGTCGAGGGGAAGAGCGACACCTCGCCGAGCTCGCGCGGCCGGCGCTGATGCCAGAGACAGAAGCCCGAAAGGCCGAGGCCGGCCAACAGGAGTGCCAGCGTCCAGGGTAGGGTCAAGGGGCGGCCTCCCGATCGGTGCGGCTCGCCCGCATATAAGAAGCGCTGGACGCGAGCGGAGGGAGGAACGCCCGTGGCGGGCATGCGTGCGATGCTGCTCGAGGCGCCGGGCCGGCCGTTGCGCCTGGCCGAGCTCGCGATACCGACCCCCGGGCCGGGCGAGGTGCTCGTGAAGGTGCTCGCCTGCGGGGTCTGCCGCACCGATCTGCACCTGGTCGACGGTGAGCTGCCCGAGCCGAAGCTCCCGGTCGTGCCGGGGCACGAGATCGTGGGCGAGGTCGCGGGCCTCGGCGCAGGCGTCGCGGGCCTCGCGATCGGCCAGCGGGTGGGCGTGCCCTGGCTCGGCCGGACCTGCGGGGTCTGCCGCTTCTGCCGCTCGCAGCGGGAGAATCTCTGCGACGACCCGCTGTTCACGGGCTACACCCGCGACGGCGGCTATGCCGAGTATACGCTGGCCGATGCCCGCTACTGCTTTCCGCTGCCGCCGGGCGATCCGGTCGCCCAGGCGCCGCTTCTGTGCGCCGGGCTCATCGGTTTTCGCGCCTACCGCATGGCGGGGGAGGCGAAGCGGCTCGGCATCTACGGCTTCGGCGCCGCGGCGCACATCCTGGCCCAGATCGCGCGCGCGGACGGGCGCGAGGTCTACGCCTTCACCCGCCCCGGCGATCGGGCGGCGCAGGCCTTCGCCCGGCGGCTCGGGGTGGCGTGGGCCGGGGGCTCCGACGAGCCGGCGCCCGTGCCGCTCGATGCCGCGATCGTCTTCGCACCGGTGGGGGCCCTCGTCCCGGCCGCCCTGCGCGCGGTCGACAAGGGCGGGGTCGTGGTGCTGGGCGGCATCCACATGAGCGACATTCCCGCCTTTCCCTATCGGATCTTGTGGGAGGAGCGGGTGGTCCGCTCGGTCGCCAACCTGACCCGCGCCGACGGGCTCGGGCTCTTCGACAAGCTCGCGCGCACGCCCGTGGCGACCGAGACCGTGCGCTATCCGCTCGAGGCCGCGAACGAGGCGCTCGCTGCGCTGCGGGATGGGCGCTTACAGGGGGCGGCGGTCCTGATACTCTGAGTGCGCGCGCCAGCGGCATCCCGCGAAAGACGGGGGCCGGCACCTGGAGGAACCGCCCGTGGAAAAGCTCGAGCGCGTCCGCGAGGCACTCGCCGACAGCGATTTCTTCGGCTCCTTGACCGAGGACGAGATCGACCGGCTCGTGGCCTTCGGCACCATGGTCAAGGTGCCCGCGGGCCGGACGATCTTCCAGAAAGGCGATCCCGGCGACAGCCTCGCCGTCGTCGTGAGCGGCCGGGTGCGAATCGCCACGGTGACGCCCGAGGGCCGCGAGGCGGTGCTCAATTTCGTCGATCCCGGCCAGACCTTCGGCGAGATGGCGATCCTCGACGGCAAGCCCCGGAGTGCCGATGCCACCGCGCTCGAGGCTTGCGAGCTCTTCTGCCTCAAGCGGCGCGACGTCCTGGCCTTCCTCGAGCGGCATCCCGAGGTGGCGCTGCGGGTGATCGGCGTTCTGTGCCAGCGGCTGCGGCGGACCACCGAGATGGTCGAGGACGCCGGCCTGCGGGCGATGGCACCGCGGGTCGCGCGCGCGCTGTTGCGTCTCGCCGCCGACCACGGCCGGGCGGTGGCGGACGGGGTGCGCATCGAGCTCGAGCTCAGCCAGCGCGAGCTCGGCGCCTATTGCGGGCTCGCCCGCGAGAACGTCAACCGCCAGCTCTCGCTCTGGCGCGAGGCCGGGCTCGTCCGGCACGACGGCCGCCGGCTCGTCCTCGTCGACCGGCCGGCGCTCGAGCGGATCGCCGCCGACGGGCGCTGAGGCGCCTGCGCGAGCAGGCTCGCATGGGCGACGGCGCTGCCGCGGGTGCCGCGCAACGTTAACGTTCTGGTAGTTTTCTCTCGCTAGGGTCTTGCGCGTTACGCGTGCTTGCATAACCTTTGCGCGAGAGCGTGCTACGCGCTGGCGCCTTCCGGGAGAGTAGACCATGCAGCTTCGGGTGATGCTCCTCGCGACCGCGGCCGCGGTCGGCCTGTTCACGGCGCCGCATACGGCGCTCGCGCAGAAGAAGGGCGGTGCGTTCGTCGCCGACAACGTGCTCTGGCTGCCCGAGGTGTTCGCCGAGCTCACAGCCTCCAACAAGCAGGCGGTGCAGGGCGAGCGGCTGGCCGAGGACGCGATCTTCAAGAAGATCGAACGGGCGCTCGCGCGCGATCAGATGGGCACGATCACGCGCAGCGACGTCAATCGGATCTTGAGCACCTCGAATCTCAACCGCAACGCGCGCGATCTGACCGCCTCGAGCTCGACCGATCTCGCTTATGCCGGCCTCGATCGCATGGTCGGGATCGGAGTCGGTCCGGGGGCGACCTCCTTCCGTCTCGATCTGTCGGCCAATCTCCTGCCGACGCTGCTGGTGCCCACCGTTTCGGGCGGCGAGATCACGGGCTACGCCAATCTCGACACGGTCTACGACATCGGCCGGGTGCTGCGCGGCAAGGGCGGCGCCAAGATCGCCAAGAACGGAATCAACTACAATCCGAGCACGGGCGAGTTGCAGGTCAATCTGCGCAAACCGTTCGCCGACAAACAGTTCGTCAAGCTCGTGCTCGAGCTCGACGACGGCTCGGCCGCGGCCAAAGGCAAGAGGCGCGGCAAGGCCGGTGCCGCCCCCTCCTTCCAGATCACGGTGGTC
>JANWZN010000159.1 GCA_025054575.1 Geminicoccaceae bacterium | reverse complement strand
GACCGCGAGGCCCAGCGCGCGGGCGCGGGCCGCGTCGATCCCGAGCTCGTCGAGCGCCACGACGACGTCCTGGTAGGACTTGCCGGTCGTCGCGACGACGATCCTCGCCCCCGCCTCGCCGAGCACGATCCGATCGAGCCGGTTGGTGCGGGCGAAGAGCCGCGTCGCCTGCATGCGGACCGTGTGCAGCCGGCGCTCGACCTCGAGGGCCATGGGCGGCCAGGGCACCTCGGGCGGGATCTCGATGTGCCGTCGCACCCTCGGCAGCAGCGCCTCGTCGGGGAGAACGATGGTCGGCCGGTCGGGTGCCACGGTGATCGAGGCCGTGCTCTCGACCGTGTCGTGGATGCACTTCAAGGCGACCCAGGCCCCCGAGAACCGCGAGAGCGCGATCCCGAGCAGGCCGTATTCGAGGATCTCCTGCACGCCCGAGGGGTTGAGGATCGGCACCATGGCATCGACCATGGCGTATTCGGACTGGTGCGCGGTCGTGCTCGATTCGCAGATGTGGTCGTCGCCCAGGAGCAGGAGCACCCCGCCCTTGGGGTCGGTGCCGAAGAGGTTGCCGTGGCGGATCGCGTCGCCCGAGCGGTCGACGCCCGGCCCTTTGCCGTACCAGATGGCGAAGACGCCGTCGAAGCGGCCCTCGCCCGCGAGGTTGACCTGCTGGGTGCCCTGGCAGGCGGTGGCGGCGAGGTCCTCGTTGACCGCCGGCCGATGGACGATGTCGTGGGCGTCGAGCAGCGCCTTGGCGGCCTGGAGCTGCTGGTCGTAGGCACCGAGCGGCGAGCCGCGATAGCCGGTCACCAGGCCCGCGGTGTTCCACCCGGCGCGGCGGTCGCGGCGCTTCTGCTCGAGCGGCAACCGCACCAGCGCCTGGATGCCGGTCAGATAGATCCGGCCCTGTTCGAGCCGGTACTTGTCGTCGAGCGAGACGGAGAGGAGCTGCGTCACGAGGGCCTCGGTTCCTGATCCGCGCGCGGACTAGCACGAGATGGCGCGCGGGTCAGGCCGAGGCCAGCATCGCCGCCGGGAAGGCGCGGGCCGCTTTCCGCATGGCGCCGCTGTTGCGCCCGTGCTACAGGTGACGCGAAGCGGAGGTGGCGCTTGACCAGCGACGAGGTGCTCGATCTGCGCCTTCTGGGCGAGCAGGTCCGGCGGCTCTTGCAGAAGGTCGAGCCGATGGCCGAGCAGCTGCGGCTCTTGGCCACCGAGCTCAGCCATTTCCGCCAGTCCATCAACGTCCAGTTCCAGAGCATCGAGATCGCGCTCAACCAGGTGCGGGTGCAGACCAACGCGGTCGACGCCCAGCTCGCCACCCAGCAGCGCACGCTCGACGAGCTCCTCGCCCGCCAGCACCGGGTCGAGGAGCGGCTCGACCGGGTCGAACAACGCCTCGACGGCGTGGACCAGCGGCTGGGCGCGGTCGAGCAACGCCTCGACGGCATGGACCAGCGGCTGGTCGCGGTCGAGCAACGCCTCGACGGCATGGACCATCGGCTGGTCGCGGTCGAGCAACGCCTCGACGGCCTCGACGGGCGGCTCGACGATCTGCGCCGCTTCCTCGAAGCGAAGCTCGGCCGCTGAGCGCGCCCCCTTTCGCGCGCGGCCGGCTCTGCTAGGCTCGCACGCCATGAGCGATCCGGGCCGCCGACGCGAGATCGAGCAGGAGATCGAGCAGCTCCGCGAGATGCTGTTCGAACTCGAGGCGCAGGCCGACCGCCTGCGCGCGCCGACCGACGATCCGGTGGCGCGCGCCCGTGCGCTCGAGATCGTCCGCCGTGTCCTCGGCCAACGCTGGGTCAGCCGGCTCTCCCGCAGCGGGCGGCAGGCGCTCGAGCGCACCGATCGCCGCGATTCCGTCCTCGCCGGGATCGACGAGATCACCCGCCGGATCCGGGCTATCGACGACCGGCTCGTGCTCGAGCTCCATCGGCTCGAGCGGCCGCGCAAGGCCTCGCGCCGCAGCTCCTGACAGCCTCCCGATCAGCGCGGGCTCTCGCCCAAGAGGATGCGACGGAACGCCTGGGCCGCCGGCGGCAGGCGGCGGTGCGCGCGATAGAGCAGGTACCAGACCCGCAGGATCGGGAAGGTCTCGACCGGCAGGACGGCGAGCCGACCGGTGGCGAGTTCGAGCTCGATCGTCTGCGCCGAGATCACCCCGAGCCCGAGGCCGGCCTGGACCGCCTGCTTCACCGCCTCGTTCGACGCGAAGACGCAGGACGCCTCGTAGGCGAGGCCGTGCGCGGCGAACAGCCGCTCCATGGCGGCCCGCGTGCCGGAGCCCTGCTCGCGCACGACGAGCGGTTCCTCGACCAGCCGAGCGACCGGGATCGGCGCCTGCGCCAACAGCGGATGGCCGGGTGGCGCGATCACGACGAGCGGGTTGTCCTTGAACCGTTGCGCCACGAGATCGGCGTCCTCGGGCGGCTGCCCGGTCACCGCGAGATCGCTCTCGCCCGCCTCGAGCGCGGCCAGGACGCTGTCGCGATTGGCGACGTGCAGCGCCACCCCGATCCCCGGATGGAGCCGTCGGAAGGCGGCCAGGATCGGCGCCAGGAAATAATTGGCGGTCGATACCACCGCGAGCCGCAGCACGCCGCGATCGAGGCCGCGGATCTGCTCGACCGCGGCGTCGAGATCGGCCGAGGCCTGCACGATCCGACGAGCATGGTCGGCCAGCTCCTGGCCGACCGGGGTGAGCACGATCCGCCGGCCGACCCGCTCGACGAGCGGCAGGCCGAGGCTCTCCTCGAGATGGCGGACCGACATCGAGACCGCCGGCTGGGTGAGGTGGAGCTCCTGGGCGGCGCGGGTGATCGAACCGTGCCGTGCGACGGCCTCGAGCACCCGGATCTGACGGAAATCGGTCGGCATGACGGATTGATAAACGGGTCTTATGTGAGCGGCAACGAGATCTGATTGGTCCGCGGCGCCGATCCGCGCTACCCGAGCTTGCGTTCGCGATGGGGTCTCGGCCGCAGGGCGGCCGAACAACGAGTCGGAGGGTGGCGTGGCACCGAAGGCGTACGAGGCTGGCGTCAAGGACTACGCGAAGACCTACTGGGTGCCGGACTACGTCCCGCTCGACACCGACATCCTGGCACTGTTCAAGGTCGTGCCGCAGCCGGGTGTGCCGCGTGAAGAAGCCGCCGCGGCGGTCTGCGCGGAATCGTCCACCGGTACTTGGACCACCGTCTGGACCGACCTTCTGACCGACCTCGATTACTACAAGGGCCGTGCCTATCGCATCGAGCCCGTGCCGAACGATCCGAACGCGTTCTATGCCTATGTCGCCTACCCGATCGACCTCTTCGAGGAGGGGTCGGTCGTCAACGTGCTCACCTCGCTCGCCGGCAACGTGTTCGGCTTCAAGGCCGTGCGCAGCCTGCGCCTCGAGGACCTGCGCTTCCCGCTGGCTTACGTGAAGACCTGTGGCGGCCCGCCCAACGGCATCCAGGTCGAGCGCGATCGGCTCAACAAGTACGGCCGGCCGCTGTTGGGCTGCACGATCAAGCCCAAGCTCGGCCTCTCCGCCAAGAATTACGGCCGTGCGGTCTACGAAGCCTTGCGCGGCGGTCTCGACTTCACCAAGGACGACGAGAACGTCAACAGCCAGCCCTTCATGCGCTGGCAGCATCGCTTCGAGTTCGTCATGGAAGCGGTGCGCAAGGCCGAGGAAGAGACCGGCGAGAAGAAGGGCCACTACCTCAACGTCACCGCGCCCACGCCCGAGGAGATGTACAAGCGCGCCGAGTTCGCCAAGCAGCTCGGCTCGCGCATCATCATGCACGACTATCTCACGGCCGGTTTCACCGCGAATACCGGGCTCGCCAACTGGTGCCGCGAGAACGGCATGCTCTTGCACATCCACCGTGCGATGCACGCGGTGATCGACCGCAACCCCAACCACGGCATCCATTTCCGCGTGCTCGCCAAGTGCCTGCGCTTGTCGGGGGGCGACCATCTCCACTCGGGCACGGTCGTGGGCAAGCTCGAGGGCGATCGCGAGGCGACGCTCGGGTGGATCGACCTGATGCGCGAGCCCTACGTGCCGGAGAACCGGGCCCGCGGCATCTTCTTCGAGCAAGACTGGGGCTCGATGCCCGGCATGTTCCCGGTCGCCTCGGGCGGCATCCACGTCTGGCACGTCCCGGCGCTGGTCACGATCTTCGGCGACGACTCGATCCTCCAGTTCGGGGGTGGCACGCTCGGCCATCCCTGGGGCAACGCCGCCGGCGCGCACGCCAACCGGGTTGCCCTCGAGGCCTGCATCGAGGCCCGCAACCAGGGCCGCCAGGTCGAGCGCGAGGGCCGCGACATCCTGATGGAAGCGGCCAAGCACAGCCCGGAGCTCGCGATCGCGCTCGAGACCTGGAAGGAGGTCAAGTTCGAGTTCGAGACGGTCGACAAGCTCGACGTCCAGCGCGCCTGATCCCGCAACCTTTCGCCCCCGGGAGTTCCTGCCGTGCCCGAGATGCAAGCCTACGGCGCCTCCAAGCCGCGCTTCGAGACCTTCTCCTACCTGCCGCCGATGACGCCGGAGCGGATCGCCAAGCAGGTCGCCTACCTCATCAACCAGGGCTGGACCCCGGCGATCGAGCACTGCGAGCCCGAGCGGGCGCAGTCGACCTATTGGTACATGTGGAAGTTGCCGATGTTCGGCGTCTACTCCGTCGAGAAAGTCCTGGCCGAGGTGGAGGCCTGCCACCGCGCCAATCCCGGCCACCTCGTCCGCCTCGTCGGCTACGACAATTTCAGCCAGTCGCAGGGCACCTCGTTCGTCGTCTATCGCGGCGGACGCTGAGGTCGAGCGGACTGCGGGCGGCGGAGATCCGGGCATGAGTGCGGCGATCGTAGCGACCGGGCGGGCGGCATCGCTGGAGCGGCGACGCGCGCTCTCGCAGGGCAAGCGGGGCCTGCCGCCACCGAGCGAGCGGGTGCGCACGGGCTTCCGTGACGCGGCCCTACCGTCTGCCGACGGCGCGGCCGCGCCAACGGCCACGGCGCCGAGCGGCGCAGCGGCCCCGGCACCCGCACCGCGTGCATCCGCCCCGGTGCCGAGCGCGGTGGGGCGCCAGGCCTCCATGCTGCGGCGGCAGACCCTCTCGCGCGGCAAGGCGGCACTTCTGAACAGCGTCTCTAACCCGCCTCCTGCCTCGGCTCCCGCTGCCGTGTCGACCTCGAAGGTCGCCGCGGGCGAGGCGAACGGGTCGATCTGCCCGCCCGGCGACGCCTCCGCCTCCTGCCGTGCCTTGGCCCGCGCGCGACGGGCCGAGCTCGCCCGCTTCGGCCGCGGCGAGGCGGCACCGGCGCCCAACGGTGGACGTCAGCGGCTCGACTACGCGCCCAAGGTGGTCGCGGTGACGACCGAGGCGCAGCAGCGCGTCACCGGCATCCGCATCGGCCACGCGACCAAGGTCACCGGGGTCGAGGCGGGTCTCGCCAAGCCGATCTCCGGCACGCCCTATATCGGACCGGACGAGGGGGCGACGATTCGCGGCACGGCGCCCAAGGTCGGCGTCGCCCGCACCGAAGGCGGGCTCGTGGTCTCCGGGACGCTGGTGCGCAGCCGCGTGCCGGTCACCGGCGACGAGGCCGGCGAGCGGGTGCGGATCACCGGCGAGGCCGATCCGCGCCTGGCCGACGATCTCACCCCGCGCAACGAGACGGGCGGGCTCGCGCTGGCCCAGTTCGAGCGGCAAGCCAACCCGCACGGTCACTCGGTGTTCGGCACCAATCTCGGCCGCTCGGCGCGCTGGGTGGGCTCGCGCTCGCGCGAGCGCGACCGGCCGATCGAGGTGACGGTGGGCGGCCAGCCGGTGACCGGCACGGCGGTCGGGCGCAGCCCGCGGGTCACCGGCGACGAGCCCGGCTCCTGCCGCGCGCTCACCGGCACCCAGTATCTGGCACCCGCGCGTGCCGTGCTCGCCTGCGATCCGGGCGCCGCGCCGGGCGTCACGATGCTGCCGCGGCCCGATCCGGCGAGCGGCGGAAAAGTGCGCGAAGCGCTCACCTGGCGCGGCCAGCGTGTCACCGGCCCCGAGTTCGAGCAGGAAGAGCTCGTCACCGGCACCGAGCCCGGCACCTGCAGCCCGGTCACCGGCACGCCCTATCAGGGTGTCGCATCCGCGGTTCGTTGGTGCCCGCCGCAGACGGCGCACGCGATCGCCCAGCGGCTCGTGCGCAACGGGCCCGTGCGGGTGACGGGCGACGTGCCGCTCAGCGCACCCGAGCGGGTGAGCGGCATCGAGCGCGGTGCGGAGCGGATCGTGAGCGGCACGCCCTATTACGAGGTGCCGGCCCTGCCGGCGCCGGCTGCCGACGGCCTCCCCGCCCCCGCCCCGAGCGGCTTCTCGATCACGACCCCGCACCGCAAGGCGATGCTCGAAGCCGAGGAGCGGGCGGCGCGCCGGCCCAAGATCACCGGCTCCTTCGCGGTCGGCGAGGGCAAGGTCACGGGCCAGCTCGACTTCGGCTTCCGCCCGCGGCTCGTCTTCTCGGCCAACCCCGGCCACCGCGAGGGCGAGCGGCCGCGGATCACCGGCGAAGGCCGCACCCAGGGCTTCGCGATCACCGGCGACGCTTGGCGCGAGGATCCGCGCATCACCGGCACCGAAGGCACGAGTGCCGCGGCGCGCAACCCGACCATGCGCGAGGGCGAGCGCAAGGTGTTCGCGCACAGCGCGGTCTTCAAAGGCAAAGGTAAGGACGAGCCGCCCAGGAAGCTCGTCACCGGCGTGATCGGCTGGACGCCCAAGTCGGCCGCCATCGTGACCCTCTCCGGTGGGGCCCAGGGATGAGCATCCCGATCGCGGTCCGCCG
>JANWZN010000158.1:3022-6843 GCA_025054575.1 Geminicoccaceae bacterium | reverse complement strand
CGGCGCCGGCGCGGCGCCGCTATCCGACGCTGCGCCGGCTGTTGCGCCACAAGCTCTTCCTCGTGGGCGCCCTGCTCTTCGGCACCGTGCTTTTGGCCGCGGTCTTCGCCGATCTCCTGATCCAGGTCGATCCCAACCGCATCTCGATCCGCAACAAGTTCCGTCCGCCCGGATCCGAGTGGCTCTTCGGCACGGACAATTTCGGCCGCAGCCAGTGGAGCCGGGTCGTGAAGGGTGCTCAGCTCTCGCTCGCCATCGGTGCGGGCGTGGTCGTCTTGAACGCGGTCTTCGGCACGCTCCTGGGCGCACTCGCCGGCTATTTCCGTTCGCTCGACAACCTCTTGATGCGGGTCATGGACGCCTTCATGGCGTTCCCGGTGATTCTCCTGGCGATCGGCATCACCGCCGCCCTCGGCCCCGGCTCGATCAACGCGGTGATCGCCCTGGCCGCGGTCTACACGCCGCGGACCGCGCGGATCGTGCGCGCCTCGGTCCTGGTCGTGCGCGAGCAGGCCTATGTCGAGGCGGCGCGCGCCATGGGCGCCTCGCACGCGCGGATCCTGCTGCGCCACGTGCTGCCCAACTGCATGGCACCCCTGATCGTCCAGCTCACCTTCATCTTCGCCTATTCGGTGCTCTCCGAGGCGGTGCTGAGCTTCTTGGGTCTCGGCGCCGAGCCGCCGACGCCGACCTGGGGCAACATCATCGCCGAGGGCCGGCTCTACATCCGGGAAGCCCCCTGGATCACGCTGATCCCGGGTCTCGCACTCGCCATGACCGTGCTCGGCCTCAACCTCCTGGGCGACGGGCTCAGGGACGTGCTCGACCCGCGGCTCAAGGTCCAGCAATAGCCGTGAGCGCCGCGCCGATCCTCTCCGTCCGTGGTCTCACGACCGAGCTCCGCACCGAGCAGGGCCGCTTCAACGCGGTCGATTCCGTCTCCTTCGACCTCTTTCCGGGGGAGGTGCTGGGCATCGTCGGCGAATCGGGCTGCGGCAAGAGCATGACGGCGCTCTCGATCCTGGGGCTCGTGCCGCGGCCGCCGGGGCGGATCGTGGCCGGGGAGGTGCTGTTCGAGGGCCGCGATCTCGTCCGTCTTCCCGAGCGCGAGCTGCAGCGCGTGCGCGGGGCGAAGATCGCGATGATCTTCCAGGAGCCCATGACCTCGTTGAACCCGGTCTTCACGATCGGCGACCAGCTCGCCGAGACGCTGCGCCACCACGAGCGGCTCGGCCGGCGGGCGGCGCGTGCGCGGGCGGTCGAGCTCCTGGCCCGGGTCGGTATCCCGGCCCCTGCCGAGCGGCTCGATTCCTACCCGCACGAGCTCTCGGGCGGCATGCGGCAGCGGGTGATGATCGCGATCGCGCTCGCCTGCAATCCCAAGGTGCTGCTGGCCGACGAGCCGACCACGGCACTCGACGTCACGATCCAGGCGCAGATCCTGGATCTCCTCGAGCGGCTGCAGGCCGAGCTCGGCATGGCGGTGGTGATCATCACCCACGATCTCGGCATCGTCGCCGAGTTCGCCCACCGCGTGCTCGTCATGTACGCCGGCCGGGTGATCGAGGAGGGGCCGGTCGCGGCGATCTTCGACACCCCGGCGCACCCCTACACGCGAGGCCTCTTGGCGAGCCTGCCCGACCTCGAGGGCGAGAGCGAGCGGCTCGTCCCCATTCCCGGCAACGTGCCGGTATTGGCCGAGCTGCCGCCCGGCTGCCGCTTCGCCCCGCGCTGCGGGCTCGCGCTGCCGGCCTGCCGCGCGGCCGATCCGCCGCTCCATCGCCTCGGGCCCCGCGCCGTCGCCTGCGTCCGGGCGAGCCTCGCGGAGGCCGCGAAGGAGCGGGTGGCGTGAGCGCGGCCGCGGCGCCTTTGGTCGAGGTCGAAGGGCTCGCCAAGAGTTTCGTCCTGCGCACCGGCGTCGGGCTGCGCCGGGCCCGCCGCGAGCTCGTGGCGGTGGCCGGCGTGTCCTTCACCCTCGACCGCGGCGAGACACTGGGCCTGGTCGGCGAATCGGGCTGCGGCAAGACCACGACCGGCCGCCTGCTCCTGCGCCTGCTCGAGCCCACGGCCGGGACGATCCGCTTCGCCGGGCGCGAGATCCAAGCCCTCGGCGAGCGCGAGCTGCGGCCATTGCGGCGGCGCATGCAGATCATCTTCCAGGACCCCTACGGCTCGCTCGACCCGCGCATGACCGTCGAGGAGATCGTGGCCGAGCCGCTCGTCATCCACGGTGTGGGCGACCGGGCGGCACGCGCCCGGCGGGTGCGCGAGCTCCTCGACCGGGTGGGGCTCGCGGCGGCGCACGCCGACCGTCACCCGCACGAGTTCTCGGGCGGCCAGCGCCAGCGGATCGGGATCGCCCGGGCGCTCGCCCTCGAGCCCGAGCTCCTGGTCTGCGACGAGCCGGTCTCGGCACTCGACGTCTCGATCCGCGCCCAGGTCGTGAACCTCCTGGTCGACCTCAAGCGCGAGCTCGGCCTCGCTTACCTCTTCATCAGCCACGATCTGGCGGTGGTCCGCCACGTTTGCGAGCGGGTCGCGGTCATGTATCTCGGCAAGATCGTCGAGCTGGCACCCAAGGCCGCGCTCTACCGCGAGCCCTTGCACCCATACACGCAGGCGCTGCTTTCGGCGGTCCCGGTGCCGAGGCCGGGCCGCCGGCGGCAGCGCATCGTGCTCCAGGGCGACGTGCCGAGCCCGCTCGACCCGCCCCAGGGCTGCCGGTTCCACACCCGCTGCCCGAAGGCCATGGAGGTCTGCCGACGGGTCGAGCCGGCGCTCCTCGAGGTCCGGCCGGGGCACCGGGTCGCCTGTCACCTGCACCCCGCAACGGGCGGGGCAGCCGTGGCATGACCACCCTCGGCTTTCGAGCCCTCGCCGACCCGCGCGCGCCGCCGGACGATCGACGACGAAAGCCGCTCGCCTCAGCCGAGAAAGCGCAGACGCGAAAGCTCCACCCGAAAAAAGGGAACGTACCCCTCCTCGCCGAAGAAATTGCCGGCTTCGACCCGCGTCGCCACCGTGACACCCTCGACGGTGCCGTGCTCGAGCACCGTTCCACCGAACGGCTGCAGGCGGAACACGCCCTCGCGATTGGCGTTGCTCCAGCGCATCAGGCGCAGCGTGCGGAGCCGTCCGTCGTCGGCGACCTCGAGGTCGAGCTCGTGGCGCAGCCCGGCATGCTCGACGATCGCCCGGGTGCGCTGCGCGTCGACGGGCTCCCACCGGACCCCGTGGCGCGGCAGCAAGGTCGTCGGCAGCCAGAGGGCGGCCTCGGCGACGCCGCGCGCGGCCGCCGATCGGACGAGGTCGGGGGTGTCGGCCGCGCGCACGATCGGGACGAGGCCCAGGAGCCAGAAGCGCGTCCAAGCCCCGTCGCCCGCCTGTCCGTCCGAGCCCGCGATCCGCATCGGCCACCTCCCGACCTCCGGGCGCCAGACGAAGCCGTGCGGAGGTGCCAGGATCTCGCGGGCGCGCAGCGGCTGGTAGCGCAGGGCCGCCCGGTCGCCGAGGCCGAGTTCGCCTTCCATCTCGATCTCCGCCACCCGCCACAGGGGCGTGCCCGGCACCAGCGAGCGGAGGAACCAGCGTCGCGCCGGAGGCGGGAGATTGGCCGCCATCGCCGGATCGAAGCGGGGCGGATCGGGATCGGCCAGTGCCGCCAGCTCCGACCAGGTCCGCGACGCCCGCCGTTCGTCCGCGAACCGCCGCGCGGCGGCAGCGAACACCACAAGGGCAGCGACGCTGCCGGCAGCGAACAGGAACGTTCGTGTCCGCATGCTCGGCGCCCCGGCCTCCTCCGCACCGAGCGGAAGATAGCC
>JANWZN010000158.1:0-3012 GCA_025054575.1 Geminicoccaceae bacterium | reverse complement strand
TGCGCGGCAGTAGGGCGTCGTGCCGGCTCTCGGCACCGCGCGCAAAGGGCGCCGAACGAGCGGGTGCACGGCGCGCGAGGGTGCGCTGCGGACGGGCCGGCCATCGTCGTGCGCGGAGGCCGATGGCGGCCGGCGCGCGGCCGGGCTCGGTTGCTTCGGCGCTTCGAATCTCGAACGAAAAGAGGAGGCACCCTTGACCCGTCCGACGCGCGCGAGCTGCCCGCTCGATCTCGATTCACCCGGCAAGCGCCTGGGCTATCTCCGCGTGCCCTACTCCTCCAACCGCTCGGCTTATGGCTGGATCGGCGTCCCGATCGGCGTCGTCCGCGGCGGCGAGGGGCCCACGGTCTATCTCGGCGGCGGCAACCACGGCGACGAGTACGAGGGGCCGATCACCCTTTTGCGGCTCTTCCAGGAGCTCGAGCCGAGCCGCGTGAAGGGGCGGCTGATCTTCTTGCCTATGACCAACCCGCCGGCGGTGCTCGCCTATCAGCGCTGCTCGCCGATCGACGGCGCCAACCTCAACCGGATGTTCGTGGGCGATCCCGGGCTCGACCACGAGCCGACCAAGGCGATCGCGCATTTCGTCGAGGAGGTCCTCTTTCCCTTGTGCGACGCGGCGATCGACCTGCACTCGGGCGGCCGCACGCTCGACTACGTGCCGAGCGCGCTCGCCCGGACCGGTCCGGAGGACCCGTTGCGCGCGCGCAAGCTCGCGGCCCTGCGAGCCTTCGGGGCACCGGTGAGCTACCTCGTTGCACCGGTCGGCAACGACACCGGGCTCCTGGCCGCGGCCGACCGCAAGGGCGTGCTGGCACTCGGCACCGAGCTCGGCGGTGCCGGGACCGTAACACCCACGACGCTTGCGGTGGCGCGGCGCGGTGTGTTGGGCTTCCTCGCCCATTTGGGGCTGCTCGACGACGTCCCCGCGCCGGGGCCGACGCGGATCGTCGAGGTCCGCCCCGAACATTATGTCTACGCCCCGCGTGCCGGTCTCTTCGAGCCGGCGGCGATGCCGGGGGAGGAGGTCGCGGCCGGGGCGGTCGCCGGCTGGCTGTTCGACCCGGACGAACCGGAGCGGGCACCGCTCGAGGTCCGCTTCGAGGCGGCCGGGCTCGTCCTCTGCCGCCGGCCGATCCCCTTGGTCGAGCGGGGCGACTGCCTCTACCATCTGGGCGCCGATCTCGTGGGCTGAACGGCCGCGCCTCGGGGAGGCGAGCGCTCGCGCCTGCGCGAGCGACGTGGTACACCTCCTCACATTCCTGGTTCGGGACGAGAGAGGCTCGGGCGGAGGCGGTGGTCGGGCGGGCTTCGCAAGGTGACGCCGGAGAACGCAGCCTCGCGATTGCCCTTTCGACCTGGTCCTGGCCGCCCTCTTATCCGTTCCTGCGCGCCTGCCTGCTCGAGGCCTACGCCTCGCTCCGCCTCGAGGTCACACCGCCGGTGCTCGACCTGGCCTGCGGCGACGGCCGGTTCGCGCGGGCGCTGGTCGAGCGCGGGGTGGTCGCGCGGATCGACGCCGGGCTCGACTGGTCGCAAGAAGACGCGCGAGCGGCGGCGGGTCGTCTCGGCCGCCCGGTCGTGGTCGGCGATCTGACGGCCTTGCCCTTCGCCGACGGTGTCGCCGGCACGGTCCTCTGCAACACGGCACTCGACTGCCTCTACGGTGGACCGGCCGACCTGCCGGCGGCGCTCGCCGAGATCCGCCGGGTCCTGCGACCGGGCGGTTCGTTGGTGGCGAGTGTGCATCTGCGCGCCTTGGACGAGCTCCTGACCGGTGTGCGGATCCTGCGCGGCCTGGGGCTCGCCGGTATGGCGCGAGCCTATGCGGCGAAGACCAACCGCGAGGCCGGGCAGACGGTGCACATGGATTTGGAGGGCTGGCGTGCGGCGCTCGAGCCGGCCGGCCTTCTGGTCGAGCGGGCACGCCCGTTGATGGACGCCCGGGCGATGCGGGCGCGCAGCCTCCTGCGTCTTCTGAAGCTGATGCGTCCGCGCGGGCTGGCGCGGGCGCTCGCCCGCCGTCTGCTCGCGGGACCCATGGCGCCGCTCGTGGTCGCGGCGCCGGCGGGGGAGGACGAGCCCGTCGCCGGCGTCGTGCTGGTCGCGCGACGGGCCGGCTGAGCGGCTCAGCGCATACGGGCGGCCTGGTCGAGCGCCAGGTCGAGGGCGTGCTCGCGCGAGCGGGGAAGGTGGCGCAGCGCGCAGACGATCACCACGCTCTCGGAGAGTTCCAGCGCCCGCTCGTGGTCGAGGCCCTGGGCCTCGAACCAGGCGGTCAGCCGCTCCAGGGTCTCGCGCCAGATGGGGCCGGGTCGTTCGGGAAGCGGTGCGTCGTCTCCGTTCGCCTCCATGGCGATCGATCTCCGCAGGTCCGACGGTCCACAGGAACCGAACGTTACGAAACGGTTACATAGGGTCGCGCGGGCGCGGGAGTCGAGGCGGGCCGACACGATGCGGCATCCGGCTGCAGCCGAGCGTCGACGATGGCGAAGCGCCGGCGGATGGGCGGCGGTGCTGGACAGGTGCCGCCGGGGCGCCTATAGGGCGGGTGCCGCCCAGGTAGCTCAGTCGGTAGAGCACGTGACTGAAAATCACGGTGTCGGTGGTTCGATTCCGCCCCTGGGCACCATCCTCCTCGCGGCCCTCCATCCCAGCCGGCTCGGTGCTCGCGAAAGCGCATGGACCCGCTCGTCTACCCTGGGTGGGGACGGACCTCCGATTGGTCGCGGAAACCGTGGCTTGTGGCGGTCTTCATCTGAAGGTAAGAAAAGTCGCGAAGAGTGTGGGAGGGCGTGATGCGTCGGATGAGCATCGGTTTGTTCGCCGCCACGGTGGGTTGCGTGGCCTTGCTCGCCACCGACGCGCTGGCCAACACGCGCAACAGCGCTCGCGGCACTGTCGGAGTGGTGAACCGAACGGCCGGGGTCTCGGGGCGTACGGTCGCGCTGACCAATCGAATGGTCCCCGCCAGTCCTGTAGTTATCAAAGTCAACAAAAGCTGGGCCAAGT
>JANWZN010000157.1 GCA_025054575.1 Geminicoccaceae bacterium | reverse complement strand
GAGCCCGGCGGGCGGGGCGTCGAGAAAGAGCGCCGCGATCGCCCGATCGGCCAGCGCCCCCGACGCCAGGCGCGGGGCCTCGAGCCGGCCGTTGAAATGGTGGGCGGTCGCGATTCCGCCCCAGGCCGCGGGGCCGCGCGCCGGCCCGGCCTGCGCCGCGGCCAACAGAAAGGGGCCGGGTCCGGCGATGGCACCGAGCATGGCCACGACCGACGCCGTCTCCGACCGATCGATCGCGAAGCCGTGCTCTTCGAGCGGTTCGCGGCCGATCGAGAGCGTGCCGCGCTCGCGATCGAGGACGAGGCTCGCCCGGTACCAGCGCCGACGCGCGAGCGGCAGCTCGGTGCGTGCGACCACGACGCTCGTACCGTCGCCGACTCGCCCTTCGAGCCGGCCCTCTTCGTCGAGGAAGAGGCCGTAGCCGGTGCGGCTCGCTTCGCACCAGGTGCCGGCCAGCATCTGCCGGCCCTTCTGCGGCGTCGTCGGCCAGAGGAGGAGCGCCAGGGTGAAGCTGCCGGTCGGGTGCAGCGCCGGGTGCGCCGGCACGACCGCGAAGGAGCCGATCGGGATCGCTTGCCAACGCAGCGGATACGCGCCGCTCACCGGGCTCGCGATCGGCTCCGGCGCGAACGGTGTCGCCTGCGGTCCGGCCGAGGGCTGCTTCAGGCGCACGATTCGCGCCTCGTAGCGATCGGCACCGCGGCCGCTCACCATGAAGCGGACCCGATCGCCCGGGCGGCAGCTCCAGCGATCGGCATAGGCCATCAACACGGTCATCGCGGCCCTCCGGGCGGCCGGGGCTCCTCGTCAGTCGAAGGGCAGGTCTTCGCCGGCGAGCGTCCGCCAGCGCAGCTTGAAGACGTGCCACTCGGCTTCGCGCAGGTCGGTGAAGACCTGGTTGGTCAAGCGCGGTGGGCTCTTGGCGCCGGGCTCGAGGAAGGCGAGCGTCCAGCGGGCATCGTCTTGGTCCATGACGAGACAAGGAAACGGCTCGTTCGAGGGCCGCCGCATCAGATGCAAGAGATACTGCAGATCGGGGCTGTGCGCGCCGAACGGCTTTTCCTTGAACTCTCGGGCGAGGTCCAACCGGGTCTTGTCGAAGACGTACAAAGGCCGCCTCCCGCACCACCTCCCTCGGCCGAGGATGCGCGGCTGCGGGGCGGTGGACAAGCCCGGCTGGGCGATGCCCGGCATGAGCCGGGCGCCCAGCGGCCGCGGCCGATCGCGGCCGGCGAGGCCTAAAGCCGCGATCGCGTCGGGCGGCAGCTCGCGCCGCTAGTAGCCGCGGCCCGCTGCGGCCGCTCCAGCCGGCGGGCGGCCTATGGGCGTGGGCGGCTCAGACGATCCGACCGTGACACTGCTTGTACTTCTTGCCCGAACCGCAGGGGCAGGGGGCGTTGCGCGGGACCTTGCCCCAGGTCCTGGGATCGGCCGGATCGACCCCCTCGCCACCCTCGGCCAGCGCCATGGCACGGGCCCGGAGCGGCGGTGCGACCGGCGCCGGCTCGGGCTCGGGCGGCGCCAGGCGGATCTCGAGGTGCGAGAGCACCTGGGTCGTGGTCAGCCGCAGCTGCGCCAGCATGTTCTCGAACAGCGCGAAGGCCTCGCGCTTGTACTCGTTCAACGGATCGCGCTGGCCGTAGCCGCGCAGATGGATGCCCTGCCGCAGATGATCGAGATGGAGGAGATGCTCCTTCCAGAGATGATCGAGGATCTGGAGCAAGAGGCTCTTCTCGGCCATCCGCAAGACGGGCTCGCCATAGGTGACCGCTTTGTTGGCCATCTTGGCGTCCGAGGCGTCGCGGATGCGGCGGCGGATTTCTTCGTCCGCGATGCCCTCTTCCTTGACCCAGTCCTCGATCGGCAGGTCGAGTGCTAAATAGCGCTGCACGTCGGTCTTGAGGCCCTGGGCGTCCCACTGTTCGGGATAGGCCTTCTCGGGAATGTGCTTGGCGACCAGGTCCTCGATCACCTGGTGGCGCATGTCTTTGACCATCTCCGCGACGTCTTCGGCGCGCAAGAGCTCGAGCCGCTGCTCGTAGACGACCTTGCGCTGGTCGTTCATGACGTCGTCGAAGCGCAACAGGTTTTTGCGGATCTCGAAGTTCCTGGCCTCGACCTTCTGCTGCGCTTTCTCGAGCGCCTTGTTGATCCACTTGTGGACGATGGCCTCGCCCTCTTGCAGGCCGAGCTTCTGCAGCATCCCGTCCATCCGATCGGATCCGAAGATCCGCATCAGATCGTCCTCGAGGGAGAGGAAGAACTTCGAGCGGCCGGGATCGCCCTGGCGGCCCGAGCGGCCGCGCAGCTGGTTGTCGATCCGCCGGCTCTCGTGCCGCTCGGTGCCGATCACGTAGAGCCCGCCCAGGGCTTTGACCTTCTCCCGCTCGGCCTCGACCTCGGCCAGGATCGCCCGCGCGCGCGGATCGTCCTTGGGCACGTCCGGCCCGAGCTCCTGGCGGATGCGCATCTCGGCGTTGCCGCCGAGTTGGATGTCGGTGCCGCGGCCGGCCATGTTGGTGGCGATCGTCACCGCCCCCAGCCGACCGGCCTGGGCGATGATCATCGCCTCCTGCTCGTGATAGCGCGCGTTGAGAACCTGGTGCGGGATCCCCCGCTTCTTGAGCATCTCGGAGAGGAGCTCGGACTTCTCGATCGAGACCGTGCCCACGAGCACGGGCTGGCCGCGCCGGTGCGCGTCTTCGATCTCGCGGCAGATGGCCTCGTGCTTCTCGCGCGCGGTGCGGTAGACTTCGTCGTCCTCGTCCTTGCGGATCATCGGCAGGTGGGTCGGAATCTCGACCACCTCGAGCTTGTAGATCTCGGCGAACTCGGCCGCTTCGGTGGCGGCCGTTCCGGTCATGCCGGCGAGCTTCTCGTAGAGCCGGAAATAGTTCTGGAAGGTGATCGTCGCGAGCGTCTGGTTCTCGGCCTGGATCGCCACCCCTTCCTTGGCCTCGAGCGCCTGGTGGAGACCATCGGAATAGCGTCGGCCGTGCATCATCCGGCCGGTGAACTCGTCGATGATGATCACCTGGCCGTCCTTGACGATGTAGTCGACGTCGCGGCGGAACAGGTGATGCGCGCGCAGCGCCTGCTGGACGTGGTGGACGATCGTGACGTTCTCGATGTCGTAGAGGTCGGGGGCCCTCAAGAGCCCGAGCTCGGCGAGCTTCTGCTGGACGCGCTCCTGGCCCTTCTCGGTGAGCGTCACCGTGCGCTGCTTCTCGTCCTTCTCCCAATCGTCCGGCTGGAGGGAGGGGATGATGGCGTCGATCGCGCGATAGAGCTGCGAGCTGTCCTCGCTCGGCCCGCTGATGATCAAGGGCGTGCGCGCCTCGTCGACCAGGATGCTGTCGACCTCGTCGACGATCGCGTAATAGTGGCCACGCTGGACCATCGCCTCCAGGCTGTGGCGCATGTTGTCGCGCAAATAATCGAAGCCGAGCTCGTTGTTGGTGGCATAAGTGATGTCGCAGGCGTAAGCCCGGCGGCGATCCTGCTCGTCCATCATCGGCACGATCACGCCGACGCTGAGCCCGAGCAGCTCGTAGATCGGGCCCATCCAGGCGGCGTCGCGCCGCGCCAGATAGTCGTTGACCGTGACGATGTGCACGCCCTTGCCGGTGAGCGCGTTGAGATAGGCCGGCAGCGTCGCGACCAGGGTCTTGCCCTCGCCGGTCTTCATCTCGGCGATGCCGCTTCGGTGCAGCACGATCCCGCCGATCAGCTGGACGTCGAAATGACGCTGGCCGAGGGTGCGTTTGGCGGCCTCGCGCACGGTCGCGAAGGCGTCGACGAGGATGTCGTCGAGGCTCTCGCCCTTCTCGAGCCGCTCTTTGAACCAGGCGGTGCGGGCCCGGAGCTCGGCATCGGACAGGCGCTCGAGTTCCGGCTCTTTGGCGTTGATCAGCTCGACCGTCTTGCGGTGCGTCTTGACGATGCGATCGTTGGCGGAGCCGAACAATCGCCGGGCCAGGGATGCGAACATGAACGCGCGCGACCTCGCTCGGGAACGGGCCTGATACGGGACTTGCCGCAGATAGGCAGGGGCCTGCTAGCTGTCAACGCGGCCCCGCCGCCGGCACTCATCCCGCATGGCGCAAATGGAAGCTCTTGGGCCGGGTCAGATGCTCGAAGGCTAGCGCGGAGAGCGCCACGCCGCGGCCGCTGTCCTTCACACCCACCCAGGCGAGCTCGGGATCGAGATAGTCGCAGCGGTTCATGAACACCGTGCCGGTCTCGAGCCGGTCGCCGATCCGCACCGCCGCCTCGAGGTCGCGGGTCCAGATCGCCGCCGTGAGCCCGTAGGCGCTGTCGTTCATGAGCGCCACCGCCTCCTCGTCCGAGCGCACCTTCATGATGCCGACGATCGGGGCGAAGCTCTCCTCCCGCATCACCCGCATGCCGTGGTCGACCTCGACCAGGCACTGCGGCGCCATGTAGGCCGAGCCCGGGGCCTCGCGTGGAAAGCGCTTCGGGTCGACGAGCGCTTTCGCCCCGGCCTGGACGGCCTCGGCGACCTGCGCGCGGGCGAAGTCGGCCGCTTGCGGCCGGACCATCGGCCCGAGGGTGGTCGTGGGCGACAGCGGGTCGTCCAGCACGTAGCGGGAGGCGAGCTCGACATAGCCCGAAACGAAATCATCGTAGAGCCGCTCGTGGACGTAGATCCGCTCGATGCCGCAGCAGGACTGGCCGGCGTTGAAGCAGGCGCCGTCCACGAGGTTTTCGACCGCGTGCGCGAGATCGGCGTCGGCCCGCACATAGGCCGGATCCTTGCCGCCGAGCTCGAGGGCGAGGCCGCAGAAGCTCTCGCCCGCCGCCCGCTGCATCGCGTGCCCGCCGGCGACCGAGCCCGTGAACACCGCGTGATCGACCCGGCCTTCGGCGAGGAGTGCCGTGGTGAGCGCATGGTCCATGTGCAGATGCTGGAACACGCCCTCGGGCAGCCCGGCCGCGTCCATCGCCTCCTGGAAGCGCTCGGCGCACAAGGGCGTCTGGTGCGAGTGCTTGAGCAGCACGCAATTGCCGGCGGCGAGCGCCGGCACGATCGCGTTCACGGCCGTGAGATAGGGATAGTTCCAAGGCGCCACGACCAGCACGAGTCCCAGAGGCTCGCGGCGCATGAAGCGGGTGAAGCCGGGCTTGGGCGGCACCGCGATCTCGCCGAGTGCGGCCGGGGCGAGGGCGAGCATCGTGCGGGCCCGCTCCTCGAGGCCGCGCAGCTCGCCCGGGCTGTGGGCGATCGGCCGGCCCATCTGCAGCGTGATCTCGCGCGCGATCGCCTCGCGCCGGCTCAGCATGTGATCGATCGCGCGGTGCAACATCGCCACCCGCTCCTCGACGGGGCGGGCCCGCCAAGCCGGGAAGGCGCGGCGGGCGCGGTGGACCGCGGCCTCGACCTGGGTCCGGTCGGCGAGCGGCCGTTCGACCACGATCCGGCCGTCGATCGGCGAGACGGTGCGCAAGACGCTCATGGCGGCTTCTCCTCGAACGCGGCGCCGGCTCTACTCCCTCGCGGCCGGTCGCGGGAGCCCCGCCCGCGACCTTTCGTGCATGCGATTTCTCTTATATTCGTGATGCGATCACCCTACCCTTCGAGGGCGACGGGACCGTGGGAGGAACGGGCATGCAGGCGGCGAACCAGGCGGCGCGGCCGAGCCTCGCGGAAGGCCTCGCGCATCTGCCGGTGGGCGTGTTCGCGACCGTGATGGGGATGGCGGGCCTCACCCTCGCGACCGAGCGGATGGCGCACGCCGCCCCGGCGTTGGCCCCGCTGGCGCTGCTCCTCCTCGCGCTCACGGGCCTTCTCTATCTGGCGCTGCTCGGGGTCTACGGCGTCAAGCTCGCCCGGCATCCCGAGGAGGTCGCGGCCGAGTGGCGGCATCCGGTACGCATCGCCTTCTTCCCGGCGATCACGATCGGCCTGCTCCTGGTCGCGACCGCGCTCGCCCCGCACGCCCCCGGCCTCGCGGCACCCTTGTGGCTTCTGGGCGCGCTCGCCCATCTTTTGGCCATGCTCGCGGTGGTCACGACCTGGATCGAGCTGCAGCATTACGAGCCGCCGCATCTCAACCCCGCCTGGTTCATCCCGGCCGTCGGCAACGTGCTCGTGCCGATCGCCGGGGTGCCCTTGGGGTGGGTCGAGCTCTCCTGGTTCTTCTTGGGGATCGGCCTGCTGTTCTGGCTCGTGCTCTTGACCCTCGTCTTCAACCGGTTGGTCTTCCACCACCCCTTGCCGGCGCGGCTGTTGCCGACCTTGTGCATCCTGATCGCGCCACCCGCGGTCTCCTTCCTCGCCTGGGTCAAGCTCGCGGGCGAACCGGGCGCCTTCGGCCGGATCCTCTACGCCGCGGCCGTCCTCTTCTTCCTCGTCCTCGTCATCCAGGCGCCCAAGCTCGTGCGGCTGCCCTGGGCTTTGAGCTTCTGGGCCTATTCCTTTCCGCTGGCGGCCTTCACGATCGCGACCTCGGTCGCCGCCGAGCGGCTGCACCAGCCCCTCTTGGGTGCCGCGAGCTGGCTCCTCTACGCGCTGCTCGCCGCCGTGATCGCCGGCCTGGCGATCCGCACGATCAAGGGTGCGCTCGCGGGCGAGCTCTTCCGCCCCGAGGGGTGAGCGAGCGGAAGGCGCCGATCCCGGCGCTCTTGCCGCCTATCGTCTGCCGGCTATCGTCGGGGCAGGCGCGGGAGGGCAGGGGATGCTCCACAAGAACCTGATCGGCGGCGAGTGGGTCGAAGGCGTCGGCGTCAGCAAGAACGTCAACCCCTCGAACACCGACGACGTGGTCGGCGAGTACGCCCAGGCCGACAAGGCCCAGGTCGAAGCGGCGATCGCCGAGGCGCGCGCCGCCTTCGCCGCCTGGGCCGCGACCCCGGTCGAGACCCGCGCCGACA
>JANWZN010000156.1 GCA_025054575.1 Geminicoccaceae bacterium | reverse complement strand
GAGCAGCTGCGGGCGCGCCTTGCGAGCCGGCTCGTGCCGGCCGGCGGCCCGGCCGTCCTGCGCGTCGAGCTCGACCAGGTCGCCTTGACCGAACGGCTGATCGAGGGCCGGGTCGGCGGGGTCGGCGGGCTCGTGCGCCGCGAGCCGACCTTCGCCCAGGAAGGCGCGCTCGCGGTGCGGCTGCGGGTGATCGAGCCGGGTGGCCGCGAGGCGGCCCAGGTCCGCGTCGCGGTCCAGCGCTCGCGGGCACTCCCGGCCGGCGCCTCGGTCGTCACGCGCGACGAGGCGGCCCGAGCCCTGGCCGCCGATCTCCTGGCCCAGCTCGACGACGCGCTCGAGGTCGCGGTGCGCGACCAGCTCGGCCCCTGGCTTTCCGGCTAGACTCGCGCCCCGCTGCTCGCCTCGCCCCGGCTGCGACCACCCCCGGCTGCTCGGCTCGCCCCGGCCGAGCCCGCGCCCGGCCGCTCAGCTCTCGGCTGCGCCCGCCGCGGGCGGGCGGATCTCGAGCCGAACGAGGTGGTGGCGGCGGCGCTCCAGCACCTTCACGGCATAGCCCGCCACGCTCACGACCTCGCCCTCGCGCGGGATCCTTCGCGCCACGTGCATGACGAGCCCGCCGATCGTCACCGCCTCGTCCTCGGGCAGCGCCCAGTCGAGCTGCCGGTTGAGATCGCGCACCGCCGTGCGGCCGTCGACCACCGCCCGGCCCTCGGCGTCGAGCGCGATCCCCTGGCTCTCGTGGTCGCGCTCGTCGGCGATGTCGCCCACGATCTCCTCGACGATGTCCTCGAGCGTGACGAGGCCCATGAGCGTTCCGTATTCGTCGACCACGAGCGCCAGATGCTGGCGGCGCTGCCGGAAGGCCAGGAGCTGCTGGTAGAGCGCCGTCGTATCCGGAATGAACCAGGGCGGGGTCAAGAGATCGTCGAGCTTGATCCCCTCGGGCAGCCGCCCGCGCTCGTCCAACAGGCCCACGAGGCTCTTGGTGTCGAGGATGCCCACGATCTGGTCGGGATCGCCGCGCCAGACCGGGAAGCGGGTGTAGCGCGAGGTGCGGATCTGGCGCAGCAATTCGGGCAGCGGCAGATCGGCATCGAGGGTGACCATGTCGCGGCGATGGGTCATCACCGAGCCGACCTCGACCTCGGCGAGCTCGAGCACCGCGCCCAACATGTCGTGCTCGTGCTTGGCGACGGCACCGTGCCGCCGGGACAGGCCGATCAGGCCCTCCAGCTCGCCGCGCGAGACGATCTCGCCCTCGCCCATCTCGGCCACCCGGAAGAGCCGCAAGAGCCGGCGCGAGGCGGCGTTCAAGGCCCAGTTCAGGGGGTAGACGGCGCGATAGAAGATCTCGAGCGGGAGCGCGACCCACAAGGTGACGGGCTCGGCGCGGCGGATCGCGAGCGTCTTCGGCACCTGTTCGCCGACCACGATGTGGAGCGCGGAGAACAAGAGGAAGCCCACGAGGAAGCTCACCGTGTGCAAGAGCCGATCGCCCAGGCCCAACAGCGCGAAGAGCGGCTCCAAGAGCGCCGCCACGAACGGCTCGCCCACCCAACCGAGGCCGAGCGAGGCCATCGTGATGCCGAGCTGGCAGGCGGCGAGATAGGCCTCGAGCTGCGGCAGGATGGCCTTCGCGAGCCGCGCGCGCCGGCTGCCGCGATCGGCGAGCTCGTCGAGCCGCAGCGCGCGGACCCGGACGAGCGCGAACTCGGCCGCCACGAAAAAGGCGTTGGCGGCGAGCAAGAGCACGATCGCGACGAGCGTCGTCACGGGCCCGGCTCCGCTGCGATCGGCGCGGGCGGTGCGGACCGCGCCTCAGGCGGCCCGGCCGGCATCGGCCAAGAACGCGGCGACCTCGGCCTCGGGCACGTCGCGGGCGAGCTCGGCCCGGCCGATGCCGCGGGCGAGGACGAAGGTGAGCCGGCCGCCCGTGGCCTTCTTGTCGCGGCGCATGAGGGCCAGGACCTCCGCCACCGGAAAGCCGCCCTTGCGCACCCGCTCGGGCCGGGTCGGCAGGCCCACCGCCGCCAGATGCTCGATCGCGCGCGCCGCGTCCTCCGCCGGGCAGCGGCCGAGGCGGGTCGAGAGCGCGAAGGCCTGCGCCATGCCCAGCGCCACGGCCTCGCCGTGCAGGAGCTCGGCGCCGTAGCCCGTGAGCGTCTCGTAGGCGTGCGCGAAGGTGTGCCCGAAATTGAGGAGCGCCCGCTCGCCCCCGGTCTCGCGCTCGTCGGCCGCGACCACGGCCGCCTTGATCGCGACCGAGCGGGCGATCGCCTCGGCCCGCAGCACGGGATCGCCCGCGAGCAGGGCGGCGGCGTGCGCCTCGAGCCAAGCGAACAGGGAAGCGTCTTTGATGAAGGCGTGCTTGACGAGCTCGGCATAGCCCGCGAGCAGCTCGCGCCGCGGCAGGCTTTCGAGTGCCTCGACGTCGACCAGCACCCGGCGCGGCTGCCAGAAGGCGCCCACGAGGTTCTTGCCGAAGCGGCTGTTGACCCCGGTCTTGCCGCCGACCGAGCTGTCGACCTGGGCCAGAAGCGAGGTCGGTACCTGGACGAAGGGGACGCCGCGCAACAGCAGGGCGGCGGCGAGCCCGGCCAGATCGCCGATCATCCCGCCGCCCAAGGCCACGACCGCGAGCCGACGATCGGCCCCGCCCTCGAGGATCGCGTCCAAGAGCGCCGCGAGCCGCTCCATGCTCTTGCTCGCCTCGCCCGCCGGCACGACGACGGTGCGATAGCGGATCCCGCCCGCCTCGAGGCCGCGGCCGAGCCTGCCCGGCAGGTCGGTCGCCAAGAGGTTGCTGTCGGTGACGACCACCGCCTCCGGGCCGTCCAGCACGGGGGCCAGGAGCTCGCCCGCGCGGGCGAGCAGGCCGCGGCCCACCAGGACGTCGTAGGCGCGCGCACCCAGGGGCACGTGCACGATGGTGGTCGCGGTCATCGTTCCTCCGAGCCGAGCAGATCCAAGATGCGGCGGGCGATCGCCTCGGGCGGCAGGCTGCCGCTTTCGACCCGAAGATCGGCCTCGGCGTAGATCGGCCGCCGCTCGGCCATGAGCGTCTCGAGCTTGGCCCGCAGATCGCCGTCCTTGAGCAAGGGCCGGCTCGCGCGCTTGCGGCTGGTCCGCTCGACGAGCGTGTCGAGATCGGCATCGAGCCAGATCGAGATCGCCCGCTCCTTGACCCGGGCGCGGGTGCCGGGATCGACGAAGGCGCCGCCGCCCAGCGCCAGAACCCCGGGCGGGCCCTCGAGCAGGCGGGCGATCACCCGCCGCTCGAGATCGCGGAAGACGGGCTCGCCGTATGTCGCGAAGATGTCGGCGATGCTCATGCCGGCGGCGGCCACGATCTCCTCGTCGGCATCGACGAAGCCGGTGTCGAGCAGCTTGGCGAGGCGACGGCCGACCGAGGTCTTGCCGGCACCCATCAGGCCCACGAGCACGATGCGGCGATCGCGCGCGGGATGCGGGCGCGTCTGCGGCGCGGCTGGGTCCGGCCCGCTGCCTGCGGTTGAATCGCTCGGTTCCACTCGATATAAGCCCGGATCGCCGCGACGCGGCGAGCCACCTGCCCCCGTCCCGTTCCGCGAGCGCCGTCGCGCGCCGGTGTGGCCTAGACATGCGGCCGGGTCGGCGGCGATGCAAGGCATCGCGATGCTCCGCCGTCTCCTGCTGATCGTCCCGCTGGTGCTGGTCCTGGGCGGCCTGTTGTTCCTGTTGACCTGGGACATCCCGCCCCCGGTCCGGCCGGTCGAGCTCGTCATCCCCGACGAGCGGTTGCCGCGCTGAGCTCGCGCGGCGAGCGCCCGGTGCTCGACCCCTTCCTCGAGATGCTCGCGGTCGAACGCGGTGCTTCGCCGCACACCCTTTCGGCCTACCGCAACGACCTCGCCCGCGCGGCCGCCTTCTTGCGCGCTCGGGGAACCGCGCTCGAGGCCGCGAGCGACGCCGATCTGCGCGGCTTTCTGCGCGCCGAGACCGAGGCCGGCCGGTCGGCCGCCACGCTCGCGCGGCGGGTCGCGGCCCTGCGCCATTACTTCCGCTTCCTCTATCTCGAGGGGCATCGCAGCGACGATCCCGCAGCCGGGCTCGAGGCCCCCAAGCGCACGGCACCGCTGCCGCGGATCTTGAGCGAAGCCGAGGTCGCGGCCCTGATCGAGGCCGCCGCCGCCGATCCGAGCCCCAGGGGTCTGCGGCTGCTCACGCTCCTCGAGCTCGCCTACGCGAGCGGCCTTCGCGTCTCCGAGCTCGTGGGCCTGCCGCTCTCGGCGCTCGCCGCCGATCGCAGCCACCTCCTGGTCCGCGGCAAGGGCGGCAAGGAGCGGATCGTGCCCCTGGGCGAGCCGGCGCGCCTCTGCCTCGAGCGCTGGCTCGCCGCGCGCACGGCCTTCCTCGTGGGTCGCAAGAGCGCGCGGTTCCTCTTCCCCTCGACGAGCCGCAGCGGCCATTTGACCCGCCAGCGGCTCTTGCAGCTCCTGAAGGCGCTCGCCCCCGCAGCCGGCATCGATCCGCGGCGGATCTCGCCGCACGTGCTGCGCCACGCCTTCGCCACCCATCTCCTGGAGCACGGGGCGGATCTGAGAGCGGTGCAGGTGCTGCTCGGTCACGCCGACATCGCCACCACCCAGGTCTACACCCACGTCCAGAGCCGCCGGCTCGCGGCCGTGGTCGAGACCCACCACCCCCTCGCCCGCGGCCCGCGATCGCCTCGGCTCGCGGATCCGGAGGACGCTGCATGAGCTTCACCCAGGTGCCCAACCGCCCGAGCCGGCTCAACCGCTCCGAGCTCGCGGTACCCGGTTCATCGCCGCACTTCTTCGAGAAGGCGGCCAAAGGAGCGGCCGACATCGTCTTCCTCGACCTCGAGGACGCGGTCGCCCCCGAGCAGAAGGAGCAGGCGCGCAAGAACGTGATCGCCGCGATCAACGAGATCGACTGGGGGACGAAGACCCTCTCGGTGCGGATCAACGGGCTCGACACGCCCTGGATGTACCGCGACCTGGTCGACGTTCTCGAGCAGGCGGGCGAGCGGCTCGATCTGATCATGATCCCCAAGGTCGGCACCGCCGCCGACGTCTACGCAGTCGACATGCTCGTCACCCAGATCGAGCAGGCCAAGGGCCGCAAGAAGCGCGTGGGCTTCGAGCTGATCATCGAAACCGCCCTCGGGATGATGAACGTCGAGGCGATCGCGGCCGCCTCGCCGCGCACCGAGTCGCTGCATTTCGGGGTCGCCGACTATGCCGCGAGCACCCGCGCCCGGACCACCGGGATCGGCGGTGCCAGCCCCGAATACGTGGTGCTGACCGACGCGCCGGCCGACGGGCCGCGCGAGCGGCACTGGGGCGATCCCTGGCACTATCCCCTCTCGCGGATGATCGTGGCGGCGCGCGCGCACGGGCTGCGCCCCGTCGACGGGCCGTTCGGCGACTTCAAAGACGCGGAAGGCTTCGAGGCGCAGGCGCGGCGGGCGGCGGCCTTGGGCTGCGAGGGCAAATGGGCGATCCATCCCTCGCAGGTCACCCTCGCCAACGCGGTCTTCACCCCGCCGGCGCGGGAGGTCGAGAAGGCGCGGCGGATCCTCGCGGCGATGGCCGAGGCCGAGCGCGAGGGCAAGGGTGCGGCCCAGCTCGACGGGCGGCTCATCGACATCGCCTCGATCCGCCAGGCCGAGGCCCTGGTGGCGCTCGCCGAGCGGATCGCCGCGGCGGGCGGCTGACCCCGGCGGCTCGAGTGGGCGCTCGAGCGGCGGGCCCCTGCGCGGCCGAAGGGCGGCTCAGACCGTGAGGTGGCGGCGGGCGGCGTCGAGGTCGAGGCCCTCGCGGTCGCCTTCGAGCACGATCCGGCCGCGGTCCATGATCGCGATCCGATCGGCGAGCTCGAGGGCGAAGTCGAGATATTGCTCGACCAAGAGGATCGCCATCGTGCCGCTGCGGGCGAGCTCTTTGATCACCCGGCCGATCTCGGCCACGATGTTGGGTTGGATGCCCTCGGTCGGCTCGTCGAGGAGCAGGACCTTGGGGCGGGTGACGAGTGCTCGGCCGATCGCGAGCTGCTGCTGCTGGCCGCCCGAGAGATCGCCGCCCTTGCGGCGCGCCATCTGCCGCAGGACCGGGAAGCGGGCGTAGACCTCCTCGAGCGGCAGGGGCTCTTGGCCGCGGCCGCGCAAGGCCGCGTGGCCGGTCACGAGATTCTCTTCGACCGTGAGGCGGGGGAAGATCTCGCGGCCTTGCGGCACCGCGGCGAGCCCGAGCCGGGCCCGCTTCCAGGCCGGCATCCCGTCGAGCGGGGCGCCCTCGAGCAGCACGCTGCCGCCGCTCGTGCGCTCGTGGCCGAGGATCGCCTTCAAGAGCGTGGTCTTGCCGACCCCGTTGCGGCCCAAGAGGCAAGTGACCTTGCCGCGCTCGAGGGCGAGCGAGACGCCCCGCAGCGTGTGCGAGGCGCCGTAGTGGAGGTGGAGATCGCGGACCTCGAGCATGGGCTCAGGAGCGCCCGAGATAGACTTCGACCACGGCCGGATCGGACTGCACCGCCTCGACCGGGCCCTCGGCCAGCACCCGGCCCTCGTGCAGCACGGTGACCTTGGCGCCGAGCTCGCGGACGAAATGCATGTCGTGCTCGACCACGACGATGGTGTGGCGACCCTTGAGGCGGAGGATCAGCTCGGCCGTCTTGGCGGTCTCGGCGTCGCTCATCCCGGCCACCGGCTCGTCGAGGAGGATGAGGCGCGGCTCTTGCACCAGCAGCATGCCGATCTCGAGCCACTGGCGCTGGCCGTGCGCGAGCCGACCGGCCTCTTCGTGGCGCAGCTCGGCGAGGCCGACGGTCGCGAGCGTCCGCTCGATGCGCTCGGCCGCCTCGGGCTCGAGCCGGCCCGCGAGCAGCCGGCGCACGCCCCACCCGCCCTGGGTCGCGAGCTCGAGATTCTCCTCCACCGTCAGCCGGTCGAAGACGGTGGGCTTCTGGAACTTGCG
>JANWZN010000155.1 GCA_025054575.1 Geminicoccaceae bacterium | reverse complement strand
CGCGTGGGCCGTGGCGGTCGCGCGCCGCGATCTTGAACCGAGGATACCGATCCGCCATCGCGAACCGACGGCCGCTCGTTCTGGCCCGACGCGGCCTTCCCGGTCCACCTCGGACTGGAGCTGGCGGCGCGCCCCGCGTCGAGCCGCGAGCCCTCGCCGCGCTCGCCCACTCGCGCCGCCCCGCCAGGCGCCCGTCGCCGCGGCTCGGCCACCGAGCGTGCAGCCGCTCGACGCCAGCGATCGGCTGGTCCCGCGTGCCGAGCTGCGCTGCGGCTCCTCGACCCGCGAGCCGGCGGTCGCCGTCCTGCCGGTCGGCACGAGCCCGCAGGCGACCGGTCGGGTCGCCGGCACCGACTGGCTCGGGGTCCGCTCCGGTCGGCTGCGCGGTTGCGTCCAGGCCGACCTGCTCCAGCCGGCGGACAGCGGGGCCGGCACCGACGCGGCGGTCCTGCCCGTCGAGCCCGCCTCGACGGCCGACGCCGACCCCTCGCGGCACGGCTGCCATGTCGAAGGTGCGAGCCGTTCTAGGACCATCGGTCGATCGCCGCGGGAGGCGGGCATGCGCTGCGGCCGGTCGTCGGTTCCTCGGGCGCTGGCCGCGGCCGTCGCGCTCGCCGCTCTGCTGGCCGGGCCGCCCGGCGGGCGCATGGCCGACGATCCGGCGCGCCTCTGCCCGCTCGCGACCGCCCTGCTGATCGGCGGGGACGGGCTCGGGCACGGCCGCTACGAGGAGGGCCGCCAGCGCCTCGAGAACCGGACCGGGCCCTCGGACATCCGCTGCGCTCGCGCCGACCTCGAGGGCCGCGAGCCCGGTCGCCAGCGGGCCGAGGTCGCGGTCGAGGCCGAGGACGGCAGCGCCCGGGCCGGGCTGCGCTGCGCCTTCGAGCCAGACGCGCGTTTCCGGTAGGTCGACGCGCCGACCGGCGAAGGCAGGGCCGTCGTCATGCGCCGCGACGAGGGCGGGCTGCAGTGGCTCCTGACGATCGACAACGGGCGCACGCACCGGCGGAGCGCCAGGCTCGGGGTCGCCGAGCGGGGTGCCGAGATCGAGCTCCGGCTCGACGGGCAAACGGTCGGCGGGCTCGGCGGCCGCGGCATGGGCGAGGGCGGCATCGGCATCCTCGCCGCCGGCAAGGGCGGCTTCGCCTTCGGGGGCTTCGCGCGCGGCCGAGCCGGCGCCACCGTCCCCACTGGCACCACCGGCGCCACCGCTGGTCGCCTCGGGACCGCAGCCGCCGGCGCCTCGACCACCTGCGCCGCAACCGCCCGCGCCGCAGCCGCCCCAGCCGCCAGCGCCGGCTCCGCAGCCACCCGCTCCGCCGCAGCAGCCGGCGGCCGACGACCTGGCGCTGCAGGCCGCCGCGAACGTGGGGCCGCTCGTCCTGCAGCCCGGCAGCGACGGTGCCTGGAGCGACGGCTTCGAGGAGCGCGGCCGGGTGACGCGCAACACCACCAACGGCACCGGGTTCGGCCGCTTCTGGCTCACCGAGCCGGTCCAGGGCCCGCGCCGCGTCACGCTCGAGCGCGCCGGCGCGATCGACGCCGTCACCGAGGGCGCGGGCCTCGTGGTCGGCCGGACCGAGGCGCGCGAGCATTTCCTCCTGCGCGCGCCCCCGCAGATCGTCGTGGCCCGCTTCGCCGAGGGCCGAGTCGAGGCGCTACGGCGCTGGCCCGCCCCCCGACCTCGCCCGGCCGCACCGGCCCGAGCTCGTCGAGGCCGGTCCGCCGGTCGACGTCCTGATCGATGGCCGCAGCGTCGGTGGCCTGCGCGACCCCGGTCTCGGCAGCGGCCCGGTCGGGACCGCCGCCCGGGGCACCGGCAGCTTCGCGTTCCGCAACTTCGCGTTGGCCCAGGCCGGCCCGCAGCAGCCGCCGCCGGCCCCCGTCCGGGCCAGAGCCGCCACAGCCGGAACCCTAGCAGCAGCCGAGCCCTCAGGGCGGTCCAGCCCAGCCCGGACCTGAGCAGCAGCCGGAACCCCGGCAGCAGCAGGACGGCCCGCCGCAGCCTCCACCCTCCGGCGGCCAGCAGCCGCGCCAGCCGGGGCCGTGGCAACAGCCCGGACCTTGGAGAGAGCCGCCACAGCCCGGACCCTGGGGCGGCCCACCGCCGCAGCCGGGACCTCGGTGCGGCCAGCGGCCCAAGACCGGTCCGTGGGATGGTCGACCGCAGCGGCCGGAACCCGGCAGGCAGCAGGGTGACACACCGGCCCCGGCGCCGGCACCCCCAGTGGTCAGGGCGCCGCCAGGGGCGAGGCGGGAATCGAGGCGATCGTCCAGCTCTACGAGCAGCTCTCCGAATCGGTCGCCCAGGGGCAGGCCCGTCTCAGCGCCCCGCTGCGAGGCCGGAAACGGCACACCGACCGGGCGGCGCCGATCGTCTCGGTGGCGCCACCCGAGGGCCGGCAGTCTTCTCGATAGCGCGCAACGCCTCGGGCCTGGCGATCGAGTCCGCCCCGGATCTGGCTGAGCTCACCGGACGGGCTGCACCAGGTCGAGGACTTGGCCCGCACGACCAACAGGCTGGCCGACGCAGCGGGCTGATCGACCAGAAGCTCGGCGCGCCGAGCCAGCGGCTCGTCCCCCAGCTCCTGTGCGAGGAGCAGTAGGCCGCCCAGCGAGGCCTAGTCGTCACCGACCGTTAGGTCAGCGGGGTGCGCGACGGCAACCAGGTGATGATGCTGATCGCCGCGGCGCCGAACATGGGCGGCTACGGGGTGGTCATCGGCCGCGCCGGGCCGCGCACGATCGTGGGCCCGGCACCGCAGTTCACCGCCTTCGTGAGCGAGCTCTACGTGCCGATCCTCGACTCCATGACCGGCTGGTGAAGCGGTGGGCCGCCTCGGCCGCCGGCTCGCGCTGGCCCTCGCCCTCCTCCTCGCGAGCGACCCGGCCCGCCCGCAAGGGGCGGGCGAGCGGTTGACCGAGGAGGCCGCGCGCTTCGCCGGCTCCTCCCTGGTCGTCGTCTTCCTCCACGAGCTCGGCGACGCGCTGATCGACCTCCTCGGCCAGCCGATGGTCGGCCGCGAGGAGGACGTGGTCGACGACTTCGCGACCTGGGTATTCCTCCAGGGTACGGAGGTGTCCGACCCGAAGCACACGAGGCGGCGATCGAGGCGCTGGTGCTCGCCGCCGAGTCCCGGCGGCTCCTTTGGAAGGGCAGCGCGAAGCAGCTCCAGCGCGCCAAGGCGCTGCCCCGGCGAGACGAGGACAGCCTCGACATCCAGCGCTCCTACAACATCGTCTGCCCGATCTACGGCAGCGACCCGGGGCGCTTCCGGCCGATCGTCGGGCGCGCCGCGATGCCGGTCCAGCGCGCCCGAAAATGCGAGCACGAGTGGCCGCGGAAGAACCCCGCCTGGGAGCGGCTCCTAGCCGACACGTGCGTCCTCGAGCTGGGACCCGCCCCGCCGGGACTTTCGGCCGCTTCGTCTTCCTCTACGGCGAAGCGAAAAGCGAGTTCGGCCGCCAGCTCGAGGCCGACATGCGCGAGAGCCGCGGCCTCGAGCAGATCGTCGAGGAGCTCGACGCGATCCTGCTGCTGCCGCCCGGCGAGGTCCCGGTGATCGCCCGGGACTGCGGCTTCACCAACGCCTTTTTGGAGCGGCGCCGAGCGGCGGATCGTGCTCTCTTGGGAGATGTTCCGCTTCTTCCTCGACGCCTACCTCGCCGAGCTCGAGGCGCAGGCCACGGGCAAGGGCGGCGACCAGGGCGGGCCGCCGCGGCAGCCCCCCGCGCCGCAGCCCGGGCCGCAGGCGGGCGGACTCGACATGGGCCCACTCGTCCCGCATCTGCGGCCCGGCCGGGACGGGACTTGGATCCTCGCCGCCGTACGGGGCGCCTGGGGTCGCCAGGAGGATACCGAGCCCGGCAGTCTCTGGTCCGTCCGGATGGCCGGCGCGCAGGTGCGGGCGGGCCGGCGGCGGTTCGGCGTCGCGCTTGCGATCGGGGCCGATCGAGGCACCCGGGGCGCGGGCCTGGCCCTCGCCGACAAGCAGTCGGCCAGGTCTCTCTAGCAGCCGTGGACGCCCGGAGGAACGCTCGAGCTCCTGCAGGCGGTCCGCAAGGAGCAGACGATCGAGCTCGCGACCGTGCAGCGATGGCGGCTGGCGATCGGGGCGGGCGCCTCGCTCCGCCTCGAGCTGGTCGAGGCCGGTCCGCCGGTCGACGTCCTGATCGCTGGCCGCAGCGTCGGTGGCCTGCGCGACCCCGGTCTCGGCAGCGGCCCGGTCGGGACCGCCGCCCGGGGCACCGGCACCTTCGCCTTCCGCGCTCTTTTCCTCGCCGATGCCGCGGCGCCTCGGGCCGGGGGAACCGGCGCGGCAGCCGCGACTGGCGGGGCCAGACCCGCATCCGTGGCCGCAGCCGCCCGCCCCGCCGCCCCAGCCCCAGCCGCCACCCCAGCCGGCGCCCCAGGCGCCGGTCGCCCAGGCGCCGCCGATCGACCTCCAGCTCGTCGGATCCTGGACCGGCTGGCCGAGCGAGGCACAGGGCCGCCGTAGGTCCATCCAGCCGCGGCTCCCGGAAGGCGGTCGTTCCGTCGTCACGACTTGGTTGCCGAACGGCATCATGGAGCGGGTCTGGGACCAGTGGCGGGCGCTGAACGACCGGATGGGCCTGCAGCCGCAGGGCTGGAGCCCGTGGCAGAACCGCCCCAGGACGCGTTCTGCTTCCCACACCGCGGCCGCAGGGGCTCGTCTACCGGCCGCTCGCCGGCGCCAGCCTGCAGATCGGCCCCTACCTCTTCTATCGGAGCCGCTCACCCGGTCTTGCGAGGGCCCCGGCTGTCGCGGCCTCCCGGCCGCCTGCGGGGCGGGCCGGCGCCCGACCCCCTCGCCGAGGCTCGCACCTCCGCCTAGGTTGCGGCCCGCCCGACGCGGAGGAGAAGACCGATGGCCGAGCCGACGAGCGACATCGAGATCGCGCGAGCCGCGCGGCCTCGACCGATCGCCGAGGTCGCGGCCGAACTCGGCATCCCCGAGCATGCCCTCACCGCTTACGGCCGGCACGTCGCCAAGGTCGATCTCGGCTGGATCGCCGGCCTCGAGGGGCGACCGCGCGGCCGCCTCGTGCTCGTCACCGCGGTCACCCCCACTCCCGCGGGCGAGGGCAAGACCACGACCACGATCGGGCTCGGCGACGCGCTCCGCCGCCTCGGCAAGCGCACCGCGATTTGTTTGCGCGAACCCTCGCTCGGCCCTTGCTTCGGCGCCAAGGGTGGCGCCACCGGCGGCGGCCGTGCCCAGGTCGTGCCCATGGAGCGGATCAATCTCCACTTCACGGGCGACTTCCACGCGGTCGGTGCCGCCCACAACCTCTTGGCCGCGATGGTCGACAACCACCTGCACTGGGGCAACGAGCTCGGCCTCGACCCGCGCCGGATCCTCTGGCGGCGGGTGCTGGACACGAACGATCGGGCGCTCCGCCGGATCGTCGTCGGCCTCGGCGGCCCTGCCGACGGCGTCCCGCGCGAGGACGGCTTCGACATCACCCCGGCCTCCGAGGTGATGGCCGTGCTCTGCCTCGCCCGCGATCTTCTCGACCTCGAGGCGCGCCTCGCCCGCATGCTCGTGGGGCTCACCCGCGACCGGGTGCCGGTCACCGCGGCGCATCTCGAGGCGCACGGGGCGATGGCCGTGCTGCTCCTGGACGCGCTCGCCCCCAACCTCGTGCAGACCCTCGAAGGCACGCCCGCCTTCGTGCACGGCGGGCCGTTCGCCAACATCGCGCACGGCTGCAACAGCGTGCTCGCCACGCGCACCGCGCTCGCCACGGCCGAAGTGGTCGTCACCGAGGCCGGCTTCGGCGCCGATCTCGGGGCCGAGAAGTTCGTCGACATCAAGAGCCGCGCGAGCGGCCTCTACCCCGAGGCGGCCGTACTCGTGGCTTCGATCCGAGCACTGCGGCATCACGGCGGGGTGGCGCGGGAGGCCCTCGCTCGACCCGACCGGGCGGCCGTGGCGCGCGGAATCGCCAACCTCGACCGCCACGTGCGGATCCTGCGCCGGCTCGGGCTTCCCACGGTGGTGGCACTCAACGTGTTCGCCGGCGACAGCGCGGAGGAGTTCTCGTTTGTCCAGGCGCATTGCCGGGATCGGCTCGGCGTCGAGGCCGTTCTCTGCAGCCACTGGGCCCATGGTGGTGCGGGTGCCCTCGAGCTCGCCCAGAAGGTCGCGGCCCTTCTCGACGAGCACCGCGCAGCCGGTGCCCGGCTCCTCTACGACGACGCCACGGCACTCGTGGAAAAGCTGCGCACCGTCGCGACCGAGATCTACGGTGCAGCCGACATTCTGCTCGAGAAGGCCGCCTCGGTGCGCCTCGCCGAACTCGAAGGCGCGGGCTTCGGCCGTCTGCCGGTCTGCATCGCCAAGACCCCCTACAGCTTCGCAGCCGACCCCAACCTGTCGGCCGCACCTTCGAGCCACGTCTTGCCGATCCGGGACATTCGTGTGTCGGCCGGCGCCGGTTTCGTGGTCGCGATCTGTGGCGAAATCGCGACCATGCCCGGCCTGCCTCGAAGGCCGGCTGCCACCCGAATCCGGCTCGACGCCGAGGGTCGCATCGAGGGTCTCGCCTGAGCCGGGCTCTTCCGGGTCGACGATCGAGGACGCGCGCGCCCTGCCGTAGCGCCCGCGACCGCTCCCGCTCGCCCTCGCGCTCGGTGCGGCATGGCGTGCGCCCCACGCTCCGAGGGCTTCGCAGACGGCACGCGCTGCGCAGGCAAGGACGTGCACCAGCCGAGCGCTCAGGTGCCGGAACCGGTTCCCGATCGGCGAACCGACCTCGACAGTGGCGATCGTGATCGGCACGGGACGCCCCTCCTTTCCCGCGCCGATCCTGCGCCCTCGCGATTAATAGTTCGTTGACGTCGGCGCCCGAGCGCCGGCCGCCATTTCGACCGTCGCTCCCCTCAGAGGCCCTCGAAGAGTGCTGTCGTGATGTAGCGCTCGGCGAAGGACGGGGCGATCACGACCACGAGCTTGTCGCGCATCGCGGGGCGGCGA
>JANWZN010000154.1 GCA_025054575.1 Geminicoccaceae bacterium | reverse complement strand
GCATCAGCCGGCTTCCCGCGCACGCGCGGCCCGGGCGGGGGCAGAGCCTGGCTGGACCGCGATCGCGGCCAGGATCGAAAGCGCGGTTGCGATCGCGGCGAGCCAGAAGAGGCCGAGCGGGGCGCCCGCGTCCAACAGGCGGCCGGCGATCGCGGGGGCGATCGTGGCGCCGAGGTCGAGGCCGGAATAGACGAAGCCGAAGACCTTGCCCGAGGAGCCGGGCGGGGCGGCGGCGCGGACCAGGAGGTCGCGCGAGGGGGTGGTCGCGCCGTGCAGCGCCCCGGCGAGCGCGACGACCGCCCAGAGAAGCGGCAGCGGCAGCTCGGCGTGACCGGGGATCAGCACCAAGAGCGCGGCGAGGCCGAGGCCGGTTGCGATGATGCCGTGCCGGCTCCCCGTCCGGTCGGCGAGCACGCCGCCGGCCGCGGTGCCGAAGGCGCTGCCGATCATGAAGGCCGTCACCGTGGTGGCGGCGAGCACGAGCTCGGTGCCCCAGAGCTTGCCGAGGGCGAGCGGCATGAAGCCCTGCAGCGCGATCACGCCCGTGGCCTGGAAGGCGAAGAAGGCGAAGCAGAAGAGCACCGGCCGGCTCGCGAGCACCGCGAGCGCCGGCGCGGCCGGCAGCTCGGTCCCGGCTTCGGCCCGCTCCCGCTGCGAGGGTGTTTCGAGCCCGTCGCGGCGGGCGAGGATCAGCGCGGCGAGGCCGAGGCCGAGACAGGCTGCGGCCAGGAGTGCCGTGCGCCAGCCGAAGGCGGTGGCGAGAGAGGCCATGACGACCGGCGCCAAGGCCCAGCCGACCGTGCCGCCGATCGTGTGGACCGAGAAGGCGCGCGCCATGCGCGAAGGGCTCACCCGGTGGCCGAGGATGGCGTAGTCGGAGGGGTGGAAGACGCTGTTGCCGAGCCCGAGCAGCGCGGCTGCAGGGAACAGGAGGAGGAAGCTCGGGGCGAGCGCGGCCAAAAGCGCGCCTGCGCCCAAGAGCGCGAGGCCGCCCGCTAGTACCCGCACGGCACCGATGCGGTCGACCAGGAAGCCGGCCGGGGTCTGGGCGAGGCCCGAGGTCACGAAGAAGACGGTCAAGAGCAGGCCGAGCTCCGTCCAGGAGACGGCGAAGGCCTCGCGCAGGGCGGGAAAGAGCGGCGGCAGGACGAGGTGAAAGAAGTGGCTGCCCAGATGCGCGAGACCCACGAGCCCGATGACCTCGAGATCACGGGTCGGGGCTCGCCCACTCGAGGGTGCGATCGTGGCCTGCATGCCAAGGCTCCGGGCGGCGCGGACGGCGCCTATATGCGCTCGCCCGCGCCCTGCGACCACCCCGCACGGCGCGGGGCCGTGCACCCGGAGCGCCGCGGTGCCGACCGGCCGGTCGCGCGCCCGCCCCGGGACAAGCTCACGCGAGCCAATAGGCTGTCGTGCCCGAGGGGAGGATCGCCCGAGGGGAGGCCGCGGCGCCGGGCCTCTCAGCGTACGAAGCGGAGGGTCTGGAACGGCCGGCGCAGCGCGAGGACATCGCCGCGGACCGCTTCCAGCGAGCGGCGGGAAAGAAGCGCATCGGCAAGAAGCCGCGCCGCCGCCTCCATCTCCGCGGGGCCCATGCCGAGCCGGGTGACCTCCTGGGTCCCGAGCCGGATGCCGTTGAAATCGCCCGCGACCGGCGGCAGCGGCAGGCCGATGCCTGAAACGAGGAGGTTGGCCGGCTCGATCGCGCGGCTCGCGCGCGTGCCGCCGCCGAAGGGCCGGGCGTCGATCGCCAGATGGTGCGAGCGGGTCGGGAAGGCCTCGGCCGGGGCCACGACCGGGACACCTTCGCGGGCGAGGGCGCCGCCGAGCGCGCGGGCGTTCTCGATCATGGCGCGTGCGTAAGCGGCACCGTGTTCCTTGGTGTCGAGAAGGGCCACGACCAGGGCCGCCGTCCGCGCGAGGTCGAAATTGGCGGTGAGGCCCGGATAGGCGATGCGGTCGAGCCGCGCCGCGAGAAGCGGATCGTTCGTGAGCACGAGGCCGCCCGGCGGGCCGCCGAGCGACTTGTAGGTCGACATCGTGACGAGATGCGCACCCTCGCCGAGCGGGTCCTGGAAACAGCCGCCGGCCAACAGCCCGGACATGTGGGCGGCGTCGTAGAGGAGGAAGGCGCCGACCTCCTCGGCGATCGCGCGAACGGCGCGCACCGGGTGCGGCACGAGGTTCAAGGAGCCGGCCACCACGATCAGCTTCGGGCGCACCCGGCGGGCCTCCTCGCGCAACCGGTCGAGGTCGACGGTGAAGGCGGCATCCTCGATCGGGACCTCGTGGACCTCGAGCCCGTAGAGCCCGGCCGCGCCCTCGCGATGGTGGGTGACGTGGCCGGCGGCCTTTTCCGGGAAGGCCATGATGCGATCGCCGGGCCGGCAGGTGGCCATGAAGGCGTAGAGGTTGGCGATCGAGCCCGAGGCCACGCGGAACTCGCAAAAGGCGCAGCGGAAGATCTCGCAGACCAGGCTCTGCGCCATGATCTCGATCTCTTGCGCGTAGACGAGGCCGGTTTCGTACTTCTCGCCCGGCCACCCCAGCGAGGGGCGGCTGCCGACGCTGCGCGCGAGGAGGGCGGCGGCGCGCGGGTTGGGGAGGTTGGTGCCGGCGTAGAGGTTCAACACCTCGCGATCGTGGAACCGCTCGTGGCGCGCGAGCGTGGCGAGGAGCTCGGCCTCGAGGGCGTCGGCGCCGAGCCCGGCATAGTGCCGGATCCGCTCGACAATGGCCGTCTCGAGCCGCTCGGGAACCCAGGGCCGCCGTGCCGCCGTCATGAACGCGCCTCCGCTCGCGCGGGGGCGAGGATGCAGCGGCGCGCCGCCGGCCGACAAGACAGGCTTGCCCCTTTCGCCCCGATCGGATGGGTTGGGGCGGCGCGAGGGTCGGACGAGCGGCGAGCCGGCGGTACGAGCGAGGCGGCGCCATGAGCGAGGGGGCAGTATGAGCGAGGCGGCCGAGGTCCGGGTCCACCCACCCCACGGCACGGTGGTGGCCTGCGAGAGCGGGCGCGGGACATTCGCCCTCGATGTCTTCGCCGGGCGCCATCGCCTGACGGCCGACGAGCCCGTGGCGGCCGGTGGCGACGATACGGGCCCGAACCCGTACGAGCTCTTGGCCGCCGCGCTCGCCGCCTGCACGGTGATGACGCTGCGGATGTACGCCCGGCACAAGGGGCTGCCCGTCGCGACCATCCGCTGCGCGGTGACGCATCGCAAGATCCACGCCGAAGACTGTGCCGACTGCGAGACGAGGAGCGGAAAGATCGATCGGCTCGAGCGGGTGATCGAGATCGAGGGTCCGCTCGATGCGACGACGCGGCAGCGGCTGCTCGAGATCGCCGATCGCTGCCCGGTGCACCGCACGCTCGAGGGCGAGATCCGGATCGAGACCCGGCTCGCGGGGTCGTGAGGGCTCAGCGCGGGGCGAAGCGGGCGAAGGCGCCGCTGTAGGGCTTGGCGCGCGGCGGCGCCCAGGCGCCGATCTTCGAGGTCGCAAGGCCCAGGCCCAAGAGCGCCTCGACGAGCTTGGTGGCGGCCGCCACCCCGTCGATCACGGGCAGGCGGAACTCGGCCGAGAGGGCCTCGGCAAGATCGGCCATGCCGGCGCAGCCCAAAAGGATCGCCTCGCAGCGGTCCTCAGAGAGCGCGCGGGCGATCTCGGCGCGCAGCCGCTCGCGGGCGGGCGAGCCCGGCTCCTCGAGGGCGAGGACGGGGATCTCGGCGGCCCGCACGCGCCGGCAATGCCGGGCGAAGCCGTAGCGCTCGACGAGCCGCTCGACGGCCGGGATCGAGCGGGGGAGCGTGGTGACGATCGTGAAGCCGCCGGCCACGAGGCTCGCCACGTGCATGGCCGCTTCGGCGATGCCGACCACGGGCCCGCGGGCGAGCTCGCGGGCGGCATCGAGCCCCGGATCGTCGAAGCAGGCGATGACGTGGCCCTCGAAGCCCTCCGCCTCGGCCTTCGCGATCTCCTCGAGCAGGCCCGGGACGCAGAAGGCCTCGTCGTAATGGCCCTCGATCGAGACCGGGCCCATGGCCGGCGAGACAGCGCGGATCTCGGTGCCCGGTGCCGCCACGGCGCGCGCCGCGGCCGCGATTTTCGCGGTCATCGAGAGGGTTGTGTTGGGGTTGACGAGGTTGATTCGCACGCGGCCTCACACCATGCCCTTGCCGGCGTCCGAGCCGCGGCGCTCCCGGCGGCGGCGCATCCAGAGCAGCGTGGCGAGCGAGACGCCGATCACCAAGAAGGAGACGCCGGTGGTGAGCGTGCCGAGGGCGTAGATCACGGGCGTGGTGGCGTTGCTCTGCATCGCCTGGAGCTCGAGCGGCAGGGTATTGAGGCTGCCCAGCACCTGCGAACTCCGAGCGAGCTCGTCGTAGGAGAGGGTGAAGCCGAACAGGCCCACGCCCACGAGGGAGGGGGCGATCACCGGGATCACGACGTGGCGCACGGTCTGAGCGGGCGAGGCGCCGAGATCGCGCGCCGCTTCCTCGAGCCGTCGGTCGAAGCGGTTGAAGACCGCGAACATGATGAGCAGGCCGAAGGGCAGCGTCCAGGTGAGATGGGCGCCGAGGCCGGAGCCCCACCAGGTTCGCTCGATGCCGAGCAGCTCGAAGAGTGCCGCGATGCCGAGCGAGACCACGATCGAGGGCATGATCAGGCTCGCCACGACGATGTGGAAGAGCAGCGAGGCGCCGCGGAATCGGCTGCGGAAGGCGAGGCCGGCCGCTAGGGAGATCGCGACCGTGAGCAGCATGACGATCAGGCCGAGCGCGATGGAGCGGCGGAAGCCGCCGTGCACGTCGCCGATCGATTGCTGGCGGAACACTTCCGCGAACCAGTGCAGGCTCGCCCCGTTCATCGGGAAGGTGAGGCCGCCCTCGGGCCCCTGGAAGGAGAGGATCGTGATGGTGAGCGTGGGTCCGTAGAGAAAGAGGACGAAGAGCGCGAAGAACAGGGCCAGGATCCGGAAGGTCCGCGGGTGCGTCTCGCGCAGCACCTCAGAGCTCCTTGCGGATGTCGACCAGGCGGCCGAGTGCCACGATCATCAGCACGACGATGGCGAGCAGCACCATGGCGTTGGCCGCTGCCGGCGGGAACTGGAGATAGCCGAGCTCGGTGTTGATCGACTTGCCGACGCTCGCGACCTTGCCGCCGCCCAAGACGTTCACAGTGACGAAATCGCCCATCACGATGGTGAGGACGAAGATCGAGCCGATGGCGATGCCGGGCTTGCAGAGCGGCAAGATCACGTGGCGGATGGTCTGCCACTCGGAGGCGCCGGCATCGGCCGCCGCCTCGACCAGCGAGCGATCGATCCGCACCATCGCGTTGAAGATCGGCACCAGCATGAAGAGCGTGTAGAGGTGGACGAAGCCGAGCGTGACCGAGAAATCCGAATAGAGCAGCCACTCGAGCGGCGCGTCGACGAGACCCACGCCTTGCAGGAACTGGTTGACGAGCCCGTTGCGACCGAGGAGCGGGATCCAGGAGATCATGCGGATGACGTTGCTGGTCCAGAACGGGATCGTGCAGATCAGGAATAGGGTGATCTGCCAAGTGAGCGTGCGCACGTAGAAGGCGAGGAAATAGGCGAGGGTGAAACCCAGGACGAAGGTGATCGCCCACACGCTCAGGCAGAACTGGAAGGTCTTGAGGTAGGTGTCCCAGGTGACGCGCTGGCCGAAGACCTCGCGATAGTTTTCGAGGGTGAAGGCCGGGATCAGCATGTCGTAGGCCTCGTACTCGAAGAAGGAGACCACGAGCACGAGGCCCACCGGCACGACGAAGAAGACGAGGAAGACGAGGGCGAGCGGGGCCACCAGGAGGTAGGGTGCGAGCCCGCCGCCCGACGGCCGCGCGAGCGCCGCCGGCCGGACGGCTTCGGCTGCGAGCGGATCGGCAAGGGTCAACGGACGCGCAGCACGCACGCTTCCTCCGAGGCGGCTGCCCGGGCCAGGAGGGCCTCGCCCGGTCGCTGCTGCCGCCGGCTCAGGCGGCGACGAATTCGTTCCACTTGCGGACCATGTAGCGGTCCTCCTCCATCACGGTGTTCCAGACCGCCACCTTGCCCATGCGCTCGTAGAAGGAGCCGCCGTCGCGGACCTCGCCGGGCCCGGCGATCTTTTCGCCGGTCGGGCTCACGATCGGGCCCTTGGCCGGCTTGCCCTCCATCCAGTAGCCCCATTCGTCCTCGGTCATGTACTGCTTGGCGGTCTCGAGGACGGCCGTGTAGTAGCCTTGGCGGTTCAAGAAGGCGCCGACCCAGCCCGAGAGGTACCAGTTGACGAACTCGTAGGCCGGGTCGACCAGCTTCGGGTCGAGCTTGGAGGAGATGCCGAGCCCGCCGGCCCAGGCCCGATAGCCCTCCTTCAAGGGCTGGTAGACGCAGGGGATGCCCATCTGGCGGACCTTGGTGACGGCCGGCGACCACATCGACTGGATCACGACCTCGCCCGAGGCCATCAGATTGACGCTCTCGTTGAACTCTTTCCACAGCGCCCGGAACTGGCCGGCCTTCTTGAGCTCGATCAAGAAGGCGATCGTCTTGTCGATCTCCTCCTTGGTCATGTCGCCCATGTCCTTGTACTGGACACGGCCCATGGCCTGGCAGACCATGCCGGCATCCATGATGCCGATCGAGGGGATGTTGAGGATCGAGGCCTTGCCCCTGAACTCGGGGTTGGCGAGCTCCGCCCAGCTCTCGATCGGGCGCTTGATGAGATCGGGCCGAATGCCGAGCGTGTCGGCGTTGTAGACCGTCGGGACCAGCGTCATGAAATCGGTCGGACCGTCGGCGAACTCCTTGGGGTCGATCTCCTGCTTGACGTAGGAGACCTTGATGGGCGCGATGCCGATCCGCGACGTCGGGGTGCCGTCCGGCAGTTTGCCCTGGGTGAAGATCGGCACGATCTTGTCGTAGAGCTTGATGCGCTTGACGTTCATCCCCCGCAGATTGCCCGAGGGGACGATCTTCTTGAGCATCCAGTACTCGGAATCGAGCAGATCGAAGCTGGTCGGCTGGGTGACGGCG
>JANWZN010000153.1 GCA_025054575.1 Geminicoccaceae bacterium | reverse complement strand
CGCTCATCCGCCGCCCCGCGCCCGCCGCCCCGCCTCGGCCCGCGCCAGGCGGTCCACCCGCTCGTTGTCGGCATCGCCGGCGTGGCCGCGCACCCACACCCACTCCAGCCGGTGCTTCGCGCCCAGCCGCTCGAGCGTCTCCCAGAGATCGCGGTTCTTCACCGGCTCGCCGCTCGCCGTCCGCCAGCCCCGCGCCTTCCACGCGGGGAGCCAGCGCTCGATGCCGTCCTTGAGGTAGCGCGAGTCGGTGCGCAGCCTGACGACGCAGGCTCGCCTGAGCGCGCGCAGTCCCTCGATGGCCGCGGTGAGCTCCATGCGGTTGTTGGTGGTGAGCGGCTCGCCGCCGCTCAGCACCCGCTCGCGGCCGCGCCAGCGCAGCAGCGCCGCCCAGCCGCCCGGGCCGGGGTTGCCGAGGCAGGCGCCGTCGGTCACGATCTCGACCGGCTCCGGCGCCTCCGCGCCGGGGCGGTCGTCACGCGCAGCGCGTTCCGCGTCGTCGTCGCCAGCTCGCATGGGCCGCGATTCTCCGTCGCTCGGAGAAGCCCTGACAAGCGCCGGGGAGCGCGCCGAGCGCCTGCTCGCGCTGCCCGCGCTCAGCGACAACTACGTCTGGCTCTGGTCAAGGGGCGAGGCCGCGATCGCCGTCGATCCCGGAGACGCCGCGCCGGCGCTCGCGGCGGATCGTGCTCGAGGGCGAGGTCGCCGACCCCTCGCGGCCGCCTCCGGGCTGCGCCTTCCACCCGCGCTGCCGCTGGGCGGTCGAGCGCTGCCGCCAGGAGGTCCCGCCCTTGCGCGAGATCCTCCCGGGCCGCTCCGTCCGCTGCCACCGGGCAGAGGAGCTCGCCCTCGAAGGCGTGGCGACGCCGACCGGCGCCACCCCAGCGCCCGTCTGATGCGCGTTCTTCTGATCGGCTCGTCGATCGGCTGTGCTGCTACGGCACTGCTCGATCTGCGGGCGCACCGCCCGAAGCGGCCACGCGGACCCCCGGCGCCGGAAGGGGGCGGCCGGCGCGAGCGGGGCCGTGCGCGAGCCCTGTGCCGGCGACCGCCGCCTCAGCCCCGATCGCGGAAGATCCGGTAGACGGCCGGGATCGCCACCACGGTGAGCACGGTGCTCGAAAGCAGGCCGAAGAAGAGCGCGGTCGCGAGCCCCTTGAAGATCGGGTCGGGGAAAATGAAGGCCGCCCCGATCATCGCCGCCGCGGCCGTCAAGGCGATCGGCTTGACCCGCACCGCACCCGCCTCGAGCGCGATCTCGCGCAACCGCCGACCCTCGGCCGGCGTGTGGCGGACGAAATCGACCAAGAGGATCGAGTTGCGCACGATGATGCCCGCGAGCGCGATGAAGCCGATCATCGAAGGTGCCGTGAAGGCTGCACCCAGGGCTGCATGCCCCAGCACGACGCCGAGGAGGGCCAAAGGCACCGGCAAGAGCACGACGAGCGGCACCTTGAAGCTTTTGAACTGGGCCACGACCAGCAGATAGATGCCGAGGAGTGCTACGGCAAAGGCCGCCCCCATGTCGCGGAAGGTCACCCGCGTGATCTCCCACTCGCCCTCCCACAGAAGCGCCGGGCGAGACTCGTCCAAGGGCTGCGAGGCGAAGCGGAGCTCGGGGCCGTCGGGCAGTTTCGCAAGCCCGTCGATGACCGCGAGCATGCCGTAGATCGGCGCTTCGAAGGCCCCCGCGAGTTCGGCCGTGACCATCTCCATGGTCCGCCCGTTGCGCCGCCAGATCGGCCGCGAGGCCGGCTCCTCGCGGATCTCGACGAGATCGCCGAGCTCGACGAGCCCGTGCCGGCCCGGCACGGGCGTGGCGAGGATGCGCTCGGAGGGGGTGAGCGCCTCCTTCGAGAGCCGCAGCGTGATGGAGAGCGGGTTGCGGCCCGCCCCGCGATGCGACCAGCCCGCCTGGAGCCCGCGCAACAGCGCCGCGAGCGTGTCGTGGACCGCTTCTTCTTCCACGCCGTGGAACTCCAGCTCGTCCGCGAGCAGGCGGATGCGCAGCCGCGTACCGGGGGCGCGGATCGTGTCGTCGAGGTCGACCAGGAAGGGCACAGTTTCGAACACCTCGCGCACCTGCCGCGCGGTCGCCTCCCGCGTCGCGGCGTCGGGCCCGTAGAGCTCGGCGATCAAGGTGGCGAGCACGGGCGGCCCGGGCGGCACTTCGACCACTTTGAGCCGGGCACCTTCGGGCAGCGCCACCGCGCGCAAGAGCTCGCGCACGACGAGCGCGATGTCGTGGCTTTCGCGCTTGCGCTCGTGGCGGGGGAGGAGCTGGATGTCGAGGTCGCCGAGCTCGGGGGCGCGGCGGGCGAAATAGTGGCGCACGAGGCCGTTGAAGTTGAAGGGGGCGGCCGTGCCGGCGTGCAGGTTCATCGCCACCACTTCCGGCACCTCGCGCAGCCGCTCGGCCAAGAGGAGAAGCGCGCGCTCGGTGTCCTCGAGGCTGGCACCCTTCTCGAGGTCCAAGAGCACCATGAGCTCGGACTTGTTGTCGAAGGGGAGGAGCTTGACGGTCACGTGGCGGGTGGCGAAGAGCGCGAAGCTGCCCATCGTGGCGGCCGCGACGATCAGCAGAAAGGCCCAAGACGCCCAGCGGCGGCGGACGATGGGCCCCGCGAGCGCGCGATAGACCCGCGCGAGCACGCCCTCGCCGTGCGCCAGATGCCCGGCGCCGAGCTTCACCATGAGCCAGGGCGTGAGCATGACCGCGACGAAGTAGGAGAAGAGCATCGCGGTCGAGGCCACGGCCGGGATCGGGCCCATATAGGGCCCCATGAGCCCGGAGACGAAGAGCATCGGGAGGAGCGCCACGATCACCGTGAGCGTGGCCACGATCGTCGGATTGCCGACCTCGGCCACGGCCTCGATCGCCGCCTGCACGCGATCGCGGCCGTCGCTCATCGCCCAGTGACGGTCGATGTTCTCGACCACGACGATGGCGTCGTCGACCAGGATGCCGATCGCGAAGATGAGCGCGAAGAGCGAGACGCGATTGAGCGTGTAGCCGAGCGCCCAGGCGCCGAAGAGGGTCAAGAGGATCGTGGTCGGGATGACGATCGCGGTCACCACCGCCGCCCGCCAGCCGATCGAAAGCCAGATCAAGGCCACGATCGAGACGGTCGCGAGGAAGAGATGGAAGAGGAGCTCGTCCGACTTCTCGGTCGCGGTCTTGCCGTAATCGCGGGTGATCGTCGCCTCGATGCCGGCGGGCAGGAGCGTGCCGCGCAGCTCCGAAAGGCGCTTTTCGACCGCACGGGTGATGGTGACGGCGTTCGCCCCGGGCCGCTTGGCGATCGCGACCGAGACGGCGGGAGCGCGGGTGAAGCTGCCGTCGGGGGCGCGGACGAGCCGCCAGACCCGGCTCTCCTCGGGCCGCGGCAGGACGGCGACGCTCGCGACGTCGCCCAGATAGACCGGCCGCCCGTCGCGGGCGCGCAAGACCAGGAGTGCGATCTCGGGGACGGTCTGCAGCGTCGCACCGACCTGGACGGCTAGGCTCTTGCCGCCCGCGCGCATCGCCCCGGCGGCGAACGAGCGGTTCGCGCCTTCGAGCTTGTCGACCAGCTGGTTCAACGTGATCCCGTGCAGCGCCAGGCGCTCGGGATCGGGCTCGATGCGGATCTCGTTGGGCCGCCCGCCCACGATGTAGGTGAGGCCCACCTCGTCGATCTTGACGAACTCCGATAGCAGCCGGTCGGCGAGCTCGAAGAGAGCCGCGTCGTCGACCCGGCCGATCGCCTCGCCGATCGCGTGGAGCGTCACGACCGCCACCGCCACGTCGTCGATCCCGCGCCCCACGACGAGCGGCTCGGGGATCCCGAGCGGGATCCGGTCCCAGTTGGCGCGCAGCTTCTCGTGCACGCGCAGGATCGCATCGTCGGCATCGGTGCCCACGAAGAAGCGGGCGGTGGCGAGGACCTGATCGTCCTCGGTGCGGCTGTAGACGTGCTCGACGCCGGGAATGCCTTCTAAGATCTGCTCGAGAGGCCGGGTGACGAGCTCGACCGCATCCGCCGCCGAAAGCCCGTCGGCGCGGACGTAGACGTCGACCATCGGCACCGAGATCTGCGGCTCCTCTTCGCGCGGGAGGGCCAAGAGCGCGATCAGCCCGACCGCGAGCGCGGCGAACAGCAAAAGGGGCGTGAGCGGCGAGCGGATGAAGGTCCGCGCGAGATGCCCGGAAATGCCGAGGCTCATCGACCGGCTCCCGTCGCCTCGGGTCCAGCGGCCGCGCTAGCGGCGGGTCCGGGCGGCAGGAGGCGGTCGCCCGGGCGAAGGCCGCTCAGGATCTCGACCATGGGCGTGCCGTCGACGAGCCGCGCGGCCCCGCGCTGGACGGGGACCTCGAGGCCGCTTTCGAGGCGGACGAGATCCACCCCCGGAGCGCGGCGGACCAGCGCTTGCGGCACGAGGATCGCCTCGCGCCGGTCGGCGGCGATGGTGACGCGCACCCGCTCGCCCACGAAGAAATCGCCGAGCCCCTCGACCTCGGCATCGGCCACCACCTGGCCGGCCTCCAGCTCGGGATAGACGAGGGTGAGCCTGCCGGTGCCGAGCACCGCATCCGGCCGGTCGGCGAGGCCGCGGGCGCCGACCTCGACCGGATCGCCCGCGCGCATGAAGCGGGCGTGGCGCTCGGGCAGGCGCAGGCGCAGCACGTAGGTCCGGGTCGCGAGCCGGGCCACGGTCTCCCCGGGCATCACCACCGCCCCCTCGGTGCCGCGCACGGCCAGCACCCGGCCGGCCTGCGGCGCGAGCACGCGGCCCTCCCGGCGCCGCTCCTCGACCACCGCGCGCTCGGCGCGGGTGGCGGCGATCTGCGCCTCGAGCACGTCGAAGGCGGCCTGGGCGTCGTCGAGCCGGGCCTGCGGCACGGCACCCTGGGCGCGCAGCGCGCGCGCCCGCTCGAGGTCCTGGGCGGCCTGCCGGCGTTGGGCCGCGAGCGCATCGAGCCGGGCGTCGATCGCGGCGAGCTCGAGGGCGAGCTTCTTGTCCTCGACCTCGGCCAACAAGGCCCCGGCCTCGACCCGGTCGCCCTCGCGCACCAGCAGCTTGGCGAGCGTGCCGGCGATGCGGGTGCGGGCCTCGACCTCGCGCACGCTCTCGACCGTGGCGAAGACGGCCTTGCGATCCTCGACGAGCCGCGTCGTGGCGACGAACGGTTCCTCGGCATCGGCGCGCGGGGCGAGGAGAGCCAGGAGGAGGGCGAACAGCGGGGCGGCGCGCATGGGGCCTCCGTCGGATCGGCGGCTGTTTATCAGCGATCGCTCATATAAGGGTCGCCGCCGCGACCCGGAACCGATGCTACCATCGGCCGCGCTTCCGCGTGTCGCCGCCGCCGCAGTCCCGGCCAGCACCGGGCTCGGCTGGACGTGGGCGGCCGAGCGTGCTGGATCGCGCCGGGCGGTCGGCCGGGAGGAGCTCGATGGAGATCGTGCGGGCGCTCGAGGCGGCACTCGGGCCGGGCGAGGTGCTCGTAGGTGCGGCGATCCCGGAGCGCAACCGCACCGACTGGAGCGGGCTCGGCCCGGTCCTGCCCGTGGCCCTCGTGCGGCCGCGCAGCACCGAGGCGGTCGCCGCGGCGCTGCGGGTCTGCCACCAGCTTTCCGTGCCGGTCGTGCCGCAGGGCGGGCTCACCGGCTTGTGCGGCGGGGCGCGGCCGTCGCCCGGCGCGGTCGTCCTCTCGCTCGAGCGGCTTTCGGGTGTGGAGGAGATCGACCCGGCCATGGCGACGATGACGGTTCGGGCCGGGACGCCGCTCGAGCTGGTGCAAAAGGCGGCGGAAGAGGCCGGCTTTCTCGTGCCGCTCGATCTCGGGGCGCGCGGCTCCTGTGCGATCGGCGGCAATCTCTCGACCAATGCCGGCGGCAACCGGGTCATCCGCTACGGCATGGCGCGCGAGATGGTGCTCGGGCTCGAGGTCGTCTTGGCCGACGGCACGGTGGTCTCGAACCTCAACAAGATGATCAAGAACAACGCGGGCTTCGATCTCAAGCAGCTCTTCTTGGGCTCGGAGGGGACGCTGGGGGTGATCACCCGTGCCGTGCTGCGCCTCTGGCCCTTGCCGGGCTTCACCACCGCCGCCTTCTGCGGGCTTCGCGACTTCGCCTCGGTCGTGCGGCTTCTGGAGGAGGCGCGTGCCGGCCTCGGCCCGCTCCTCTCGGCCTTCGAGGTGATGTGGCCGCGCTTCTACGACTTGATCTTGGCCCATGCCACGGGCGTGCGGCCGCCGCTTTCCGGCCGGCACGGCTATTACGTGCTCTTGGAGGCCCAGGGAACCGAGGAGCGGTTCGACGCCCCGCGCTTCGAGGCCTTTCTCGAGCGGATGCTGGAAGCGGGGGTGCTCGCCGATGCCGCGGTCGCGCAGAGCCGGGCGGACGTCAAGGCCTTCTGGGCGATCCGGGATGCGGTGGCCGAATGGAACCGGATCATCGGCCCGCATTTCGGCTACGATCTGGGCCTGCCGATCGGGGCGACCGAGCGTTTCGCGCGCGAGGCCGAGGCGGCACTCGAGGCGCGCTTTCCCGGCACGGTCGCGGTCTTCTTCGGCCATCTAGGGGATTCCAACCTGCACGTGGTGGTCCACGTGCCGGGGGTGGCCGAGCAGCCTTACGAAGCGGTGACGGAGATCCTCTACGGGCTCGTGCGCGCGCACGGCGGCACGATCTCGGCCGAGCACGGGATCGGCACGCTCAAGAAGGCCTGGCTCGGCCATGCTCGCAGCCCTGCCGAGATCGCGCTCATGGCCCGGCTCAAGGCGGCCCTCGACCCGAAAGGCATCCTCAATCCCGGCAAGGTCGTGGATCCGGCCTGAGGCGGCCGGCGCGCCCACCGCTCAGGGCCGTGCCCCGGGAGCCAGGGGCTTCGCACCCACTTGCTCGCTCGTCGCGCGGGGAGCGAGCTCGCCCGAACGGGCCGCCTCGACCGCGCCGCGGTCGAGCGGGCGGGTTGCCTCGACCACGAGCCCGCCCGGGGCGGGGCGCACGACGAGCTCCGCGCCGGGGGCGAGGCCGAGCGCCCGGGCGAGCGCGCTCTCGACACGGTCGGCTTCC
>JANWZN010000152.1 GCA_025054575.1 Geminicoccaceae bacterium | reverse complement strand
GGGCGCCGAGCTCGAGGCGCGGCACGGCGAGCCGCTCGATGCGGACGGGCGGCAGGCTCTCGGGCAGGGTCGGCAGCTCGGGCACTCCCACGGCCGGCGCCGGCTCGGCCGCGGCCGGGGCCTGCGGCAGCCGCTCGAGGGCGATCCGCTCGGCGCCGAGCTCGCGGACCTCGACCCGGCCGGCGAGCAGGGCGGTCGGGGCGAGATCGGCGTGTGCTCTGTCGACCTCGAGCCAGGTGCCGCGATCGTCCGACAGCCGCAGCCGCTCGAGCCGGACGGCGAACGGCAACAGCCCGCCGAGCCCGCTCACCTCGGCCTTCTGGCCCTGGCCCGCGAGGCTGCGCTCGAGCGCGGTTTCGATCTGCTGGCGGGCGAAGCCGGTCTGGACGAAGCCGAACGCGGCCACGAGCACGAGCAAAAGCGCGAGGCCGAGGACGGCCAGGATGCGGGCGAGGCGGGCGAGCATCGGCTGGTTCCGGCACCGTTCCAGTCGGGGAAGCGGGGGACGCAGCCCCACGTTCGACAGTCTAGCCCGAGCCGGCGTCGGCGGCGAGGCCGGCCCGGGCGAAGGCGGCGGTTCATCGGCGACGCGGCCGCTCGAGGTCGCCTCAAAAGGCTTGGCCCAGGCTCAGATAGAGCTGGAACGGGTCGTCGACCTCGGGCTTCTTGTCGATCGGGACCGCGACGTCGAGGCGCAACGGCCCCACCGGGGTGGCGTAGCGCAGGCCGAGGCCTGCACCCCAGCGCAAGCCGCCGCCCAGATCCGGGATCGGGTCGACGAAGGCGTTGCCGCCGTCGATGAAACCCACGAGGCCCAGCTGTTCGGTGAGGTTGAGCCGCAGTTCGGCCGACAGCTCGAGGACCGAGCGGCCGCCGACCGGATCGCCGTGGCGATCGAGCGGGCCCGCCTTCTGGAACGGGATCCCGCGGACCGAGCCACCGCCGCCGGCGTACCAGCGCTCGTCGGCCGGCACGACGTCGCGCTCCGCACCGGCGATCGAGCCCGTTGCCGCCCGGCCGGCGAGCACGAGCCGCGGGCGGTTCCAGATCGGATGGTAGGCGGTGGCGACGAGACGGCCTTTGAGGAAGCGGGTGCCGAGGCCGAGCGTGTCGGCGTAAGGGGCCGCCTCGGCCCGCAAGCGGGCGCCCCGGCTCGGGTCGAACAGATCGTCCGATCCGTCCCAGGCGAGCCAGGCGGGCAGCGAGAGGAGCGCGAAGCGCTCGCGGCCCCGGCGGTCTTCGATGTCGGCGAAGCGGTAGGCGACACCGAGCGCACCCTCGAGCTGGCGGCGCAAGCGACGCTCGACGCCAGCGGCGAGCTTGAGCGAGCGGCCGTCGTAGGCGTCGAGGCTCTCGGCGAGTGCTACGGCGTTGGCGACCAGGGCCTGACGGCGGACCAGGAAGGCCGGCTTGCGAAAGCTCGCTTCCGCACTCTGCCGGATCGGCGAGACCCCGGCATCGGCGCGGAATCGTTCCCCGGCGCCGAGAATGTTGCGGTGCTCCCAGAACACCCGGACGTTCGGTCCCTCGTCGGTGACGTAGCCGACCCCGCCGCCGATCGAGCGGTGCTTGCGCTGGACCAATTCGAAGGTGACCGGCAAGCGGCCGTCGGGATCGAGCTTCTCGGCCGGCCGCGGCCTGACCGCCGAGAAGAGCCCGCTCGCGGCCAGAGCGTCGCGGCCGCGCTCGAGGTGGCGCGGGTCGAAGCGGGCGTTCTCCTCGACCGGCACGAGCCGCCGAAGATAGCGCTCGGCGATGCCCTCGCCGCCCTCGAAGCGAACGGGACCGTAGCGGACCACCGGGCCCGGCTCGATCCGCAGCGTGACCTCCATCGTCTGCCGGTCGTGGTCGACCACGACCGAGCGCGGGCCGGCGCGGGCCAGGGCGTGGCCCGCCTCCTGCGCGGCCCGGACGAGGGCGGCCTCGGCGTCGAGCACCTTCTGGGCGATCGCCGGCTCGCCGCGGTCCAGCCCCAACTGACCGGGGCGCGGCGGGACGAAGCCGTGCGCCGGGCCGTCGATCTCGATCCGCCGCTCGTCGAGCCGGTAGCGCGGTCCGGGCTCGACCAGGAAGACGACCCGTGCGGCCGGGCCGCTCGGCGGTGGCGCCCCCGCGGGTGGCTCGTCGAAGCCGGGCCGCCGGGCGGGCTCGGCCGGCCGTGCCACGGGCTCGACCCGGACCTCGGCGCGGCTGCGGTAATAGCCGAGGCCGCGCAGCGCCGCTTCGAGCCGCGGCAAATCGCGCTCGGCGCGCCGTGCGAGCTGCAGCTCGTCGGCCGGCGGCCGCTCTTGCTGCTGCACGGCGGTCGAGGCGGCTTCGAGCGCGGCTAAAAGCTCGGCGTCGAGCGGCCCCTCGAAGCGGACCTCGTACGGCAGGCGCGGACCGGCCTCCTCGGCGAAGAACAGGTCGGCGAGGCCGTCCCCCCCGGCGCGGCCGCACGCGGCGAGCAGGAGGACGAGCAGGAGGAGCGCCAGGCGCGCGGCGATCGGGCGCCCGGCGCCGGCATCGGGCTCAGCCACGGGCGCTCGCGCGCGATCGCCGCTCCTCGCTTTGCACCGATCCTTCGGGCGCGGTCGCGGCGGCGGCCGGCTCGGTGCGGATGTGGACGGTGCGCTGCGGGAAGGGGATCTCGATGCCGAGCTCGTCGAACCGCCGCTTGATCCGGCGGTTGAGCTCGCGGCCGACCCGCCACTGCTCGCCGGGGCGGGTCTTGATCCGGCCGCGGATCACCACCCCGTTCTCGCCGAGCTGGTCGACGCCCGCGATCTCGAGCGGTGCCAGGATCAGCCGCCGCCAGGGCCATTCGCGCCGCATCTGGGCGTCGAGCTCGTGGAGCACTCCGACCACCCGCTCGACGTTCTCGCGGTACGAGACCTGCACGTCCAGCACCCAGAAGGAGAAATCCCGGGTCATGTTGGTCACCCGGTCGATCGTTCCGAACGGGATGGTGTGGACGTCCCCGTTGTAGGAGCGCAGCGTCACCGTCCGCATGCTGATCGCCTCGACCACGCCCGACTTGCCGCCGACCTCGACCACGTCGCCGACCCGGATCGTATCGCCCAACAGGATGAACAAACCGTTGATGATGTCGCGGACGAGCTGCTGCGAGCCGAAGCCGATCGCGAGGCCGACCACGCCGGCGCCGGCCAAGAGCGGGGCGGTCTGGACCCCGAGCTCGGTGAGCGTGGTGGTGATCGCGATCAGCGCCAGCACGACGACGATGACGCTCCGCGCGATCGCCGCCGCGGTGCGGGTGCGATTGTCGTAGAGCACGTTGCCGTCGGCGTCGCGGGCGGCGATGACGCCGCCGATCCACCAGGAGGCGAGCCGCCAAGCGAGCCAGCAGACGAGGAGCACGAGGGCGATGCGCAGCGCCTTCTCGGCCGCCGCGCGGCCCTCGACCGTAGCCAGCCAGGCGAAGAGCCCGACCCCCCAGGCCTCGAGCAGAAGGAGGAGGGTGGCGAGCTTGACCGCACCCTTGGCCAGCCGGGTCGCGAGCGGGGTCCTGGGCCGAGACGCCTCGGCCGGCTCCTCGGGCTCGCCGGCCCCGGCGGGTGCCGCGGGCGGCCGCTCGAGCCAGGTCAGGACGAGATGGGCCAGAAGCAGTATCGCGAGGCTCGCGAGCGTCGCTCGCGCCGGACCGTAGCCGAGGCCCAGGACGAGCAGGGCGGCGTTGAGCCAGATCAGCGCCAGGAGCCAGAGATGGATCGAGCCGGCGACGAGCTCGAGCAAGAGCAGCCGGCGCAGATAATCGGTCTCGATCCAGCGGCCCAGGGCGCGCACCCCGTCTTCGAGCACCGAGCGGCGCCAGAGGACGACAGCACTCAGCGCGCCGGCCACGAGCAGGGTCAAGAAGCTCGTGCCGACGTCGAAGAGATCGGGCGGCAGGCCGAGCCGGCCGGCGACCAGAAGCGTGGTCCAGCCGTAGATCACGAGCCGGGCGATCCGCACGAGCGCGCGCAAGGTGCCGGCGAGCGGCCCCGGGCCGCGGGTGCCCTCGGGCTCGCCCAAGGCGAGGGCCAGATGGGTGGCCGCCACGCTCACGACCCGATCGACCAGAATGGCCGCGACCAGGAGCCAGCCGACCCGGGCGGTCGCCGGCAGGAAGGCGCCGAGATCGAGGATGGCCCCGGCGATCAGCGCGAAGACGGTGGCCGGAGCGAGGTCGATCGCGACCGCGCCCAGACGCGCGAGCGGCGTGCGCGGTGCCCTCGGGCGCCGGCTGTGGAGAAGTCGCCCGAGAAGCCAGCCGACGAGCGCCCCCGCACCCAGCGCCTGGGCGATCCCGACCGCGACGTTGCGCCAGAGCGCCCGGCGAAACTCGTTGTCGAGCTGGTAGGCGAACCAGTCGCCCAGCTGCGGCAGCTGGCCGAGCAGCGCCCACAGGCTCGCGAGCGCGCGGGTCAGCGCATCGAGCCGTTCGACCAGAAGCCGGCTCGCGAGCTCGAGCGGGTCGGCTGGGGGGGGCGGCGCGGGCGGCGCTTCGGCCATCGCCTCGCGCTGGGCGCGCCGGCGCGCGACCAGGATGGCCCGCTCGGCCGGGTCCTCGAGGGCGCGCAAGAGCGCGTCGAGCTCGGCAGCGCTCGGCTCGGCCGTGGTCGTCGTCGCGGGCCCGGTCGCGGTGCCCGGGGCGGGCTGGGCGCGGGCCTGCGCCATCGCGAGGGCGGCGAGCAGGGCCACGACCAAGCAGAGCGCGGAGAGGGCGGACCTCGGCATGAGCAGAGGAGTTAAAGAGAGGCCCGGCAGGCCGCAACCGCAGGGCGTTGCGGCTCGGTCACGGTCCGCCGGGTCGGCCGGTCGACAAGAAGCGATACTCGGTGCCCTCGAGGACGAGGCAAGTCAGCCTGCCGGTCCAGCACGCGCCGGTGTCGATCCCGATTCGGTTGTGGCGCACGACCGGCTCGTTCTCGGCGGTGTGGCCGTGGACGACGATCTTCTCGTGTTCGCCCGAATAGCTCAAGAAGGGTTCGCGGATCCACAACAGATCGGCCTCCTCCTGGGCGTGCAGCGGCACGCCCGGGCGAATGCCGGCGTGGCAGAAGAAGTAGTCGCCGAAGCCGAAGCCGAGCTCGAGCTCCTCGAGCAGCCGGCGATGCTCGTCGGGGAAGCGCTCGAGCAGTGCCGCACGCGCGGCTTCGAGCCGCTCGGGTTCGGGCAGCGTGCGATCGAGTGCGACCCCGTAGCTCGCGAGCGTGGCATCGCCGCCGTAAGCGAGCCAGGCCTCGCCGACCGGGGCGCCGTTGACGAAGTCCAAGAGCCAGCGATCGTGGTTGCCGAGCAGGAGGACCCGGGCGAAGCCGTCGAGCGGGTTGCGGATCAGATGGTCGAGCACCTGGCGGCTCTCGAAGCCGCGGTCGACGTAATCTCCGATCGTGACGAGGTAGGGCCGCACCGGCGCGCGGGCCGCGGCCAGGTCCTCGAGGATCAGGCTCTCGAGCTCGCGCAACAGGTCGACCCGGCCGTGGACGTCGCCGATCGCGTAGAGGCGGGTGCCGGTCGGCACCGCTGGGGCTCGCCCCGCGAGCACGGGTCGCGCGGCCTCCTCTCGCGAACGGCGCTGGAACAGGCGGCGTAGCACGGGGCCTCCGAGCGTTCTCGCGCGACGCGCGAGCGCACCCTCGAAGAAGTGGCGCCGGCGGCCGGATCGCGCCAGGGCCGCGCTGTGGCCCGCGCGCGACAGCGCTCGGCCGACCGCGCCGGCAAGCCGCGGAGGGCGCGCCCGTCGTGCGCGTTCGGGTTTACCGCGCGCCTCGGGCTCGACTATCAACCCGGGTGTCGCCGGGATCCGGCGCTGTCGAAATCCTATCAACCAGAGGGAGACAGGCGATGGCTCGGCTGCCGCGGATCGGGGTTCTGGCGCTGCTCGGCACGAGCCTCGTGGCGCCCTCGGTACTGGCCCAGCAGCAGGCACCCGAGCCGTCGCCCAACGTCACCGTGGAGGAGCGGCGGCGGCCGCAGTTCGATCCGCTCGGCATCCGCGCCGGCGGCTTCCTCATCTTTCCGCGCCTGCAGCTGGGCCTCGAGTACGACAGCAACGTCTTCGCCACCGAGAACAACGAGGAAGACGATTTCGGCCTCCTGATCCGCCCCGGGCTCAGCATCAACAGCCAGTGGTCGCGCCACGCGCTGAACCTCACCGCGTTCGGTGACTTTGCGCTGTACGAGGAATTCGACGAGAACAACTACCAGGATTTCGGCGCGTCGGTGGACGGTCGCCTCGACATCACCCGCAGCGACGTGCTCAACGGCTCGCTCAGCCTGGCCCGCCGCCACGAGGGTCGCGACGATCCCGAATCGACGCGGGCCGGCGACATCAGGCAGTATTTCGACGGGCTCGCTCGGCTGGCCTATCGCAAGGAGTTCACGAGAGTCTTCGGCGTGATCGGCGGCTCGATCGGGCGGCTCGACTACATCGAAGGCAATTTCGACGAGGACGTCCGCGACCGCAACACCTACGGCATCGATCTGCGGGTGGGCTACGAGATCTCGCCGCGTTTCGACGTCTTCGTCCAGGGCGACTACAGCATCACGAAATACGACCGCAACCGCGACAATGCCGGCTTCGAACAGGATTCGACCGGCTGGGGCATCAGTGTCGGTACCGCGATCGACTTCACCGGCCTGTTGTTCGGCGAGGCGAGCGTCGGCTTCATCCGCCGCGATTACGACGATGGCGATCTCGACGACATCAACGGCCCGGGTGCGGCGGTCAATCTCACCTGGAACGTGACCACGCTCACGAGCATCCTGTTCGATGCCTCGAGTGCCATCGTCGAGACGACCCAGTTCGGCGCCTCCGGCAACCTGCGCAGCACGGCCGGGGTCGAGGTCCAGCACGAACTCTTGCGCAACCTCATCCTGATCGGCCGGCTCGGTTTGCAGCGCGACGATTTCGAGGGCATCGATCGGACCGACCACACCTTCCGCGCCCGGGCGAGCGCCCGCTACCTCTTGAACCGCAACTTGAGCCTCGACGGCGGCTACGAGTTCGCGACCCGCGATTCGGACGCGCGCGGCGCCGACTACGATCGCCACATCCTCCGCATCGCCCTCACCGGCCGGCTGTGACGCGTATCGGGGAAAGAGGGCGCGCCGCGTTGACGAGCCCTCCGCCTTGCCCGCGCCGCTC
>JANWZN010000151.1 GCA_025054575.1 Geminicoccaceae bacterium | reverse complement strand
CGGTGCGCGCGCCCGCCCGCGCCGCCTGGCTCGTCGCGCGCGATCGCGCGCTTCTGCTCCTGCTGTGGGGGGCGGGCCTGCGGATCGGCGAAGCGCTCGCGCTCACCCGCGCCGATCTCGGCACCGAGCCCGCGGCACTGCGAAGCTTGCGCGTCCGCGGCAAGGGCGGCCGCGAGCGGCTCGTGCCGATCCTGCCGGCGGTCGCCGAAGCACTCGCCGCCTACGTGGCGGCCTGCCCCTTCCCGCTCGCGGCGGAGGCGCCGCTCTTTCGCGGCTCCCGCGGCGGTGCCTTGAACCAGGGGGTCGTCCAGGCCTCGGTGCGCCGGTTGCGACAGGCTCTCGGCCTGCCCGAAACTACCACGCCGCACGCGCTCCGGCACAGCTTCGCCACCCATCTCTTGAGCGACGGCGCCGATTTGCGCGCGATTCAGGAGCTCTTGGGCCACCGCAGCTTGTCGACCACCCAGATCTACACCCGGGTCGACGCGGCGCGGCTTCTGGCGGTCCACGGCGCGCACCATCCGCGCGCCCGCACGCCGCGCGCCCTGCCCGAAGAGCGGCGGGCCCGGCCGCACCCCTCGGGCGCGGGAGGCGAGGAGTGAGGGGTGGGCCGCGGCCCCCCGGAGCCGGCGGAGGATGCGCCGCGCGCTCGTTCTGGCGCTGGTCGGCCTCGCGCTCGCGCTCGCGGCCGCGCTCTTCCTGGCACCGCGGCTGCTCGACGGCGAGGCCGTCCGCGCCCGGCTGCTCGAGCGGCTCGAGGCGACGACCGGCCGCCCCGTCCGTGTCCGGGGTGCCACCAGCTTCACGCTTCTGCCCGAGCCGCGGCTCTCCGTGGCCGAGGTCGCGATCGGCGATCCGCGCATCGCGAGCGAGCCCTTCCTCGCGATCGAACGCGTCGACGCCCTGATCGGGTTCGCGGGCCTGTTGGGCCTGGCACCGGAGCTGCGCGAGGTTCGGCTCGTTCGCCCGCGGCTCGTTCTCCCTCGGGCTCCCGACCCGGTCGCGCTCGTCGCCGCCTTCGCGGGCCTGCGCGGTCCGGACTCGCCGATCGGTTCGCTCTCGATCGTCGACGGCCGGCTGTCGCGGCGCGACCCGCGCCTCGTGAGCCCGATCGAGCTCGTTGCGATCAATGCCGAGGCCGCGCGCGAGGCCGAGAGTGGCCTTTTCGCCCTCGGTGGCGGCGGCCGCTGGCGCGGCGAGCCCTTGACCTTCTCGGCGGAGCTGCGGCCGGTCGGCTCGGGCCCGCTGCCGCTGGCACTGCGGTTGGGCCTCGGCAGCGGCGAGGGCGCGGCACGGCTCGGCTGGCGCGGTGCCATCGGCTTCAACCCGGCCGGGCTCAGGGCCGAGGGCGAGCTCGAGCTCGCAGCCGATACGAGCGAGCTCGCCCGCCACCTGGCCGAACTGGGCGGTGCGGAGCTCGCAGCACGGATCCCGCGGATCGGCGCGCTCGCCGCCCGCGGTCGGGTCCGCGCCGATCCGGCGCGGATCGAGATCGAGCCCTTGCGGCTCGCCACCCCGGCCGGCGAGCTCTCGGGCAGCCTCCGGCTCGGCTCCGCGCCGAGCCCGAGCTTCGCGCTCGCGCTCGAGTCGAACCGCCTCGAGCTGCCCGCCGATGTCGTCCCGACACGTGCCTTGCCGCTCTTGTGGGCCGAGCCGCCCGAAGCGCTCGAGGGCACCGTGGCGATCCGCATCGGCAGCCTCGTCCGGGCGGGCGAGGAGCTGCGCCGGCTGCGGCTCGAGCTGCGCCTTTCCGCCGACGGCGGCGTCGACCTCGAGCGGCTCGAGGCCGAGTTGCCGGGCACGGGCGATCTCGAACTCACCGGCCGCCGCACGCGCGAGCCCGCGGGTCCGACCTGGCGTGGCCGGCTGGCGCTGCGGGCGGAGGATCCGGCTCCCGGCCTGCGCTGGCTCGGTGTGCCGGTCGAACCCTGGACGGCGCGGCTCGGGCCGCTCGCGGCGAGCGGGACGCTGCGGCTCGAACCCGAGGGCGCGAGCTTGGCCGAGGCCGAGATCCGGCTCGCGGCCGCGACCTTGCGCGGCAGCCTCGCCGTCCTCGCGGGCCCGCCCCCGCGGCTCGTGCTCCGCGGTCGCATCGACCGGCTGGTCCTCGACCCCTGGCTCGACGGCGCCGCGGCCGCGACGCTGCGCGACTGGCTCGTTTCGGGACCACCGGCCACGGCGGAGGTCGAGGTCGATCTCGCGCTCGATCGACTGGCCTGGCGGGGCTCGCGGGCCGAGCGGGTCGTCTTGAAGGGCGAGCTCGCCGAGGGGCGCTTGCGGCTCGACGAGCTCGCGCTGGGCGAGCTCGGCGGGGCCACGGCGCGTCTCGTCGGAACGCTCGGCCCCGGTCCCGCGAGCGCGCTCGACGCCGAGCTCGCGATCGCGGAGCCCGGGCGGTTCGGCCGCGCGCTGGGCCTCGATCCCCTGGCCTTCCTGCTGCTCGAGGGCCCCATCCGAGGCCGCGCTTCCTTCTCGGGCGGCGCCGACGGCCGGCGCCTCGAGGCCGGGCTCGAAGGCCCGGACGGCAGCGCAGGGTTCACCGCCGCCTTGCGCGCGGACGGCCTCGCCGCCGATCGCATCGAGGCCCGCGTCGAGATCGCCGACAGCGCGGCCCTGCTCGCCCGGCTCGGCACCCAGGGCCCGCTCGCGCCGGGCCTGGCCGGTCGGTTTTCGCTCGCCGCCGAGGCGGTGCGGTACCATGCCGAGGGCTGGCGGATCGGCGGCCGGCTCGGGCTCGGCCGGATCGGCGGCCGCGCCGAGCTCGACCTGGTCGAGGGTCTGTCGGTCCCGGTCCTGCGCGGCGAGCTCGCGCTCGAACGTCTCGACGCGGCCAGCCTCGCCGAGCTCTACCGCATCGCCGAGCCGCTCTCGGGCCTGCCGCGCGGCCCCTTGCGGAGCTGGCCCGGAGCCTGGCCGCGGCAACCCTTCGGCCCGGCGATCCTGCCGCCCCTCGACCTCGACCTCGCCCTCTCGCTCGCGCTCGAGAGCGCGGACGGCACCCCGCTCGGGCCGGGCGGCGCCAAGCTCGCCCTGGCCGGATCGGCGGTGGCCCTCGACGAGATCGACCTGCCGCTCGCCCGCGGCCGCCTGCGCGGGCGCCTGTTGGCCGAGCTCGGCCGCGACGCCGCACGGCTCGAAGGCGCGCTCTCGCTCGCCACGGCCGCCCTGCCCGAGCTCGCCGGGGCGCTACGGGCCGGCGAGCCAGCGGGCGGCATCCTCGATCTCGAGCTCGAAGCGGCGAGCGAGGGACGCTCGCTCTGGGAGCTCGTCGCCAACCTCACGGGCCGTGGCGCGATCACGCTGCGCGAGTTTTCGACCGACGGGCTGCCGATCGAGCCCGGCGCGCCCGCCTTGGTGCGCGGTCCGTTCACGCTCGAGCGCGGCATCGCCCGGGCCCGAGAGCTGCTGCTCGAGTGGCCGGGGCGGGGCGAGCGGCCGGCCCGCTTGGGCTTCGATCTCGCCGCCTGGATCCTGGAGGTGGCGATCGAGGAGCCCGGCGATCCGCCCCGAGCCGTCCGCTGGGTGGGCCCGCCCGACCGCCTGCACAGGCTCGAGCCCGGGGAGCCGCCCTCCCGAGCCGCTCCCCTCGCGCCGCGCCCCTGAGCCCCTCGCGCGTCGTTCAGTCGGACGGCCCGAGCATCGTCTCCGGGCGGACGATCGTCTCGAACTCTTCCGCGGTGACGAGCTCGAGGGCGAGCGCCGCTTCTTTGAGGGTGGTGCCTTCGGCGTGCGCCTTCTTGGCGACCTTGGCGGCGGCGTCGTAGCCGATCTTGGGGGCCAACGCCGTGACCAGCATCAAGCTCTGCTCGACGAGCTTGCGGATGTGCTCGCGATTGGCCTCGATCCCGGCCACGCAATTGTCGGCGAAGCTGCGGGCGGCATCGGCCAGAAGCCGGATCGACTGGAGGACGTTGTAAGCGATCAGGGGCTTGAAGACGTTGAGCTCGAGATGGCCCTGCAGCCCGCCCACGGTGACCGCGACGTGGTTGCCCATCACTTGCGCGCAGACCATCGTCAGCGCCTCGGCCTGGGTCGGGTTGACCTTGCCCGGCATGATCGAGGAGCCGGGCTCGTTCTCGGGTAGCCTGAGCTCGCCGAGCCCGCAGCGCGGCCCCGAACCCAGGAGCCGGATGTCGTTGGCGATCTTCGTCAAGCTCACGGCCAGGGTGTTGAGCGCCCCCGACAGCTCGACGAGCGCGTCGTGCGCCGCCAGCGCCTCGAACTTGTTGGGGGCGGTCACGAAGGGCAGGCCCGTGATCTGGGCGATCTCGGCTGCCACCGCCTCGGCGAACCCCTTCTTGGCGTTGAGCCCGGTGCCGACCGCGGTGCCGCCCTGGGCGAGCTCGAAGACGCGCGGCAGGGTGGTGCGGATCCGCTCGATCCCCATCGCCACCTGGTGCGCGTAGCCCGAGAACTCCTGCCCCAGGGTCAGCGGTGTCGCGTCCTGGAGATGGGTCCGGCCGATCTTGACGATATCGGCGAATGCCTTGGTCTTGCCGGCGAGGGCCGCGTGCAGATGGTTGAGGGCCGGCAGGAGCCGATGGTGCACTTCCTGCGCCGCCGCCACGTGCATCGCGGTCGGGAAGGTGTCGTTGGAGGACTGGCCGCGGTTGACGTGATCGTTCGGGTGGACCGGGCTCTTGCCGCCGCGGCCGGCACCCAGGAGCTCGTTGGCGCGGCCGGCGATCACCTCGTTGGCGTTCATGTTGGTCTGGGTGCCGGAGCCGGTCTGCCAGACGACGAGCGGGAAGTCCTCGTCGAGCTTGCCGTCGACCACCTCCTGGGCGGCGCGGGCGATCGCCTCGCCGAGCCGCGGCTCGAGAACGCCCAAGCGGACATTGACCCGGGCGGCGGCCAGCTTGATCACGCCCAGCGCGCGCACGAGCGGGATCGGCATGCGCTCGCCGCCGATCTTGAAGTTCTGCAACGAGCGCTGGGTCTGGGCACCCCAGTAGCGCTCGGCGGGCACCTCGATCGGCCCGAAGCTGTCGGTCTCGATGCGCACGTTGCGCTCGCCGCTCATCGCCCCTCCTCCGCGCTGATGCGGGCGCCGCCTAGCGCAGGGCGGCGCGGCTGTCGACGCGGCACGGCTGCGGGACCCGCAGCGCCGGGAACGGTGCGGCTATTTCTTGCGGAACCGATCGAGGGCGACGATCTCGGCACCGCCGGCGGGCGGCTCGCCCTCGGCCGGCTTGGCCGCGGCGGCGGGCTTCTTCTCGGCCGCCGGGGCCGGCAGCGGTACGATGTCGGGCTCGAGCGTGAACTGCAGCCCGAATTCCGCACCGGGATCGGCGAACACCTTGATCGCGTGGAACGGGATCCGCAGACGCTGCGGGACGTCGTTGAAGCTCAACGTCACCGCCATGCCCTGGTCGTCGACCTCCAGATCCCAATATTGATGCTGGAGGACGATGGTCATCTCGACCGGATAGCGCTCGCGCAGATAATCCGGCATTTCGACGCCGGGGTCCGCGGTTCGGAAGGTGATGTAGAAGTGATGCGGCGGCGGCAGGCCCTCGGTCGCCAGGCGACGCAGCACGTCGCGAACGACCGTTCTGAGCGCCTGCTCGACCATGCGCCCGTAATCGATCGCCCCTCGCGCCATCGCGCCCTTGCCCGCTCCGGTCCCGCTGTTCGCCTCGGTCGGGATCGAGGTGGGGGGCTTCTGTTGCCCGGCGCCCCCCGGGCCGCGCTTACCTAACCGAAATCAGGCAGCGAGCGCCAGACGGTTGTCGTTGGCACTTGTGGTTTCGGCCCGATAACGGCGGTACCATGCCGGGCGAAAGCTGCCCCTTTACTGCGCGCGTCGATCCTGAGTCGCCCCCGTGCGGCCGGATCGCCGCGCAGCGCGGGGATCCGGCTCGGATTGGTGGAGGCGCCGGGCTCTGCCCCCGGGTCCGCTACGCCTATTCCGAGCAGTGTTCATCGCCATCTCCGGCTCGCGCCGGCAGCTCGAATATAGGGTGTCGTCACGGGAGTGCAACCTCCGCGCCGCCTCTCGACAGCGCCGCGGGCGCATCCCAAGAAACGCGCGTCACGGCCCCTCGAGGGGGCACGCGGAGAGACGGCATGCGGCTCGAGCCCGACAAGCTCGCCGAGATCGAGGCGATGCGTGCGCAGCAACATCTCACGCGGCGGGCGACCGTGCCCGCGCTCGAGGAGATCTTGGGCGTGCCCCTGCCGGTGCTCGACCACGGCTTCGTCCGGCTGATCGACTACATGGGCGACGACGCGGCGATCGTGCAGGCAGCGCGCGTCTCTTACGGCAAAGGTACGAAGCAGGTGAGCGGCGATCGGGCGCTGATCCGCTATCTGATGCGGCATCGGCACACGAGCCCGTTCGAGATGTGCGAGATCAAGCTGCACGTGAAGCTGCCGATCTTCGTCGCCCGCCAGTGGATCCGCCACCGGACCGCGAGCGTCAACGAATATTCCGCTCGCTACTCCATCCTCGACCGCGAGTTCTACTTGCCCGATCGCGAGCTCCTGGAGCTGGTCCGTGTCGAACGCAAGGCACCCGCGGCCGAGCAGGCCCGGCTGTTCGATCTCCCGGCGCCCGAGGCCCAGGCGACCGCGGCCCAGTCGACGACCAACAAGCAGGGCCGCGAGGGGGCGCTCGCCTCCGATGTCGCGGCCGAGGTGATCCGCCGCATGAAGCGCGCGGCCGAGACCGACTTCACGCTCTACGAGCGGCTCTTGGGCGAGAGCGAGGACGGGATCGAGGGCTTCGGCATCGCCCGCGAGCTCGCCCGCACGGTCCTACCGCTGTCCACCTACACACAGTGGTACTGGAAGACCGATCTCCACAACCTTTTGCACTTCCTGCGCTTGCGCGCCGATCCGCACGCCCAGAGCGAGATCCGCGCCTATGCCGAGGTGATCCTCGACATCGTGCGCCGCTGGGTGCCGCTCGCCTTCGAGGCCTTCGAGGACTATCGCCGCCACGCGGTCGAATTGTCGGCCGGCGCGCGGGAGGCGGTCCGCCGGGCGTTGCGCGGCGAGCCGGTCGATCCCGCGGCCCTCGGCCTCGGGCGCCGCGAATGGGACGAGCTCGTGGCAGCGCTACCCGAGCTCGGCCAGATGCCGCCGCGCCCTTAGTGCTCCTGCTGCTCGGCCTTCTGGCTCGAGCCCGTGCACAAGGCGATGATCGCGCCGAACACCACGATG
>JANWZN010000150.1 GCA_025054575.1 Geminicoccaceae bacterium | reverse complement strand
CGGCCGCAAGGCGGCCGATTTCGGCCGCGGCGAGCGCTCGCGCGAGGAGATCGCCGATCTCATGGCCGGAGGCGAGGCGATGGCCGGGCTCGAGGCCGAAATCGAGCGGCTGAGCACCGCGCCGGCCGCGGCATCGGCCGTCCCGGCCGGCTAGCCCGCCGCGGCGCGCGCCGCTACGCTCGCGCATCCGCAGCACTCGCAGCACTCCGCTCCCGGGGGTGAGCATGCCGCGTTGGATCGACGTCTGCGCGCTCGAGGAGATCGAGCCCGAGGGCACCCGCCGCTTCGACCACGAGGGCCGCACCTTCGTGATCGTGCGCGGGCCGGGCGAGGAGGTGTTCTGCCTCGACGGGCTCTGCACCCACGAGAAGGTCCACCTCGCAGGCGGCCTCGTGATCGACGGCGTCATCGAATGCCCCAAGCACGCCGCCCAGTTCGACTGCCGCACCGGCGAGGTGTTGATGGGCCCGGCTTGTGTCGATCTCCGAACCTGGCCGGCCCGGGTCGAGGGCGGCCGAGTCCTCGTCGAGGTCTGAGGCCGTGGCGCGCTTCACCCTCGCAGCCTGCGCCGAGATGCTCTGGCGCGACCGGCCGATCGGCTGGCGCTGCGCACGGCTCGCCGAGCTCGGTTTCGAGGTGGGCTTGTGGAACCGCGACGAGGCCGACTTGCCCGAGCTCGAGCGCAGCGGCGCCCGCTTCACGATCGTCAACGGCTACCGCCGCGGCCGGCTCGCCGATCCCGACGGGGCGGCCGAGCTCGTCGCGAGCGCCCGGGCGCTGATCCCCTTCGCCAAGCAGCTCGGCGTGCGCCACCTCAACCTGCACGGCACCGGCCTCGACGGCGCCGGCCGGGCCGTGCGCCCCGAGCCGCTCGCGACCGGCGCCATGTGGCTCGCCGCCCGCGACACGCTCGCCCGTCTGGCCGAGCTCGGCGAGCGGGAAGGTGTGACCTTCACCCTCGAGAACCTCAACACCGCGGTCGACCATCCGGGCGTGCCCTTCGCCCGCGCCGAGGACACGCTCGCCCTGGTCGCCGCGGTGAACCACCCGAATCTGCGGCTCAACCTCGACCTCTACCACGCGCAGATCGGCGAGGGGAACCTGATCGCGCTCTGCCGGCGGGCGCTGCCCTGGATCGGCGAGGTGCAAATCGCCGACGTGCCGGGCCGGACGGAACCCGGAACCGGCGAGGTCCATTGGCCGGCGGTGGCGCGAGCGCTCGTCGCCATGGACTATGCCGGCCCGGTCACCCTCGAGGCCTGGGCCTCGGTCGACCCCGAGGCGGCGCTCGACGCGTTCCGCCGGGCATTCGCGGTCGGGCCTTGAGGCCGTACCGAGGAGTCGAGCCGGGAGGCGCGGATGACCCGCTACGTGATCGTTGGTGCCGGCGAGGCCGGCACCCGGGCGGCCGCCGCGTTGCGCGATGCGGGCGAGGGCGAGGTGCTGCTCCTCTCCGAGGAGCCCGTGCCGCCCTACGAGCGGCCGCCGCTCTCCAAACCCGACGACGAGCACGGTTTCCGCAAGCCGGTCGCGGTCGACCTGGCCGGTATCGAGCTGCGCCTGTCGACCCGCGTCGTCGCGGTCGACCGGGCCGAGGGGCGGCTCGAGACGGAAGCGGGCGAGCGGATCGCATACGATCGCCTGCTGCTCGCGACCGGTGCGCGCCCGCGACGGCTCGCCGTCGCCGGCGCGAGTCGAGCGCTCGTCCTGCGGACGCTCGCGGACGCCGAGGCGATCGATGCCCGCGTTCGTGCCGGGGCCCGCGCGACCATCGTCGGGGCCGGGCTGATCGGCCTCGAGCTCGCCTGCACGCTGCGCCGCCGAGGCCTCGAGGTCGCGGTCGTCGAGCTCGCCCCGCGCGCCCTCGGCCGTGCGGTGCCGGCCGAGCTCGCCGAGCGGCTCGTTGCCCGCCACGAGCGCCAGGGGGTCCGGTTCCTGTTCGGCACGGAGATCGCGGCGATCGAGCCCGCCGGCGTTCGGCTCGCCGACGGCAACCTGCTCGCGGCCGAGATCGTCGTGGCGGCGATCGGGGTGGAGCCCGAGACCGCCCTTGCCGCGACCGCGGGTTTGCCCTGTGCCAACGGTATCCTCGTCGATTCCACGTTGCGCACGGCGGACCCCTCGATCTGGGCCGCGGGCGACTGTGCCGCGATCGACCATCCGCGCTACGGCCGGGTGCGCTTCGAGAACTGGCGGATGGCCTGCGATCAAGGCGCCTTCGCGGGTCGGGTGATGCGCGGCGAGGGGGGAACATTCGCGGCCCTGCCCTGGTTCTGGTCGGACCAATGGGACCTCTCGCTGCAGATCGTGGGCCTCTGCGACCCCGCGCGCTGCGCCGTGCATCGGTCGCTCGGCGCGGACGGTCTCGTCCGGTTCGAGCTCGACGGCACGGGCAGGCTGGAGGCGGCCGCGGCACTCGGGCCTGCGGCCCTGATCGGCCGCGAGATCCGGCTCGCCGAGCGGCTGATCGAGCGCGCCGTCGCCTGCCCGTCCGACCTCCTCGCCGACCCCGGCGCCGACCTGCGCCGGCTCCTGCGGGGCTGAGCGAGCGGGGCGCCCCCTCTGAGCGGTCCTGCCGATCGGCGAGCCGAGGCCGCTCGCGCGAGAATCGGCGCGGCTACGCCTACCGACCGACGAAGGCGAGCTGCGCCTCGGGGTAGCGCGCCCCGGCCGCCGCACCCGGCGGGAACGCGGCCGACAGTGCCGCCACCTCGTCGGCCGAGAGCGCCACCGCCGTCGCCGCCAGGTTCTCCTCGAGGCGTTCGAGCCTGCGGGTGCCGGGGATCGGCACGATGTCCGGCCCCTGCGCCAGGAGCCAGGCGAGGGCCAGTTGGGCCGGGGTGCAGCCCTTGGCGGCGGCGAGCGCGCGCAGCGGTTCCAAGAGCCGTCGGTTGCGCTCGAGGTTGGCGGGCGCGAAGCGCGGATGCTCGGCGCGCCGGTCGCCCTTTTCCACCTGCTCGATCGTGCCCGAGAGGAAGCCGCGGCCCAAGGGGCTGTAGGCCACGAACGCGATCCCGAGCCCGCGGCAGGTGGGCAGGACCTCGGCCTCCATCTCGCGCGTCCAGAGCGACCATTCCGACTGTAGGGCCGTGATCGGGTGGACCGCATGCGCCCGCCGGATCGTGGCCGGCGCCGCTTCGGAGAGGCCCAGGAAGCGGACCTTGCCGGCGCGGACGAGCTCGGCCATCGCACCCACCGTCTCCTCGATCGGCACGGCCGGATCGACCCGGTGGAGGTAGTAGAGGTCGATCACCTCGACCCCGAGCCGCCGCAACGAGGCCTCGCAGGCCCGCCGGACGTGCTCCGGCCGTCCGTCGACCGCGGGGCGGCCCTGGGCGTCGCGGATGTTGCCGAACTTGGTCGCGAGCACGACCCGGTCGCGGAGCGGGCGGATCGCCTCGCCCACCACCGTCTCGTTGTGGCCGAAGCCGTAGATGTCGGCCGTGTCGATCAGCGTGCAGCCGCGCTCGACCGCAGCGCGGATCAGCGCCACCGAGGCGGCGTCGTCGGCCGGACCGTAGAGACCCGAGAGTCCCATGCAGCCGAGGCCGATCGCCCCCACCTCGAGCCCGGGGCCGAGCCTGCGCCGATGCATGCGCCACCTCCCTCGTCGGACAACCGCCGTTCCTTGACGAGGCCGCGGCCCGGCCGCAAGGCTGCGCAGCGCGGCCCTCGCCCGCGCGGGTCGCAGCGGATCGGGGAGGCCAAGGATGCGGGAGCTCTTGACGCTCGGCCGGATGCTCGCCGTCCACGCCCGTCTTCACGGGGCCCGCCCGGGTGCGCGCGACCTCGAGCGCAGCCTCGACTTCGCGACCTGGAACGGGCGCAGCCGGCGGCTGGCCAACGCGCTTTTGGGTCTCGGCCTCGCCAAGGGCGACCGGGTCGCCGTCCTCGCCTACAATTGCCTCGAATGGGCCGAACTCTATGCCGCCACGGCCAAGGCCGGGCTCGTCATCGTGCCGATCAACTTCCGCCTGGTGGCCGAGGAGATCCGCTACATCGTCGAGCACGCGGAGGCCGCGGCCCTCGTCGTCCAGGACGAGCTCCTGGGTGCGGTCGAGCCGGTCCTGGCCGAGCTGCCGGTGCCCGAGGTCCGGCGCATCCATTTCGGTCGCCGCCCCTGCCCGGCCGGCTGGCGCGCCTACGAGGACCTCGTGGCATTCGGTGCCGACCGCGAGCCCGAGGTCGAGGTGACACTCGGCGACCCCTGGACGCTCATGTACACCTCGGGCACCACCGGCCGGCCCAAGGGCGTGCTCAGGAGCCACAAGGCCGCCGTCCTGCTCGCGCTCGTGACCGAGATCGAGCTCGCGCTGCACCGGCGCGACACGGCCCTTCTCGTCATGCCGATGTGCCACGCCAACTCGCTCAATTTCTTCGGCTCCTTCGCCTATTGCGGTGGTGCGACCTTCGTCTATTCGCGAAAGAGCTTCGATCCCGAGCATTGCCTGCGCACCCTTGCCGAAGGTGGCGTCACCTTCACCTCGCTGGTGCCCACCCAGTACGTGATGCTGCTGGAGGTGCCGGCGGCGGCGCGCGCCGGGCTCGAGCTCGGTCGTGTGAAGAAGCTCATGATCTCCTCCGCCCCGGCGCGGGCCGAGACCAAGCTCGCGACCATGGAGCTGTTCCAGGGTGCCGGGCTCTTCGAACTCTACGGCTCGAGCGAGGCCGGCTGGGTGACCATGCTCCACCCCGAGGAGCAGCTCACCAAGCTCGGCACGGTCGGCCGCGAATGCGTGGGCACGGCCCCCGTCCGGCTGCTCGACGAGCAGCGCCGCGAGGTGCCGGAGGGCGAAGTGGGCGAGCTCTTCTCCTGCACGCCCTACACCTTCGATTGCTACTGGCGGAACCCGGAGAAGACCGCCGAGGCCTTCGAGGGCGAATGGTGCTCGGTCGGCGACATGGCCCGGCGCGATCCGGACGGCTACATCGTGCTCGTCGACCGCAAGAGCAACATGATCATCTCGGGCGGCGAGAACATCTACCCGACCGAGGTCGAGGCCGTGCTCGCCGCGCACCCCGCGGTCCAGGACGTGGCGGTGGTGGGCCTGCCGGATCCGCTCTGGGGCGAGCGCGTGCATGCCGTCCTCGTCCTCAAGCCGGGCGCCAGCATCGACGAGCAGGCCTTTCTCGACTGGGCACGGCCGCGCCTCGCCGGCTACAAGCGGCCGCGCTCGGTGAGCGTGCTGCCCGATTCCGAGATGCCGCGCACCGCCACCGGCAAGATTCAGCATCGTGCCCTGCGCGACCGGCTCGTCCGCGCCGCCGCGCCCTCCACCGGCCAGGGAGGCCGAGCCCCGTGAGCGAGCCCCGCACCCCCGTCCTCGATCTCAACACCGATCCGCTCGCCTGCAGCGCCTGGATCGCGCGCTTTTTGAAGGCGCGCGGCATCGACCGCGTCTTCGGCCTGCAGGGCGGCCACATCCAGCCGATCTGGGACCACGCCGCCCGACTCGGCATCCGCATCGTCGACGTCCGTCACGAGGGTGCGGCGGTGCACATGGCGCACGCCCATGCCGAGCTGACCGGCAGCCTGGGCGTCGCCATGGTCACGGCCGGGCCCGGGGTGACCAACACCGTGACCGCGGTCGCCAATGCCGGCCTGGCGCGCGCCCCTGTCCTCCTGATCGGCGGCTGCCCGCCGCGGCCGCAGGCCAATATGGGCCCGCTGCAGGACATCCCGCACGTCGACATCCTGCGCCCCGTGACCCGCCACGCCCGCACCTTGCGCGTGCCCGAGCAGGTGGTCCGCGAGCTCGACGAGGCGGTCGCTCGGGCGATGGGCGATCTGGGCGAGCCGGGCCCGGTCTATGTCGAGATCCCGACGGACGTGCTGCGGGCGAGCGTGCCCGAAGCCCTCGTGCTCGAGGAGTGGATGCGGCCCAAGCCGCGGCGCCGCCTGTTGCCGGATCCCGCCGCGGTGGACGCGGCGGTCGAGGCCCTCTGGTCGGCGCGGCGGCCGCTCGTGATCACGGGCCGCGGCGCGCGGGCCGCCTCGGCCGAGCTCGTCCGGCTCTTGGACGCGACCGGTGCCGTCTATCTCGACACCCAGGAGAGCCGCGGCCTCGTGCCCGCCGAGCATCCGGGCTTCGTCGGCGCGATGCGCGGCCAGGCGATGAGCGAGGCCGACCTCGTCCTCGTCATCGGCCGCAAGCTCGACTACCAGCTGGGCTACGGCTCGCCCGCCGTGTTCCCCGCCGCCCGCCGTTTCGTGCGGATCGCGGACAGCGCGGGCGAGCTCATCGACAATCGCCGGGGCGATCCCGAGCTGTTGGCCGAGCCGGCGCTCGCACTCGCTGCGATCCTCGAGCGGGCGGGCAATCGCGAGCCCGCGAGCGACCGCGGCTGGGCCGCCTCCTTGCGTCGCCGTCACGAGGAGCGGGCCGCGGCGGCGGCCCGGGCAGCGGCCACAGCCGGCCTCGGCGAGGACGGCAAGATCCACCCGATGGCGATCTTCGCGGCCCTGCGCGCGGTCGCCGATCCCGACCACGTGGCGGTCGCCGACGGCGGCGATCTTCTCTCCTTCGCCCGCATCGGCCTCGAATCGAAGACCTATCTCGATGCCGGCGCCTTCGGTTGCCTCGGCGTGGGCGTGCCCTTCGCGGTCGCCGCCGCCCTCGCCTTCCCCGGCCGGCAGGTGATCTCGGTCAACGGCGACGGCGCCTTCGGGCTCAATGCCATGGAGGTCGACACCGCGGTCCGCCACGGTGCTCGGGCGGTGTTCGTCGTCTCCAACAACGCCGCCTGGAACATCGAGCGTTTCGACCAGGAGACCAATTATGGCGGCCGGGTCGTCGGCACGCTGCTCGCGCATGCCGACTACGCCGCGCTGGGTCGGGCGCTGGGCGCCCATGGCGAACGGGTCGAGCGGCCCGAGGAGCTGCGCCCGGCGCTCGAGCGCGCGCTCGCCCGAGCACCCGCGGTGGTCGACGTCCTGACCTCGCGCACCGCTGTTTCTTCCGACGCCAAGAAGGGTCTGGGCTTCGTCCCCGATCTGCAGCCGCTTCTCGCTTGGGACGAGGCCGAGCAGCGTCGGCGCCGGCCCTGACCCCCCTCGCCCGCCCCGTCTCACGGACCTGGCGCGGGGATGCAGGCTCACGGCTCGGGCTCGGGCGGGCTCGGGTCTTCGCGCCGGGCCTGGGCCATGCGTTCGCGGTACCAGCGCGGGGCGAAGGGGCC
>JANWZN010000014.1 GCA_025054575.1 Geminicoccaceae bacterium | reverse complement strand
GAGGAAGCGCACGCCACCCGCCTCGCGGGTGCGCAGGTCGTGGAAGCTCGCGACCTCGGGATGGGCGCGCACGATCGCTTCGATCCGGGCGCGGTCGACGGCAGGCAGCTCGTGGTCCATGAGCGTGTCGACCGCCCGGCGGCCGATCGTCCAGCTGGCCTTGAGCAGCCAGCCCGCGACCAGCACGGCCACGACCGGGTCGAGCCAGAGCAAGCCCAGCCGCTCGACCAGGAGGAGCGAGGCCAGGACCGCGAGGTTGGAGAGGAAGTCGCTCGCATAATGCAGCCGATCGGCGGCGATGGCCTGCGAGTGCGTGCGGCGGATCACGTAGCGCTGGAAGAGGACGAGCCCGGCGGTGGCGAGGATCGAGAGCAGCATCACCGCGACCGCGAGCCAGCCCGCGCGCAAGGGTTGCGGATCCCACAGACGTCGTGCCGCCTCGACCAGCACGAACAGGGCCGAGCCGGTCACGAGGGCCGCGAGCCCGAGGGCGGAGAGCGATTCGGCCTTGCCGTGACCGAACCGATGGCGGCGGTCGGGTGGCTGCTGGGCGATCCGGACCGCCAGATAGGTGACCGCCGAGGCGGCGATGTCGGCCATCGAGTCGACGAGCGAGGAGAGGACCGCGGCCGAGCCGCTCGCGATCGCGGCCACGAGCTTGGCGAGGGTGAGGGAGATCGCGACCGCCAAGCTCGCGATCGTCGCCATGCGCTTGAGCCGATCCGATTCGCTCGGCGTCATCGTGAAGGCTCTCCCGGTCTGGTCGAAGGCGACGATCTCGTGACGGCTCGATGGCGGTTTATCCACAGATTGGTGGACGAGTTTGTGCGCGGCGCGGTGGACGAGGTGAGGCGAACCCGATCAAGGCCGCATCGCCACGGGGCGAATCGCGGGAATTCCGGCCCGAACGGGCGGCTCGGCCGCGATTCGAGCAGCCGTTTCTCTACCAAGGGTTCATTCCTTGGCTGCGCGATCCGCCGGCACGCGGTCCGGACCGGCTTCGTGCAGCACCTCTTTGGCGATCCGGAAGGCGCTGTTGGCGGCCGGCACGCCGGCATAGACGGCGACCTGGAGCAGGACCTCGGCGATCTCGTTCTGCGTCACGCCGTTGCGGAGAGCCCCCCGCAGATGCAGGGCGAGCTCCTCGTGATGGCCGAGCGCCGCCAACATGGCGATGTTGAGGAGCGAGCGGGTCCGTCGCGGCAGGCCCGGTCGACCCCAGATCGCCCCCCAGCACCAGGTCGTGAGCAGCTCCTGGAAGGACCGGTCGAGCTCGGTGGTGCGGGCGAGCGCGCGATCGACCCAGGCGTCGCCGAGCACGGCGCGGCGGATCTCGAGGCCGCGGCCGTAGAGCTCGCCGAGGGTGCCGAAGGCGGCCCGCTCCTGCTCCTCGAGGAACGCGAGCAAGGCGTGGTTGAAGGCTTCGGCCGCTTCGACATTGAGGATGTGCGCGGCCTCGAGCACGACCAGTTCGGCGCGCGGGATGTGGGCGCGCAGCTCCTCGAGCCGGCCGGGCGGGGTCGCCGGATCGGCGTTGCCGGCGACGAGCAAGGTGGGTGTCGCGATGCGGTGCAGCTCGCCGCAGAGATCGGTGTCCCGCACCGCGGCCGCGGCGGCGGCGTAGCCGCGGGCCGGGGTGGCGCACAGCATCGCGCGGAAGCGGGCGAGCTCCGCCGGCCGCTGCGCGCGAAAGGCGGGGGTGAACCAGCGCTCGAGCACCGCGTCGGCGATCGCCTCGACGCCGCCTCGTTCGACCGCCGCGATCCGCTCGTCCCAGTTCGTCCGCGGGCCGAAGCTGCAGGCGGTGGCGCAGAGGGTCAGCGAGGCGAGCCGCTCCGGCCGGTGAATACCGAGCCACTGCCCGACTGCACCGCCGAGCGAGAGGCCGCAGAAGTGGACGCGGGGGATCCGCAGCGCGTCGAGCAGGGCGAGGGCGTCGCGCGCCAGATCCTCGAGCCGGTAGGGGCCGGGCGGCACGTCGGAAGCGCCGTGCCCGCGCATGTCGAAGCGCAGCGCACGGTACCGCCCGGACAGCGCCTCGACCTGCGGCGCCCACATCGACAGATCGGCGCCGAGCGAGTTGGCGAAGAGCACGACCGGCGCGGTCTCCGGGCCGCTCAGTTGATAATGCAGGCGGATACCGGCGGCGTCGGCGAACGGCATGGCGTCTCTCCCCCGGAGCCTCGGGCAGGGCGACGGTGCGACCCGAGCGAGGCTCAGGTGGCAGAGCCGGGCGGAGGGCGCAACCGTTGCGGGCTCACCCCAGCGCTTGCGAGCCGGCCGCCGACCCCTGCGCGAGCCCGTAGAGCTCCTGCTGCCGCGCCACCCCCCGCAGCGTGTGGCGGCCGAGCGGGACGAGCCGGTCGCGTAGGCCCATGGCCGCGGCGGCGAAGCTTTCGGAGACGAGCGCCGCACGGCCCAACACGCGACAGAGGCGCTCCAGACGCGAGGCTTCGTTGACCGCGGGACCGAGCACGGTGAAGTCGAGCCGTTCGCGGCTGCCGATGTTGCCGTACAGCACGTCGCCCAAATGGAGGCCGACGAAGAGTCGGGTCACGGGCTCGCCGGCCGCGCGCCGCTCGGCGCTCAACCGCTCGACCGCGTCGAGGGTCGCCCGGGCGGCATCGAGCGCGCGGGCGCAGGCATCGGTTTCACGGCCTTCGATCGGAAAGATCGCGAGCACCCCGTCGCCCATGAGCTTCAACACCTCGCCGCCGTGCCCGGCGATCGTGTCGAGCACGACGCCCGCGTAGGCGTTCAAGAGCGCCACGAGCCGGTCGCGCGGGAGCGTGTCGGCGAGCGCGGTGAAGCCTTCGAGATCGCTGAACCAGATCGCGGCCCGGATCGTCTCGACTTCGCCGCGGGCGATCCGGCCGGCGAGCACCTGGTCGGCGGGGCCGGCGCCGAGATAGGCACCCGCCACCGAACGCAAAGCGTCGAGCAGCAGGATCGAGCGCCAGGCGAGCGCGAGCGGCGGGACGCTCGCACGGAGCAAAGCGAGCTCGGTCTCGGAGAAGCCGCCGGGGCCGTCGCTCGCGAAGGTGGCGACCATGCCCGCGGTGTCGCCGACCACGCTGCCGGGCGGATAGGGGACCGAGCAGGCGAGATAGTCGGTGAGGCCGCGCGAGCGCAGCTCGTCGAGCATCGCGAACTCGCCGGGACGGTAGGTCGGACCGATCAGCAGGCGACGGAATTCCGGGAGCCGCTCGCCGAGCACGACCCTGAGCGGCGTCGCGCGCCAGAGCGGGCTGTCGAGATCGCGGCGCTCGGCGCGAGAGAAGCCGGTCGCTTCGACGCCACGGCCGACCGCCCAACTCACCGTGCGTGCGCCGACCGTCGGATGGAGGATGTCGGCGCCGACCCAGAGCCGCCCGAGCCCGACCCCCTGGGCGCGCAACTGTTCGGCGAGCCCACTCACGAGGGCCGCCGGATCGACGCTGCGCAGGGCGAGCTCGACGAGCCGGCCCGCGAGGCCTTGCGCCAGCTCGTGCTTCGGCCTGTCGGCCTCGCGCTCGGGCGGTAGCATCACGCCTCCGATTTGGCAGCGCGAGCTCCTCGTGGCACAAAGGGGCCCACGCCGCCACCTCAGCGTTGTTCGGAGCCAAGCGCATGGCTCGCGCTTCGACCCGTCTGCCCGAGAGCGAGCCGGCCGTCGACCCGATCGGGCCGATCGAGGGCGGTGCGCCGCCGGCGCCGTTCCTCCACCCGATCCTCCACCATCTCGTGACGCGAGGCAGGCTCGATCCGCGCGCCGCCCGGGACGCCATGGCGGCCGCGGCCGACGCGGCCGAGCCGGTCGTCGTCGCGGCCGTGCGAGGAGGCGAGGTGACCGCCGCGGCCTGGGCCGAAGCCGCGGCCGAGCTCTTCGGCCTCGAGCGCGTCGCGGCCGAAGATCTTCCCGAAAGCCCACCGCTCGGCGAGCAGGTGTCGGCGCGGTTTCTGCGCCGCTTCAAGGTCGTGCCGATCGCCGCGGAGGGCGGGCGCCTCGTGGTCGCGGTCGCCGATCCGGCCGAGGCGTATCCGCTGCGCGCGTTGCGGCTCGCGACCGACCTCGAGCCCATCGCGGTCGTCGCCACGCTCGAGGAGATCGAGGCCACGCTCGCCCGCTGGTTCGATCGCGGGCCCGCGGCGCTGCGGCGATTGGTCTCCGATCTCGACGGTCAGGCGGACGGTGGCGGGCAAGAGGTCGAGCGGCTGATCGACAGCGCCCAGGAAGCACCGGTCGTCCGGCTCGTGAGCCAGCTGCTGACCGATGCGCTCCACCTCAAGGCCTCGGACATCCACATCGAGCCGTTTCCCGACCGGCTCCGGGTCCGCTACCGCATCCACGGGCGGCTCAAGGAGATCGCTTCGCCGCCGGTGCGCTACGCCGCCGCCGTGGTCTCGCGGATCAAGATCCTGGCCAAGCTCGACATCGCCGAGCGGCGGCTGCCGCAAGACGGCCGTGCCCGCCTCGAGCTCGAGGGCCGACGCATCGATCTGCGCGTCGCCACGGCACCCAGCGTGCACGGCGAGAGCCTCGTCATCCGCCTGCTCGAGGCCGACCGGCGCGGGGTGGCACTCGACGAGATCGGGCTCGATCCCGACCGGGTCGCTCGCCTCGAGCGGATCTTGCGCTCGCCGCACGGCATGCTGCTCGTGACGGGACCCACGGGCTCGGGCAAGACGACCACGCTCTATGCCGCGCTCCATCGCCTCGACCGCGAAGCCCTCAAGGTCGTGAGCGTCGAAGATCCGGTCGAGTACCAGATCGAGGGGGTGACGCAGATCCACGTCCGCGCCGAGATCGGTCTCGATTTCGCCCGCGTGCTGCGCTCGGTCGTCCGCCACGACCCCGACGTGATCATGGTCGGCGAGACGCGCGATCCAGAGACGGCCGACATCGCCGTGCACGCGGCGCTGACCGGTCATCTGTTGCTGTCGACCTTGCACACCAACAACGCCGCGGGTGCGGTGGCACGGCTGTCGGACATGGGGGTCGAGCCCTATCTCTTGGCTTCCGTGCTGCGCGCGGTGGTCGGCCAACGCCTGGTGGGCGTGCTCTGCCCGCACTGCCGCGAGCCGCACCCGGCCGATCCGGCGCAGCGCGCGTTCTTGGCCGCAGCCGGCATCACGAGCGAGGTGCCCCCGATCCTGTTCCGCGCGCCGGGCTGCCCGCGCTGCGACGGGCAGGGGATCGTGGGCCGGCTCGGCATCTTCGAGCTGCTCGAGGTCGACGACACGATCCGGGCCTTGATCCGCGAACGGGCGCCGACCCAGGCGATCCACCAGGCCGCGGTCGCGGCGGGGATGCGCACCATGCTGCAGGACGGGATCGCCAAGGCGCTCGCGGGCGTGACCGCGCTCGAGGAGGTCACCCGCGTGACCGAGGACTGGTAGGGGCCGCTCTTGCCGCTCTTCGCGTATCGCGCCCTCACGGCATCGGGCGAGCGGGTCACGGGCGAGATCGAGGCGGCGGACGGGCGGGCCGCCGTCGCCCGGCTGCACGACCTCGGTCTGATCCCGATCAGCGCCGAACCGGTCGCGCTCAAGCCGGCCACGGCACCGCTCGCGAGCCGACGCCTCGCCCGGGCGGTGACCGAGGCGAGCCGCGAGCTCGCCACGCTGTTGGGCGCCGGGCAACCGGTCGAGGCGGCACTCACGCTCTTGCTCGAGACCGGCGAGCAACCGCGCCTGCGCGCCATTCTGGCCTCGGTCCGCGATGCGGTGCGCGGCGGCAAGCCCTTGAGCGAGGCGATGGCCGCGCATCCCGAGGCGTTCTCGCGGGCCTATGTCGGGATGATCCGGGCGGGCGAGGCCGCCGGTACCCTGCCCGAGGTGCTCCGTGCGCTCGTGGCCCTGCGCGAGCGCAGCGAGCAGCTCGAGCGCAAGCTCGCTTCCGCGATGATCTACCCCGCGGTCCTGTTCGCGGCCTCGGTCGTAGCACTCCTCGTGCTGCTGCTCGTCGTGGTGCCGCGCTTCGCCCCCCTTTTCGCCCAGGCCGGGGCGGCGCTGCCGGCGAGCACGCGCGCCACGCTCGCCCTCGCCTCGCTCTTGAGCGAGCACGGTGCGATGCTCGGGCTCGCGACCCTGCTCCTCGTCCTGGGCGGGCTCGCCGCGACGCGGCGCCCTGCCATCCGCCTCCGGCTCGATCGCGCTCTGCTGGCCGCCCCGGGTCTCGGCCGGCTCGCCCGCGAGCGGGCGACCGCACAGGCCATGCGCGGCCTCGCGACGCTTCTGAAGGGCGGCCTCGATCTCGCCGCCGCCCTGACACTCGTCCGCGACATGCTCGCCAACCACGCCGCGCGCGCGGCCATGGAAGGCGTCATCGTCGGAGTTCGCCAGGGCCGGCCCCTCTGGAGCTGCCTCGCCGGAGCCGGGATCGTAGCACCGCTCGCCGTGCGCCTCGTACGGGTGGGCGAGGAGAGCGGCCGGCTCGCAGCGGTCGCCGAACATCTGGCCGAAGCGTTCGAGGAGCGCCTGGCCACCCGGCTGACGCGGCTCGTGGCCCTGATCGAGCCGCTCGTGATCGTGACCCTCGGGTTTCTGGTCGGCGGAATCGTGGTCTCGATCCTGGCGGCGGTGGTCGCGGTCAACGACCTCGCCTTCTGATCGACCGGAACGACGCCCCGCCGCGGGCCGCCGGGGTCGCCCCGGCTCAGCCCAGCATGCTCTGCCACATCGAGCGACCCCAGTTGGCGGCCGCCTCGCTCGATTCCCGGGACGGCGCCGGATCGACGTGGAAGCGCAGCTTGGCCCCCTCGCCCGGCACGAACGCCGAATCGACGCTGATCATGATCGCCCGATCCCGGGTGACGGCGGCGAAGCAGATGCCGGCCGGAAGCTCCGCCGGACCGACCGGCGCATCGGGCTTGCCCTCGATCCGTGTTTCGATCGCGCGGCCGACCACGCCACCGGCGTTGAAGGCCACGTGGCCGCTCTTGGGCAAAGGCGTGCCCGCGGCATCGCCGATCACCCAGATCCGCTCGTCGGCCTGGGAGCGGAAATCCGGCAGCCGGACGGCCGCCCAGCGCTCGGCGAGACCCGCCTCGCGCAACAGCTTGGGGGCACGCATCGGAAGAACGAGGTTGGCGTGGGTGAAGGGCACGTCGGCGATGCCGCAATCGAGGCTGCCCTTGGCGAGGTCGATCGCCTTCGCTTCGTGCTCGGGCAGATACTCGATCCGCTCGGCGTGCGCGGCGCGCATGGCCTCGAGGATCGGCTTGGCGATCGGCGGCGGCAAGGGCTGCGGGTTGGCGTCGGCGACGACGACCTTGCCCTTGACCCCGCGCTTGGCGATCTGCTCGGCGATCAGGCAGGCGCGCTCGTAGGGCGCGGGCGGGCAGCGATAGGGCGGCTTCGGCACCGCGATGAGGAAGGTACCGCCCTCGGCGAGGAAGCGGTCGACGAGCGCCTTGACACCCTGCTGCTCGAACGGCCGGAACCCGACCGGCAGGCGATCGCGCGCCTCGGCGTAACCCGCGATCGCCTCCTCGGCATATTCGACCCCGGGCGAGAGCACGAGGAAATCGTAGCCGATCCGGCCGCTCGCGGTGACGACCTCGCGGCGGTCGCGGTCGATCGCGATCGCCGCCTCCGGTACGCGCCGTATGCCGAGCTTGTCGATCGCCGCGTAGCCGTGCTCGAAGTCGGACGAGGGCCGATCGCCGACGATGTAGTGGATGCTCAAGGGGCAGGAGAAGAAGGCGGCGTGCGGCTCGACGAGGACGAGCTCGACCTCGCTCTTGCGCGCGAGCGCGCGCAGCACGCCCAGTCCACCCCAGCCGCCGCCGACGACCACCACCCTGGCGGCGGCCCCGCGGGCGATCCGGGGTGCGGCCAGCGCCCCCACCGCAGCGGCGGAGGTCGCGAGCAGGGAACGGCGGCGGATGCGGATCGCGTTCGTCACGGCACGGGCCTCCCTCGTCGAACAGCATTTGAGCATTTTCTGATAGACCGGGCCATGCGCTGTCAAGCTCGCCGCGCCTGCCAAGCTCGCTGAGCGGGGATTAAATACACACTTCAATTGTACTTTTCTGGCTATTGACAGGTCGGCTCGGAGAAATCACTGTGCAGGCGCCGCGCTGATTTGAGCAGACAGCTTGCGGGCGCGTTAGAAATGCAGCTAAAGCGTCCGGCGTCCCGCCGTGCGTGCGCTGCGGCGGGCCTTCCGTCGAGAACGAGACGATCTCTCGGATGGCCCACAGCTTCTCGAAGTCGCTGCCGGACCCGATTCGGCAGCTCGTGGGAGGTCGACATGAGGTTGTCTCGACGGCTCGTCGTTTCGACTATGGCAGCGCTGCCGTTCGCCGGGCTCGCCTCCGCCGCCAGGTCCGCGCTTCCGCGCGAGCTCGTTCTCGACTGGGCGACCTACAACCCGGTTAGTCTCGTGCTCAAGGAGAAGGGCTGGGTGGAGGAGGAGCTCGGCCGCGAGGGTGTGCGCGTCCGTTGGGTCCAATCGCTCGGCTCGAACAAGGCCCTCGAGTTCTTGAACGCGGGCTCGCTCCACTTCGGCTCGACCGCTGGTGCGGCAGCACTCTTGGGCCGGCTCAACGGCAACCCGATCCGAACCGTCTACGTCTTCTCGAAGCCCGAGTGGACAGCCCTCGTCACCCGGCCCGACACCGGGATCACGAGGGTCGAGGATCTGCGCGGCCGGCGCGTCGCCGCGACGAAAGGGACCGACCCCTACATTTTCTTGCTGCGGGCGCTCGACCGGCACGGCCTCGGGCCCAAGGACGTCCAGATCGTGCTGCTGCAGCACGACCAGGGCAAGGCCGCGCTCGAGCGCGGCGACGTCGACGCCTGGGCCGGGCTCGATCCGATGATGGCCCAGCTCGAGCTCGAGAGCGGCGCGCGCCTCTTCTACCGCGACCCGGAGGCGAACAGCTGGGGCGTGCTCAACGCGCCCGAGAGCCTGATCGCGCAACATCCCGAGCTGATCGAGCGGATCGTCGCCCTCTACGAACGCGGTCGGCGACACGCGCTCGCCCACCCGGACGAGCTGCGCGCGCTGCTCGCCAAGGCGGCCCGGATCCCGGAGCCGGTGGCCGCGCGCCAGCTCGAACGGACGAGCCTCGCCGACCCGCGCGTCGGCGACGCCCAGTTCGCCGCGATCGCGGCCGCCGGCCGTGCGCTGCAAGCAGCGGGCATCGTCAAGCCCGAGGTCGACGTCGAGGCCGCGACGAGCGCGCTCCTCGAGCGTCGGTTCACAGCCGGTCTGCCGGTCGGCTGATGGCGAGCCTGGTCGAGCCGGTCGCGGCGGCGCCGCTCGCGGCCCCGGCGGCGGCACCGGGGCCGCGTCTGCGCCGTTTGCCGCCGGCGCTTCTCGGCCTGTTGTTGCCCGCGAGCCTGGCGCTCGTGTGGGAGATCGCAGCCGCACAGGCGTGGATCGCGCCGCGGCTCCTGCCGCCGCCCTCGATGGTCGCGGCAACGCTCACCGAGCTCTGGGAAACGGGCGAGCTCGCCCGCCACGTGGCCGCCACGCTCGGCCGGGTCGCCATCGGCTTCGCGCTCGGCGTCGTCGTGGCGAGCGTGCTCGCGGCGCTGACCGGTACCATCGATCTCCTGCGCCGGCTGTTGGACCCGACCATCCAGGCACTGCGCGCGATCCCCTCGATCGCCTGGGTGCCGCTCTTCGTCCTCTGGTTCGGGATCTTCGAGACGCCGAAGGTGCTGCTGATCGCGCTCGGCGCTTTCTTTCCGGTCTATCTCGGGCTCGAGAGCGGCATCCGCTCGGTCGATCGCAAGCTCGTCGAGGTGGGTCGGATCTACCATCTGGGCGGGCCCGGCATCCTCCTGCGCATCCTGTTGCCCGGTGCCCTGCCCTCCTGGCTCACCGGCATCCGCGGCGGCCTCGGCCTCGCCTGGATGTTCGTGATCGCAGCCGAGCTCATGGGAGCCTCCGAGGGATTGGGCTATCTCCTCCTCGACGGGCAGATGAGCGGCAATGCCGCGATCATCCTGGGTGCCCTGTTCTTGTTCGCGCTCATGGGCAAGCTCACGGATGCCGTCCTCGTGGCCGCGACCCGCCGCGCGACGGCCTGGCAGGACTCCTTCCGGAGCGGAGCGTGACGTGCTCGAGATCACGGGCCTGGCCAAACGCTACGACAGCGGGACGCTCGCCCTCGCGGGGGTCGATCTCGCGATATCCCCCGGCCGGATCGTGGCCGTGATCGGCCCCTCGGGCTGCGGCAAGAGCACCTTCCTGCGGCTTCTGGCCGGGCTCGAGCGGCCGAGTGCTGGCAGCATCCGGCTCGACGGCGAGGAGCTCGCGGGTCCTTCCCCCAAGATCGGCGTCGTGTTCCAGGAGCCGCGGCTCATGCCCTGGCTCGACGTGCTGCACAACGTGGCCTTCGGGCTGCCGCGTCGGTTGTCGCGGCACGAGCGGCGCGCGCTGGCCGCGCAGGCGATCGAGCGGGTCGGGCTCAAGGGCTTCGAGAAGGCGCTGCCCAAACAGCTCTCGGGAGGGATGGCGCAGCGCTGTGCGCTCGCGCGGGCGCTGGTCACCCGGCCCGAGGTCATGCTCCTGGACGAGCCGTTCAGCGCGCTCGACGCGCTGTTGCGCGCCCGCCTCCAGGCCGAGCTCGTGCGGATCTGGACCGAGGACCGGCCGACGCTCCTGCTCGTCACCCACGATCTCGACGAGGCGGTGCTCCTCGCCGACGAGATCGTCGTCTTGGCCGGGAACCCCGGCACGGTGCGAACCGTGGTCGAGAACCCGCTGCCGCGACCACGCGAGCCGCAGCGGCCGGCGTTCCAGATGCTGCGCGCCCGCTTGCTCTCGGCCCTGCCCGCCTACAACCTCGCCGCCGCTTGAGATCCGCCCCTCGGAGAACCCGATGAACGCCGACGAACTCAAGGCGCTGCAAGCGCCGCTGAAGAGCCGTTACCGCGAAACGCCGGATGCGGCGTTGATCACGCTCGGCGCCGAGGGCGAGCTCGGCGAGGGGCTCGCTTGCCGGGTGGCAACGGTGAAGGGGCTGGTCGAGGCCGGCTTGCATCCGGCGACCGGCGGCACCGGCACCCAGGCCTGCTCCGGCGACATGCTGCTCGAGGCACTCGCCGCCTGCGCGGGCGTCACGCTCAAGGCGGTCGCGACCGCGCTGCAGATCCCGATCCGCTCCGGCAGGGTCCGGGCCGAAGGCGATCTCGACGTGCGCGGCACCCTCGGGGTGGACAAGGAAGCGCCGGTCGGTTTTCGTGCGATCCGCCTCACCTTCGCCCTCGACACGGATGCGAGCCAGGCCCAGCTCGAGCGGCTCTTGGCGCTGACCGAGCGTTATTGTGTGGTGCTCCAGAGCCTTCGGGCACCGGTTCCGACCGAGGCGCGCATCGTTCGCACGGTCTGAGGCCCTTCTGCCGGTGCGGCGAACGCGCTAACCGTCGCGAACGACGCGCGTTCGACGGTTTCGGAGCGGACCTCTGCGCCTGCGCCCCCTCTTCCTCCTGCTCCTCGCCCTGGCCGGCTGTGCCGCGGCACCGAAGCCGCCGCCCCCCGACCCCGACCTGGCGCTGTGCTCGACCCGCACGCCCGATCCCGCCTCCGCCGCGGCCGCCTGCGGCCGTTTGCTCGCCAAGCCGGAACTGCCCGAGCCGCAGCGGGTCGAGGCGCTGCGCGCGCGGGCCGAGCTCGCCCGACGGGCGGGGGACCTCGCAGCGGCGCGCGCCGATCTCGACGCGCTCTTGGCGCTCCGCCCCGAAGACGTGGGCGCGCTCGCGGCGCGGGCCGGGGTGCGCGAGCGCACGGGCGACCTCGACGGCGCCCTCGAGGATCGGCGCGCGGCCCTCGCCCGCGACCCGGAGAACCCGCAGCTTCGCGGCGCACTCGGTCGCACCCTGGTCCGCGCCGGCCGTCATCAGGAGGCGATCCCGCAACTCGATGCCGCGCTCGCGGCCGCACCCGAGGAGGTCGACACGCTCGCCGCCCGCGGCCGGGCCAAGCTCGCCTTGGGCGACGCCGCGGGCGGGGCGCGCGATCTCGAGGCGGCCGCGGCCCGTGCGCCCGAGCGATCCGATCTCGCCAACGCGCTCGGACGCGCGCTGGTCCGCGCGGGCGAGATCGAGCGGGCGATCGCCGTCTTCGACGGAGTGTTGCGGCGCGAGCCCGGCTCGAACGAGGCGCGGCTCGGGCGGGGCAACGCGCTATTGCGCGCCGGCCGAGCGGACGACGCCCTGGCCGATTTCGACGCGGTCCTGCGGGTCGACCCGGACTCGATCGACGCCCTGCTCGGCCGCGGCCGGGCGCTCGTGGCCAAGGGCGAGCCCGCGCGGGCGATCGCGGCTTACGATCGTGCCGTCGCCCTCGCCCCCGAGCGCGCCGATGCGCGGCATCTGCGCGGGCTCGCCCGCATGCGGCTCGAGGATCACGCCCGCGCGATCCGCGATTTCTCCGAGGCGTTGCGGATCGAGCCCGAGCGGTCGGAGGCGAGGGCCAGCCGTGGCGTGGCGCGGCTCAAGAGCGGGGAGGCGCGCGCCGCCTTCCTCGACCTCGACCGCGCGATCCGCGAGGGCGTGCGCGAGCCTTGGTTCGTCTACAATCGCGCCCGGGCGCTCGAGGAGCTCGGCGAGGTCGACCGGGCCGAGCGGGAGTATCGCCGGCTGCTCGCGAACGATCCCGGCTACGAGCTCGCCCGCACCGCGCTCGAGCGGCTCCGCAAGCGGCGCGAGGGAGGCTGAGCATGACGACCCGCCGCGGCCTTTTCTCGGCCGGTGCCGCGCTCGCGGTCGTGGCCGTCGCGCCGGTGCGGGCCCAGCCGGCGCGCCCGCTCGAGCCGCTGCAGATCGTGACCCGCAACGGGGTCGAGGAATTCCGGGTCGAGCTCGCCCAGACCCCCGAGGAGCTCGCGCGCGGGCTCATGTTCCGCCGCGAGCTGCCGGAGCGGCAAGGCATGCTGTTCGACTTCCTGGCCGAGCAACATGTCGGCTTCTGGATGCGCAACACCCTGATCCCGCTCGACATGTTGTTCATCGGCGCGGACGGGGTGATCCGCCACCTGCACGAGAACGCGGTGCCGCTGTCGGAAGAGACGATCGCCTCGCGCTATCCGGTTCGCGCGGTCCTCGAGATCAACGGCGGGCTCGCGCGCCGGCTCGGCATCCGGCCCGGCGACCGGGTCCGGCACCGGATCTTCGCGGGCGGCTAGCCGCGGACGAACGGATTGGTCGTCCGCTCCCGACCGATCGTGGTCGAGGGCCCGTGGCCGCACAGCACCCGGACATCGTCGCCCAGCGGATAGAGCTTGTCGCGGATCGCGGCCAAGAGGGCGTCGTGGTCGCCATAAGGAAAATCGGTCCGACCGATCGAGCCCGCGAAGAGGACGTCACCGCCGATCAAGAGGCGCAGTTCGGCGGAAAAGAAGACGACGTGGCCGGGCGTGTGACCGGGGCAGTGGAAGACCGCGAAATCCCGATCGGCGATCCGGACCGTGTCGCCCTCGACCAGCCAACGATCGGGCGTCACCGAGCGTGCACCCGGCAAACCGAACATCCGCCCCTGCTCCTCGAGCCCGTCGAGCAGGAAGCGGTCGGCCTCGTGCGGACCCTCGATCGGGACGCGCACCGGCGGGGCTCCGAGCGGCCGCAGCGACCGCTCGAGCGTCGCCTTGAGCGGTGCTGCGCCGGCGGCGTGGTCGATGTGGCCGTGGGTCAAGAGAATGCGCTCGACCTCGATCCCGCGCTCGGCCACGACCGCGGCGATCCGCTCGACCTCGCCACCCGGATCGACGACCACCCCGCGTTTGCTCTCTTCCTCGTAGAGGATCGTGCAGTTCTGCTGGAACGGTGTGACGGGGACGATCGCGGCCTTGAGCCCGGGCATGGTGCTGTTCCTCCGCCGCGAGCCTCCTCGGCCCGCGCGCGAGCCCAGATAGGCGGTCGCGGAGGTGCGCGCCAGCGCCGCGGCTAGCCCGCCGCGAAAGAGGGCGAGCGATTGAGCCGCCAGATCGCGAAATTGAGGGCGGCCGCGAAGCTCACCCAGGCGAGATAGGGCAGCAAGAGCAGCGCGGCCGTCGTGGAGACGGGCGCGAAGACGAGGATCGTCGCCAGGATCGACAGCCAGAGACCGATCATCCAGGCGAGGCCCCAGTCGATCCGTCGCAGGCCGAAGAAGATCACCGACCAGCCGGCGTTGAAGACGAGGCTCACGAGATAGACCAGGATCGCGGTGCCGAAGCCGGTGCGCTGCCAGACGAGCCAGCCGGCGACCGCGATGCTCACGTAGAGCACGGCCCAGACCGGGCCGAACAGGGAATCGGGCGGCCGCCAACTGGGCTTGGCGAGGCCCGCGTACCAGCTGCCGGGGCGGAACAGAGCACCTGTCAGGGCAGCCAGGAAGTTGAGGCCCAAGAACGCCACGAGGCTCGGCAACGAGGCGGCGTCCAAACGAGCGTTCCTCGAGAGCGTGGCGCCGATGGCGTCCCCAACGGGACTCGAACCCGTGTTCCCACCTTGAAAGGGTGGTGTCCTGACCTCTAGACGATGGGGACCCGGCGCTGAGCTAATGCCGAACGGTGGCGAGATCAAGGCGGTCGGCGGTGGCCGGCTTCATGCCGCGGCCGCGTCCTCGATCTCGAAGCCCACTCGCTCTTCGCCGCGATAGCGTTCGAGCTTGATCCGGCCCGCCAGGCGGACGGGCTCGCCACGCCGGGCGAGCGCGCCGCCCAGGGCCTTGTCGCGCGCGCGAAAGGCGATGCCGCGGATGCGGCCGGCTGCGGTGCCGGCGATCACGCAGGAGACGTGGCCGCGCCCGACCTCGCGGGTCTCGACGATCCGCGCGTCGGTGAGACAAAAGCGGGGCTCCTCGTTGCCCGGACCGAACGGCGACAGGCGATCGAGCGAGGCGGCGAGTTCGGTCGTGACGCCGGCTACGGCGAGCGCACCGTCGAGCTCGAGCGGCGTGACCTCCGCCTCGCCCAGGACGGGTTGCGCCCGCTCGCGGGCGAACGCCTTGAAGGCCTCGAGCCGGCCGATCTCGGCCGTGAGGCCGGCGGCCATCGGATGCCCGCCGCCCTCGCGCAGGAGCCCCGTTTCTTTCGCGGCGATCACGAGCGCACCGAGATCGAGCCCGGCGACCGAACGCCCCGATCCCTTGGCGACGCCGTCGACGAGGCTCAAGACGAAGGCCGGCCGTGCATACCGATCGACCAGCCGGCTCGCGACGATCCCGAGCACGCCCGGATGCCAGCCCTGGCCGGCGGCGAGCAGGATCGGCTCGTCGGCGTCGAGCTGGGGCTGGACGGCCGCTTCCGCCGCCGCGAGCAGCCGCCGCTCGATGTCCTGGCGTTGGCTGTTGAGGCGGTCGAGCCGCTCGGCGAGCAGCCGAGCTTCCTCGGGATGCTCGGCCAAGAGCAGGCGGGTGGCCAAGAGCGGTTCGCCGAGCCGTCCGCCGGCATTCAACCGGGGGCCCAAGAGAAAGCCCAGATGCCAGGTCTGCTCGACCGCCTCGAGCCCGGCCGCGACGGCGAGCGCCGCCAGACCGGGCCGGGCGTTGCGCGCCGCGACCTTGAGGCCCTGACGGACGAAGGCGCGGTTGACGCCGTCGAGCGGCACCACGTCGCAGATCGTTCCGAGGGCCACGAGGTCGAGCTGCGCCAGGAGGTCGGACCGGGGTGCGACCACGGCGCGTCGCCGCAGCTCGCGCTCGGCCGCGGCGAGCACGACGAAGGTCACGCCGACCGCCGCCAGATGCGCGAGCGGGCTCTCTTGGTCGGGGCGGTTCGGGTTGACGATGCCGAAGGCCGGAGGCAGGCGTGCCTCGGCGGCGTGGTGATCGACCACGATCACCTCCTGGCCTCGCGCCGCCGCCGCGGCGAGCGCCGCGAACGCGCTCGTGCCGTTGTCGAGGGTCATCACGAGCCGGCAGCCCGCGCGGGCGAGCCGGTCGAGGATGGCGGCACTCGCCCCGTAGCCTTCGCTCAGGCGGTCGGGAATGGCGATCTCGGGCTCGATGCCGAAGCCCCTGAGCCAGGAAGCGGCGAGCGCGGTCGAGGTGGCGCCGTCGACGTCGTAGTCGCCTACGAGCCCGATCCGTTCGCGGGCTTCGACCGCATCGGCCAGGCGAGCCGCGACCCGATCGAGATCGGCCAGGTGCGAGGGGTCGGGCAGGACGTCGCGCAGCCGCGGCTCGAGGAAGGAGGGCACCGCGGCGGGCTCGAGCCCGCGGGCGGCCAAGACCCGCCCGAGGATCTCCGGCAGGCCGTGACGCTGGGCGATCGCGATCGCCCGCGCCGGATCGGCCGGACGCAGCCGCCAGCTCCGACCGGAGACGGTTCCCTCGACGTTCACGCTGCGGCCCGATCGCACCCGCCCCGGCTCATCGGCCGAAGCCGGGTACGACGCCGGCCTTGAGCGGCAGATTGTGCTCGGCCTCGATCAAGCGGACGGTCCCGGTCTTCGAGCGCATGACGATCGAGTGGGTGACGACCTTCTGGCCGATCCGCTTCACCCCTTTGAGCATCGTGCCGTCGGTGACACCGGTGGCGGCGAACATCACGTCGCCCTTGGCGAGATCCTCGAGGTCGTAGATCCGATCGAGGTCGGTGATGCCCATCCGCCGAGCGCGCGCGCGCTCGTCGTCGTTGCGGTAGACGAGTCGGCCCTGGAACTGGCCGCCGATGCAGCGCAGCGCCGCTGCGGCCAGCACACCTTCGGGCGCGCCGCCGATGCCCATGTAGATGTCGATCCCGCTCTCGGGCCGGGCGGTGGCGATGACGCCCGCGACGTCGCCGTCGCTGATCAAGCGGATCCGGGCGCCGGCGGCGCGGACCTGGGCGATCAGCTCCTGGTGGCGCGGCCGGTCGAGGATCAAGACGACCAGATCCTCGACCGCGACCCCCTTGGCCTCGGCGAGCCGCCCGAGGTTCCAAGCCGGCGGCTTGGTGATGTCGACCAGGCCCGCCGGCAGCCCGCCGCCGACCGCGATTTTGTCCATGTAGATGTCGGGGGCGTTGAGGAAGTTCCCGGCGGGGGCCATGGCGATGCAGCTGATCGCGTTCGAGCCGCCCTTGGCGGTGATGGTGGTGCCCTCGAGCGGATCGAGGGCGATGTCGATCTTGGGACCGCGACCGGTGCCGACCTTCTCGCCGATGTAGAGCATCGGCGCCTCGTCCCGTTCGCCCTCGCCGATCACCACCGTGCCGTCGATGTCGAGCACGTTGAGCGCCCGGCGCATCGCGTCGACCGCGGCCTGGTCGGCGGCCTTCTCGTCGCCGCGCCCCATCAACCGTGCCGAGGCGAGGGCTGCGGCCTCGGTCACACGGACGCTGTCGAGGGCCAAGTTGCGATCGCTCACCTGGTAATCGTCCATCCCATCACCTCCCCGGGCTCGAGCCGATCGACCGAGGTCGATCGCTCTCAAAGCCGCTCGATGCGGATCATGCGCGGCGTCTCGAGGACCGAGGCGAGGCGGCCGATCCGGGCCAGCGCCGCGGTCATCGCGGCCTCGCTCGTCTCGTGCGAGGTCAAGACGATCGGCACGGCTTGGCCCGGGTTGCGGCCGCGTTGAATGAGTGCCTCGATCGATACCTCGTGGTCGCGGAGCACGGCTGCGATCTCGGCGAGCACCCCGGGCCGGTCGACCACCATCAAGCGGATGTAATAGCTGCCACGATGGGCCGACATCGGCGCGATCGGAGGATCGGCGAGCGCGTCCGCCGGCACACCGAACACGGGCACCCGGTTGCCGCGCGCGAGGTCGATCAGATCGGCGACGACGGCCGAGGCGGTCGGCCCGGCACCTGCGCCGCGGCCTTCGAACACCATCGGCCCGGCATCGCCGCATTCGGCGACCACACCGTTCAAGACGCCCTCGACCTGCGCGATCGGAGCGTCCTTCGGCACCATGCAGGGATGCAGCCGCTGCTCGAGCCCGTGCTCGGTCAGGCGCGCGACGCCCAAGAGCTTGATGCGATAGCCGAGTTCGTCGGCGTAGGCGATGTCGATCGGTGCGACGTGGCGGATCCCTTCGATGTGGATCGCGTCGAACCGCGGCCGGCCGCCGAACGCGAGGGCCGCCAACAAGGCGAGCTTGTGCGCGGCATCGATGCCGTCGACGTCGAAGCTCGGATCGGCCTCGGCGTAACCGAGTGCTTGGGCTTCCGCCAGGACCGCGGCGAACTCGCGGCCGCTCTCGCGCATCTGCGTCAAGATGTAGTTCGAGGTGCCGTTCAAGATCCCGTAGACACGGTTCACCCGATTGGCGGCCAGACCTTCGCGCAAGGCCTTGACGATCGGGATCCCGCCGGCGACCGCGGCTTCGAAGGCGAGCGCCGCGCCGCGCGACTCGGCGAGCGCGGCCAGCTCCGCACCGTGCACCGCCAGCAGGGCCTTGTTCGCGGTCACCACCGCTTTGCCGGCCTGCAGCGCGCGCGTCACGAGCTCGCGCGCGATCCCCTCGACTCCGCCCACGAGCTCGCAAACGACGTCGATCGACGGGTCGTGGACCAACGCCCGGGGATCTTCGACCCAGGGCAGCTGGTCGACTGCCACCGACCGGGCCTTGTAGCGATCGCGGGCCGAGACCGCGGCGATCGCGATCGGCCGCCCGGTCCTCTGGGCGAGCAGCTCGGCGTTGCGGCGCAACAGGTCGACGACGCCGCAGCCGACGGTGCCGAGCCCGACGATGGCGACCCGCAGCGGCTCGCGCACGGTCGTCAAGCAGCCGCGAGCGCGGGAGCCTTCGCCCGCGCGGGCGGGCTCACGCCGTGCCGGGCCAAGACCGCACGGATCGAGCGGACGGCCTGGCGGAGCCGATGCTTGTTCTCGACGAGCGCCATGCGCACGAAGCCTTCCCCGTACTCGCCGAAGCCGATGCCGGGTGCGACCGCGACGTCGGCCTCCTCGAGCAGAAGCTTGGCGAAGGCCAAGGAGCCCATCGCGCGCATCGGCTCCGGCAAGGGCGCCCAGACGAACATCGTGGCCGCCGGCTTCGGCATCGGCCAACCGGCCTTGGCGAGCCCTTCGACCAGGACGTCGCGCCGCTCGCGATAGAGCGCGCGGATCTGCTCGACACAGTCCTGCGGGCCGTTCAACGCGGCCGTCGCCGCGACCTGGATGGGCGTGAAGGCGCCGTAATCGAGATAGGACTTGATCCGGGCGAGCGCGCCCACGAGCCGGCGATTGCCGGCGGCGAAGCCGATCCGCCAGCCGGGCATCGAATAGGTCTTCGAGAGCGAGCTGAACTCGACCGCCACGTCCTTGGCCCCTTCGACCTCGAGGATCGAGGGCGGCGGCGGGCCTTCGAAGTAGATCTCGGCGTAGGCGATGTCGGATAGGATGAACATCTCGCGCTCGCGCGCGAACTTCACGGCTTCTTTGTAGAAGGCGAGATCGCAGGTGAGCGCGGTCGGGTTGGAGGGAAAGTTCAAGACCATCACCGAGGGCGCCGGCACGGTATGCTCGTAGGCGTGGGCGAACTCGGCGACGAGATCGATGCCCGGACCGAACGGCACGTGGCGGATGGCGGCCCCGGCGATCATGAAGCCGTAGGGATGGATCGGGTAGGAGGGGTTCGGGACGAGGATCGTATCGCCCGGGGCGGTGATCGCCTGGGCGAGGTTGGCGAGCCCCTCTTTCGAGCCCAGGGTGACGCAGACCTCGCTGTCGGGATCGAGCTTCACCCCGAAGCGGCGCGCATAATAGCCGGCGAGCGCCTTGCGCAGGCCCGGAATTCCGCGCGAGGCCGAATAGCGATGCGCCTTGGGGTCGCGCACGGTCTCGACGAGCTTGTCGACGATGTGCCTGGGCGTCGGACTGTCGGGGTTGCCCATGCCGAGGTCGACGACGTCGCGGCCGGCGGCACGCGCCTTCGCCTTCATCACGTTGACCTCGGCGAAGACGTAGGGCGGCAACCGACGAATGCGGTGGAACTCGGGCTCTCTCATCGCTCGGACGGGCTCGCTCGCTCGCTCGACAGGGAACGGTGCGCACGGCCGCGACCTCGCTCGCGGCCCCCGTCCCCGTTCGGGTGTAACCCAGCCGAGCCGCGGCGTCGATGGCGAGGAGCGGGCGTGCGCGCTCATGTGGCACCGCTCCGCTCGCTCGCGCCTGCCTCCTCGGTTCCACCCAGCTGAATCTCGACCACGCGCAGCGGTCCGTCGCCACCGTTGGCGAGGCGATGGCACGTCCCGCGCGGGACGTCGAGGCTCTCGCCCGGCCCGAGCCGGTGCTCCTCCTCGTCGAGCCGGACGTCGGCCCGGCCGCTCAGCACGAGCCAGTGCTCGTCGCAGGCAAGATGACGTTCCGGGCCGAGTTGCGCGCGGGGATCGAGCTCGAGCTCGCGGATCCGATAGTCCGGCCGCTCTACCAGCGTGGTGAAGCGACCCCAGGGCCGGATCTCGCGCGCATGCCGCACGGCCTCCGGCCGCCCGCGCCCGGCGAGCGCGCCGACGAGCGCCTTGATCGCCTCGCCGTCGGTGCGATCGGCGACGAGCACCGCATCCGCCGTCTCGACCACCGCGAGGTCTTTGACACCAGCCAGGGCGACGAGCCGATGCTCGGCTCGCACGAGATTGTCGCGGGCGCGCGCCAAGGCCACGTCGCCCGTGGCGACGTTGCCCGCCTCGTCCTTGCTCGTGAGCTCCCAGAGCGCCTGCCACGAGCCGATGTCCGACCAGCCGGGATCGCAAGGGATCACGGCCATCCGCGCCGAGCGCTCCATGACCGCCTTGTCGATCGGCAAGGCCGGCAGTCGGCCGAAGAGATCCGCATCCGCCAGCCGATCCGGGCCCTCCTCGAGGCTCGCCCGGACGGCCTCGAGGCCGCGGGCGAGCTCGGGTTCGAAACGAGCGAGCTCCTCGAGCAGGACATCCGCGCGCATCACGAACATGCCGCTGTTCCAGACGTACTCGCCCGAAGCCAGCATCGCCTCCGCTTCCGCGCGCGGCGGCTTTTCGACGAAGCGGCGAACCTCGAACACGCCCGCGGGGCCGAGCTCGCGGCCACGGGCGATCCAGCCGAACCCGGTCTCGGCGCGGCTCGGCGCGATGCCGAAGGTGACGATGCGGCGATCGGCGGCCACGGGCAGGGCGAGCGCGAGGGTCTCCTGCAGTCGGTCCGGCCGTTGCACGAGATGGTCGGAGGGGCACACCCAGAGGATCGAAGCACCGCCGAAGCTGCGTGCCGCCCAGCTCGCGGCTAGCCCGACGGCGGCCGCGGTGTTGCGGGGCTCCGGCTCCAGGAGCAGGTTGGCGAGAAGCGCGCGATCGACCGCGGCGAGCTGGCGGCGCACGAGCACGGCCTGGCCGGCGGCCGCGACCGTGACCACGCGATCGGCCGGCGCCACCGCGAGCGCCCGGCGGGCGGTGGCCTGGAGGAGCGATTCCTCGCCCACGAGCTCGACCAGATGTTTGGGAAAGGCGGCGCGGCTGAGGGGCCAAAGCCTGGTCCCCGAGCCGCCGGCGAGAATCACCGGGACGAGCGCCCCCTTTTCGGTTGCGTGCTCCACGACCCCTCTTCGCCAAAAGTTGAATCGTCCGTCCAGTCGATCGCCTGATAGTCGGATAGCGGCCGTCGCCGCAAGGGACCCCGAGGCGCTGCTTGACCCCGCACCCCGGCTTGCGACATCGACCGATCGCAGCCGTGCCGGGATCGCGCGGCGGTCGACCGAGGGCGGGGAGGACAGCATGCAAGAAGCGAGCGAGCGCCGGCAGGAGGGGATCTATGCCTTCGGCCTCGATCGTTGCGCCGCGAACCACGCGCCGCTCACGCCGATCCTGTTCCTCGAGCGAACGGCCGCCGTCTGGCCGGAGGCGACCGCGGTCGTTCACGGCCGCCGACGGCTGCGGTATCGCGACCTCGCCGCCCGCTGCCGCCGGCTCGCCTCGGCCCTCGTCCGGCGCGGGATCGGACCGGGCAAGACCGTGGCCGTCATGGCGCCGAACGTCCCGGAGATGCTGGAAGCGCATTTCGGCGTGCCGATGGCGGGCGGTGTGTTGAACGCCCTCAACACCCGGCTCGATCCCGGCACGATCGCCTTCATCTTGGAGCACGGCGAAGCCGAGGTGCTGCTGACCGACACCGAATTCGCCCCGGTGATCAAGGAGGCCCTCGCTCGCTCGCCGCGCAAGCCGCTCGTCGTCGACATCGTCGATCCCGAGGGACCGGGCGGCGAGCGGATCGGCTCGCTCGACTACGAGACGCTGCTTGCGGAGGGCGATGCCGAGGCGGCACCGCGCTTGCCCGAGGACGAGTGGCAAGCGATCGCCCTCAATTACACCTCGGGCACGACCGGCGATCCCAAAGGTGTCGTTTATCACCATCGCGGTGCGTATCTGAACGCGATCGGCAACGTCCTCGTCTGGAGCATGCCCAAAGCGCCGGTCTATCTCTGGACGTTGCCGATGTTCCACTGCAACGGCTGGTGTTTTCCCTGGACGGTGACACTCCAGGCGGGTGTCCACGTCTGCTTGCGCAAGGTGAGCTCGGAGACGATCTTCGCCGCGCTGGCCGAGCACGGCGTGACCCATCTCTGCGGCGCGCCGATCGTCATGGGGATGATCGTCAACGCCCCGGCGGACGTCCGACGGCCGTTCGCCCAGAAGGTCCGCATGATGACCGCCGCCGCCGCGCCGCCCGCGGCGGTGCTCGAGAAGATGGCCGCCCTCGGCATCGAGGTGACCCACGTCTACGGCCTGACCGAGGTCTACGGTCCGGCCGTGGTGTGCGAGCCGCAGCCGGCCTGGCAAGGGCTCGATTCGCGCGCGCGGGCCGAGAAGGTCGCCCGACAGGGCGTCCGTTACCCGGTCCTCGAGCAGCTCGACGTGCTCGATCCCGCGAGCATGACGCCGGTGCCGCGCGACGGCGCCAGCATGGGCGAGGTGATGTTCAAGGGCAACATCGTGATGCGCGGATATCTCAAGAACCCGAGTGCGACCGAGCGAGCCTTCGCCGGCGGCTGGTTCCACTCGGGCGATCTCGCCGTCGTCCATCCGGACGGTTACCTCGAGATCAAGGACCGCTCGAAGGACATCATCATCACCGGCGGCGAGAACGTCTCCTCGATCGAGGTAGAAGGCGCCCTCTACCGCCATCCCGACGTGCTCGAGGCGGCGGTGGTCGCCAAGCCGGACGAGAAATGGGGAGAAACCGTCTGCGCCTTCGTTCATTTGAAGGAAGGCTCGAGCACGACGGCGGACGATCTGATCGCCCACTGCCGCAACGAGATCGCGCATTACAAGGTGCCGCGGGTGATCGTCTTCGGGCCGCTGCCCAAGACCTCGACCGGGAAGATCCAGAAGTTCGTCCTGCGCGAGCGCGCCAAAGGGCTCTGACACCCGGCTCAGCCGGCGAGCAGGGCACGCGCGATCGCGCGGCCTTCCTCCTCGGTCGAGCCGCGCGGCATCGAGCGCCCGGCGCGCCGATACCAATAGGCGGCGTTGCCGAGATCGCCCTCGATGCGGTGCAGCCAGGCGTGCACCCAGCAGGCGGCCGGGTCGTCTTCGTGCGCCTGAACGATGCGGTGCGCCTGGTCCCAGGCGCCGCGCAGACCCCACCAGAGGCCGGCGAGGGCCGGGGCGAGACCCGGGGCCGGCGCCGGGTCGCCGAGCGTGGCTTCGAAACGGGCGAGCTCCTCGGACACGGATCGCTGCCTCACTCCGATCGACGGTGGGCGAACGCCCTGTTGCGGGCTAGCTATGCCGCGGCCAGAGCCGATCGGGGAGAGCCGTCATGGACGAGAAGCTGACCGTCGACGCCACCCTTCCGCGCGATCGCGCCCAGGCGACCCTCGTCGGCCGGGTGTGGTTGCCGAGCGAGGAGGGCCCGGCGCTCGTCGCGGTGCGCGGCGACGGATTGTTCGACATCACCCGTTACGGCCCGACCATGAGCCTCTTCCTCGAGCGGTCCGATCGGGTCGCGATCGCGCGAACGGCGGACGCGCCGCGGATCGGCGAGCTCGCGGCCGTGCTCGCCAATTCGCGCTTCGATCGCCGGCAACCGCCCACGCCTTGGCTGCTCGCCCCCTGCGATCTGCAGGCGATCAAGGCCGCCGGTGTGACCTTCGTCAAAAGCATGCTCGAGCGCGTGATCGAGGAGCAGGCGCGCGGCGATGCGAGCCGCGCCCAGGCGATCCGCGAGCGGGTGGAAGCGGCGATCGGTGGCTCGCTGCGCTCGATCGTGCCAGGGTCGGAAGCGGCCGCGCGAGTCAAGGAGGAACTGCTGCGCGAAGGCTTGTGGTCGCAATATCTCGAGGTCGGGATCGGCCCCGATGCCGAGATCTTCACCAAGGCGCAGCCGATGTCGGCGGTCGGGCACGGCGCCGAGGTCGGCCTTCACTCGCGCTCGTCCTGGAACAATCCCGAGCCCGAAATCGTGCTCGTCGTGGCCGCGAGCGGCGAGATCGTCGGCGCCACGCTCGGCAACGACGTCAACCTGCGCGACGTCGAGGGCCGGAGCGCCCTGCTCCTCGGCAAGGCCAAGGACAACAACGCGTCCTGCGCGCTCGGCCCCTTCCTCCGCCTGTTCGACGACGCGTTCGATCTCGACGCGGTCCGCACGGCCGAGCTGCTGCTCGAGGTGGACGGGCCGGACGGCTTCCGGCTGGAGGCCACGAGCTCGATGCGCGAGATCAGCCGCGACCCGGCCGATCTGGTGGCTCAGATGATCGGCCCGCACCATCGCTACCCCGACGGCGCGGTGCTGTTCTGCGGGACGATGTTCGCCCCGGTCCAAGATCGCGGTGCCCCGGGTATGGGGTTCACCCACGCGATCGGCGACGTGGTGACGATCCGCTCGGAACGGCTGGGCGGCCTCGTCAACCGGGTCTCCACGAGCGAGCGGGCCGAGGCCTGGACCTTCGGCTCGGGCGCGTTGATGCGGAACCTCGCCCGCCGCGGTCACCTCGGCGCCGGCTGAACCGCCGGCGCCGGCCGAGATCGTGGGCTCAATGGGTCGCGAGGCGCTCGGGGCGGTCGAGCTCGGCTCGCGAGCGCTCGATCTCCTCCTTGATCCGCAGCTTTTCTTTCTTGAGTCGGGAGATGAGGCCCTGATCGGGAAGCGGCCTGTGCAGCTCCTCCTGGATGAGCTCTTCCAGGCGCGCGTGCTTCGAGCGCAGGCTCTCGATGTGCTCCTGCATCGGCATCGTCGCACTACCTCCCAGCATCGTTCGACGCTGTGACAGTCTAGTGACCTCGCCGCGCCCTCGCCAGAGGAAAAAAACACCGGCAGGTAGCACGCGGTTAAAGCTTCGTAAACCCTTGGTCAGTAGCGGGAAACGCGAGCGCCACGATCGCGTCGGCGAGCGCGGTACGGGCGATCTCGGCCCCGCACAATAGACCCAGATTGGCGCGCGCGGTCTCCGGACCGGCCGCGGCGGCACGCCCGCATCCCCGCGCGGCCGCCTCCAGGAGCCGCTCGACGAGCTGCTCCAGCTCGAGCTCGAGCGCCGCCAGCTCGCGCCGCAGGGTCGCGGCGCGAGCGGCTTCAGGGCTTCCCTCGAGGCCGGCCAAGAGCGGCTTCATCGCCCGACGGGCAGCCCGCAGGGGCGCCAGGACGGGCTCCCGCCAGGCCGCGGCCAGCGCGCGCAGCCCCTCGGCCTCGTGCGGCTCCAGGCGACGCCCGCGCGCGGCCAGCCAGCAAGCCGAGAGCAGGAGATTGACGTCGGCGCCGAGCTCGTCCTGGAGGGTCAAGCAGGCAGCGGCCACGCCCGGGCGAGCGTAGAGCGCTGCGGCATAGACCGGGAACGGGTGCCCCTCGTCCCCGGCGGGCGTCTCAGTCGCCGAAGGCGATGCCGAGGCCACGAGCGGTCAGCACGAGCGGGTCTTGCGGATCGACCGCCTTGAAGGCGGCGCAGGCCGCGGCGATCGGCAGATCGATCACGCGGCGGTTCTGCCAGCCGACGACCCGGTCGAACTTGCGCTGGGCGACGAGGTCGACCGCGTGGACGCCGAACGCCGAGCCGAGCGTGCGGTCGAGGGCCGAGGGCGAACCGCCGCGCTGGACGTGCCCGAGCACCGTGACCCGGGTCTCCGCACCGGTCCGCCGGGCGATCTCCTCGGCGATGACCCGCCCGATGCCGCCGTAGCGCGATTGGCCGTGGGCGTCGGTCCAGGTCTGCGCCTCGCCATCGGCAGCGCGCACCGACTCGGCGACGACGACCAGGCTGAAATTGCGGCCGGAGGCGCGCCGCGCCTCGATCTTGGCGCAGACCTTGTCGATCGTGTACGGGATCTCGGGGATCAAGATCACGTCGGCGCCACCGGCGATCCCGGCATGGAGGGCGATGTGGCCGGCGTCGCGGCCCATCACCTCGAGCACCATGACGCGATTGTGGCTGGCCGCGGTGACGTGCAGCCGGTCCACCGCCTCGGTGGCGATGTCGACCGCGGTCGAGAAACCGACCGACCGCTCGGTGTGGCCGAGATCGTTGTCGATCGTTTTGGGGATCCCGACCAGATTCCAGCGTCCCTGCTGCGCGAGCCGGCGCAGGATCGAGAGGCTGCCGTCGCCACCCACTCCGATCAGCGCGTCGAGGCCGAGCGCGTGATAGCCCTCGATGATCTCGGCCGAGCGGTCGACCGTCCCGCCGTCGGCGGAGGGATAGGCGAAGGGGTTGCCGCGATTGGTCGTACCCAGGATCGTTCCGCCCAGGTTCAAGATGCCCTTGACGCTGTCGGGGGTGAGCCGTTCGGCCGCGACCGGACGTTTGAGAAGGCCATGGGTCGCCTCGCGGATGCCCCAGACCTCGAAGCCGTAGCCGAGCACGGCGCGCAGCGTCACGGCCCGGATCACCGCATTGAGCCCGGCGCAGTCGCCCCCGCTGGTCAACAGACCGATCCTCATCCTCTCGTCTCCCGTCGCGCTCGGGACCGCTCGAAAGCCGGCTGAAGCGAGCCGCCATCCGTGCTAGGCCGGCGTCGAGGTCGAGGGCTGCGGGCGCCGATGAGCGAGCACACGACACCGACCGATATCGATACGCGGCTCGAGACGCTGCGGGCCGCCCACCGGGCGCTCGACGAGCGCATCAAACAATTGGTGGCCGAAGGCGCCACCGACATGCTGGAGCTGCAGCGGCTCAAGAAGCAGAAGCTCGCGCTCAAGGATCGAATCGCGTTCCTCGAACGCCAGCGGCTGCCCGACATCATCGCATGAGCGCGCCCGCGAGCGGGCGCAGCCGGGTGACGTGCCCCATCTTGCGGCCCGGCCGCACCTCGCGCTTGCCGTAGAGGTGAAGGCGCGCGCCGGGCTCGGCCAGGAGCTCGGGCCAGCTCGCGACCTCCTCGCCCAAGAGGTTGTCCATCACGGCGCCGGCGAACGGCGTCGGATCGCCCAAGGGCAGATCGCAGATCGCACGGACGAGCTGCTGGAACTGGCTCACCGGGCAAGCGTCCAGGGTCCAGTGTCCGGAATTGTGCGGCCGCGGTGCGAGCTCGTTGACGAGCAACCGGCCGCCGGAGACGACGAACATCTCGACGGCCAGGAGGCCCACGACCCCGAGCCGCTCCGCGATGGCCTCGGCGAGCCGCATCGCTTCGGTCGCGAGCGCGTCGGCGATCGGTGCCGGTGCGATCGTGGTCTTGAGGATGTGATGCTCGTGGCGGTTCTCGACCGGCGGGAAGCTGGCCCTGGCGCCGTCGGCGCGGCGCGCGGTGACGACCGAGATCTCGCGCTCGAACGGGACGAACGCCTCGAGCACGAGCGCACGCGTGCCGAGGGCGGCGAGCGCCGGCTCGACCTCCTCCGGTGACCCGATCACCCTCTGGCCGCGACCGTCGTAGCCGAGGCGGGTGGTCTTCAAGACGCCCGGGCCGCCGAGCTCGCGCAGCGCGCGCCCGATCCCCTCGGCCGAATCGACGCCGCGATAGGGAGCCAACGGGAAGCCGTTGGTTCGCAGAAACTCCTTTTCGGCCAAGCGGTCCTGGGTGACGGCGAGCACCGACGGGCCCGGTCGGACGGGAACGCGCCGGGCGAGCCGTTCGAGCGCGAACACCGGCACGTTCTCGAACTCGAGCGTCACGACCGCCACCGACCGGGCGAACTGGTCGAGCGCTTCGAGATCGTCCCAGGCGGCGCAGGTCGAACGGGCGACGGCGAAGGCCGGGCTGTCCGGCTCCGGGGCGTAGACGTGGCAGGCATAGCCGAGGTCGGCCGCGGCGAGCGCCGTCATCCGCCCGAGCTGGCCGCCACCCAGGATCCCGATCGTGGCACCGGGGGCGATCACGCATGCTCTCCGGGCTCGGTCTCCTCCGGATGCTCGGCGACCGACGCCGTCTGTTGGGCGCGGAAGGCCGCGAGCCGAGCGGCGAGCTCGGGATCGCGCAGCGCCAGGATCGCTGCAGCGAGAAGCGCCGCATTGGTCGCCCCCGCCTCGCCGATCGCGAGCGTGCCGACCGGGACCCCGGCCGGCATCTGGACGATCGACAGCAAGCTGTCGAGGCCGTTCAAGGCCCGACTCTGGATCGGCACCCCGAGCACCGGCAGCGTCGTCAAGGACGCGATCATGCCCGGCAGATGCGCCGCGCCGCCGGCACCCGCCACGATCACCTCGAGGCCCCGTTCGCTCGCGGTCCGGGCGAAGGCGTAGAGCCGCTCCGGCGTGCGATGCGCCGAAACCACACGAACCAGATGCGGCACCTGCAGCCGCTCCAGGATCTCCGAAGCGCGACGCATGGTCGCCCAATCCGAGCGGCTCCCCATGACCACGGCGACGCGGGCTCGGCCTTCGCTCACGGCTCGCGCGCTCCAGCCGGTGCTCCGGTCTCGGTCTCTCCCTCCGATTGGGGATCGAGTGCGGCCGCCGAGCGGGAGGCGGCCTCGTTCGCCGAGCGGATCTGCAGAAAGACTTCCTCGCGCAGCACCGATGCGCCGCGTGGGAAGGTGAGGCCGAGTTTGACCGTGCGCCCGCGCAGCTCGACCACGCGCACGGTGATTTCGTTGTTGATGATCACGGCCTCGCCTTCGCGGCGGGTCAGATAGAGCATGCGGCGCGACCCCTTTCGAGCATGGGAACCGCGGCGCGCGCAGGCTCGCCGGCGTTGAGGTTTTGTTAACCCTCACCGGTTAGATTGGCAACCAGAGCGGTTACCGTCCGCGGAGAGAGCCATGAGTCTGGCGGTCCATTCCTCCCTGTTCGCGCTGCTGTCGAGACGCGCGGCGTGGCTCGGCAGCCGACACGGCGTGCTCGCGCAGAACATCGCCAACGCCGACACCCCCGGCTACCGGCCGCTCGATCTGGTGCCGTTCGAGCAGACGCTGGGCCGGAGCGAGCCGGTGCCTTTTCCCGGCCTGTCGCGCACGAACGCACGCCATCTTTCCGGCCGCGCACCGGCTCCCGGGGTGGATCCGGCGGCCAAGCGAACCGGGGCTTACGAAATCGCACCCTCGGGCAACGCGGTCGTCTTGGAGGAGCAGGTGGAGAAGCTCGCCCGGACCCAGCTCGATCATCAGCTGGCCACGAGCCTCTACGGTCGTCACATCGCCCTGCTCAAGACCGCGCTGGGCACCGCCACCGGCTGAGAGGGACGCGGTCGACGTCGGTCGGCCGAACCTTGAGCCGAACCAGCGAGCATCGTCGAGGAGCCCAAGATCATGAATCTCGAGACGGCAATGCGCGTGGCGAGCACCGGGATGAAGGTGCAATCCGCACGGCTTCGAGTGGTCGCCGAGAACCTGGCGAACGCGGAATCCACCGCCCGCACGCCAGGAGGTGAACCGTACCGACGCAAGACCATCGAGGTGACCGGCCGGCGCGATCGGAGCAGTGGCGCTACGCTGGTCGAGATCCGCCGCTACGGGACCGATCGCAGCGAGCTGCCCTTGCGCTACCTACCCGGCCACCCGGCCGCCGATGCCGCCGGCTATGTCCGCTTCCCGAACGTGAACCCGCTGATCGAGCTCGTCGACATGCGCGAGGCGCAACGCTCGTACGAGGCGAACTTGAACGCCATGCAGATGGCTCGCGGCATGATCCAGCGCACCCTCGACATCCTCCGTTGATCCCGACAGCCAACCCGCGGAGCACGCACATGAAGACGATTCCCGGTCGGGCGCTCGCCGCCTACACCGCAGCCGCCCTGCAGGGCCGCGCCGAGCCGAGCTCGGAAAGCCAAGGGGCGAACCCGTCGAGTTTCGCCGATCTCGTTCGCAACGAGCTCGCGGCGACGCGCGATGTCTTGCGACGGAGCGAGGCGACCGCGGTCGCCGGACTGACCGGTGCCGCCAGCACGCAAGAGGTGGTCGAGGCCGTGAGCGCAGCCGAGCTTTCCCTCCAGAAGGTGGTAGCGGTTCGCGATCGGATTCTGGCCGCCTACCAAGAGATCGTTCGGATGCCGGTGTGAGCGAGCCCGATGAGCGCGGAGCAGATCCTCGCCATCGGCCGCGAAGCGATCTGGGTGATGATCCTGATCGGCGCCCCCGGTATGGTCGCCGCCCTCCTCGTCGGTCTCTCGATCGCCGTTCTTCAGGCGCTCACCCAGGTCCAGGAAGCAACGGTGGCGTTCGTCCCCAAGATCCTCGGTGTCGCGCTGACGCTCGTGGTCACCATGCCCTGGACCCTGGAGGTGCTCCGCGGCTTCACCCACGGGCTGTTCGGCCGGATCGCGGGTCTGGCCGACGGGCCGTGATCGACCGCGGCCCCACCTGCATCGCCTCGGATCCTCGGCGGTGAGCCCGACCGACCTCCTGGCGAACGAGCTGTTCGCCGTCCTCCTCGTGTTCGCGCGACTGGCCGCGATCGTGATGCTCTTGCCCGGCTTCGGCGAGAGCTATGTCGATCCGCGCTTGCGGCTCTGGGTTTCGCTGCTCACGAGCGTGCTCGCGGCGCAAGCCTTGGGCGATCGGCTGCCCGCGCCACCGACGAGCCCGCCCGCCTGGGTGGCGTTGGTCGCCGGCGAAGTCGTGCTGGGCCTCGCGATCGGCTCCCTCGTTCGCCTCGCCCTCGCCGCCCTTCACGTCGCGGGGTCGATCGTGGCGCTGCAGTCCGGGCTCGCTGCGGCCGCGTATTTCGACCCCTCCGAGGCCACCCAAGGAACCGTTCCGGGCGCGTTCCTGTCGATCTTGTTTCTCGTCCTGCTTTTCGCCACCGACGGGCATCACGTCCTGTTGGGCCGGATCGTCGAGGGCTACGGGACGCTGCCGGCGGGTGGGCCGTTGCCGCTGGGCGATCTCGTCGAGCTCGCGACGCGGCTCGGGAGCGCCGCGCTCGCAACCGGCCTCGCGATCGCCGCGCCCCTGCTGTTGGCCGCCTTTCTCGCCAATCTCGCGCTCGGTCTCCTGGCTCGGCTGGTCCCGAGCCTCCAGGTCCTGTTCGTCGCACTTCCGCTGCAGCTGATTTTGGCACTCGCCGTGCTCGCCATCGGCTTGGCCGGGGGCTTGGCGATCGCCCTCCGCTTCCTCGATCGAACCTCCCTCTGGCTGGCCGGGTGACCCGCGGTGGCCGAGGAACGCGACGAGGCCGATCGGACCGAAGAACCATCGCAACGACGGCTCGAGCAGGCGCGCGAACGCGGTCAGGTCGCGAGTTCGCGCGAGGTCGGCCACGTGCTGGTCCTCGGCAGCGCCCTCCTCCTGTTGGTCGCGGCTGGTCCCTGGAGCACGCAGCAGGTTGTGGGTGCCCTGCGACGGCTGCTGGCCGATGCCGGTGAGCCGACGGGGCTCGGTTTCGATCCCGCGACCCGCTTCGCGTCGGCGCTCGGCGAGACAGCGTTGGCGCTGGCACCCTGGCTCGCCGGTCTGCTCCTCGCCGGTCTCGCGGGACCGTTGCTTCAGCATGCCGTCGTCTTCAGCGTGACGCCGCTCGCTCCCAAGCTCGAGCGGATTTCGCCGATTGCTGGCCTGCGTCGCCTTTTCTCGTCGTCTACGCTCGTCGAGCTCGCCAAGAGTCTCGTCAAGCTCGGCCTCGTTCTCGGCATCGGATATTTCCTCTTCCGTGGGCTATCGAGCGAGCTCGCGAACTACACCTGGCTCTCGCCGATCGGGCTTGCGGATCGGCTTCTCGACCATACGATGCGACTTACGGGCGGCGTGCTGCTGGCCTTGGTCGGGCTCGCTGCACTCGACTGGATCTGGCAACGCCACCAGCACCGCCGCCAGTTGCGTATGACACGCCAAGAGGTCAAGGAGGAATTGCGCGAGAGCGAAGGTGACCCGATCGTCAAGCATCGCCTGCGTCAGCTCCGCATGGAGCGGGCGCGACGCCGAATGATGGCCGAGGTCCCCAAAGCAACCGTCGTGGTTACGAACCCGACCCATTATGCGGTCGCGTTGCGTTACGATGGCGCGAGGATGGCGGCGCCGAAGTTGGTCGCCAAGGGTGTCGATCAAATCGCGCTCAAGATCCGCGAGATCGCGCGGAGCCACAACGTGCCGGTGGTCGAAAATCCGCCCCTCGCTCGGGCGCTCTATGCCGCGCTCGAGCCCGGCGACACGATCCCGCCCGCGCACTATCAGGCCGTCGCCGAGTTGATCGCCTACGTCTACCGGCTCGGCGGCCGCGTCGGTGCCGACCGAGCGAACTCGGCCATCAGCGAACGACCGCGCAGATAAGCTGCGACGATCTCGGGAACGTCGCTGCCGAGCGGGTAGAGGATGCTCGAAGGTCCCGCGAGAGCGGTCTCGATCGCAGTCGCGATTCGCTGCGGGTCTTCGCACAAGACGATCGGGTAGCGCTCGGCCAAACGCCGGAGAAAGCGAAGCTGATCGCCGGCCGGGTTGACGGCGGTGGTGGGCCCGCGGCGCGGCACCGCGACGATCGGACGGCCCGCACGCATCGCCTCGCCCAAGAGGCCGACGCCGCCGTGAACCACCACCACCCGCGCCGCCCGGATGCGCTCGACGAGCACATCGGGAGGCAGCCAGCGTGCCCAGAGCAGGCGTCGAGGGACGACGCGCGAGCCGCCGATCTGGGCGAACCCCTCGAGGCCGAGCCGCTCGGCCGCCTCGTCCGCTGCGGCCACGAGCGCGTCGAAGCCGTCCTTGAACGTCCCGACCGCGACGAGGATCGAACGGTTCGTCACAACAAAGGACCGCTCGCGATCACCGCCCGCGGATAGACCGCGCGCTGCTCGGGCCACTGCGCCACGAACAAGTCGGCGACGCGGTAGCAGATGCGACCCGACAACGACCCCTCGAGCGCAGCCGCCGTCTCGATGTACACCACGCGCGCACCGACCAGCTTGGAGAGGACGACACACGGGACGGCGACGTCGGCACCGGTCGAGATCACGAGCCGCGGTCGCTCGAGCGCGAGCAGGAGCAGGGCTTGGAAGGCGTTGAGGAGGGTCCGCGCTATCGAGCGTCGCGGATGGCACAGGCTGTAGACACGCCGGGCCGGCAGGCGGGTGGGCCGGCCGCCGCCGAAGGTGACGTGGAAGCAATCGGGGAAGTCGATCCCTTCCAACGCCCGCTCGAGTTCGCTGAGATGCCCACCCGGCGAGTAGGCGAGGCAGGTGCGTCGTCGCTCGACGTGTCGGATCCGGTTCACGGGAACGGCACCAGCCTGCGATGCGCGTAGCGCTGCGCGATCCGCCCGTGGCGATCGAGGATGACGAGCAGCGGCTCGTCCTGCCGGAAACGGTCGAGCGAGATCGGGTCGTCGTAGGCGTAGAGGTCGAGCGGGATCAGGCCGAGAAGCGCCCGCGTACGCAGCTCGAGCAGCAGGAGATTGACCCGCAGCCATCCGAGGAAGCCTCGCGGCGCGATCAGGCGCAGGTCGATGTCCGAGCGCGGGCCGGCAGCTGCGGGGCGCGCGCCGCGCGATCCGATGCAGACTGCTTCCGCGAGCCACGGGAGGCTGCGCAGCTCGGCTGCGACCCGCTCGAGAAAACGGTCGAGCGCGGCCGGATCGCGGCGCCACGGCCGACAATAGCGCGCGCAGACCCAGAGTTGGCCGTTGAATGTGAAGTTGAAGCTGTGGGCGGCGAGGAGCGCCGGGAGGGCGCCCAACACGGGCGCGAGAGCGAGCGCCAGCACGAGCTCGAGACCGAGCCGGAAGGCGAGCTCGCCGCGGTCCATGCCGCGCACGCCCTGGCAGACCCAGTTGATCGCGAGGATCACGGGGCAGCTCTGCAGCATCGCCGCGAGCCAGGGCCGTCGCGGCGCGATCGGGAATTCCTTGACCTTCGGCACCGACAAGGCCGGCCTCGTCGAACCGTCTCGACGCGAGCGATTTTCAATCATAAGTTGAAGTTCGTGGCAACGGGTCGGCAAGGCGGAGGCCGGGTGAGCTCGCTGTTGGGCGCCGTGCTGGCGTTTGCTTTCCTGTCCTCGGAGGCGGCGCGTCTGCTCGGCCTCGAGGGGCTGCGAACCGCGGCCTTTCTCGTGGCGCTGGCGGCACTCTTGACGGGGGCGGCGGTGCGCAGTCCGCGGTTCCCGGCGCGCGAGCCGACGGTGCCGATCCTCTTGGCCCTCATGCTCACGGCCATCGTGGTGACCGACGGGCTCGCCGGCGAGGTCGATCCGAGCGACTACAGAATCGCGCTGCTGTTGCTCGTCTTCCTCGCCGCCCCGCTCCTGACGGCCGCTTTGGCAACGGTCGAGGTCGCGCTGCTCGTTTGGCGTTTGCTCGCCGGCTACGTCCTCGCCACGGCTTTCGTCGGCCTCGTCGCGATGCCCGAGGTCTTCGTGCGGGGCCGCGCCGATCTCGTTCGGATCGACTTTTCCGGCTCGCTCGTCTCGCACACCGGCCTGTGCCTGATCTTCCTCCTCGCCACGCTCGGCCGAATGCGCGAGCGAGCCGACGCGCCCGCTCGCATTTTGCTCGGCGGCGCGGCTCTGCTCGCGCTTTTGATGGTGCTGTTGACCGGCACGCGAACGGCCCTGGTCACCTTCGGCTGTTACCTGTTGCTCGACGTCGCCAGCGATCCGGAACGACACCGCGCTTTCCGCCGCCTGGGACTGGCCTCGCTCGGCGCAACAGCTGCCCTCGCCCTCTACACGATCCTCGTGAGCGACGACTTCGTCGAGCGCTTGATGGTGGGCAGTTCGGACGACTGGTCGTCCGGCCGGCTCGACAGTCAGCTCCGCTGGCTGGCAATGGCCCTCGAGC
>JANWZN010000149.1 GCA_025054575.1 Geminicoccaceae bacterium | reverse complement strand
ATCAAACTCTCAACTTCACCCTCGCGGCACCAACCGAGCACGAACCGACACCGGCCCCTCCACGGAACCGACCCCGACCCGCACCCGACGGCACCGCTCGTCCAGGCGCATCCGACCGCCAGGCAGAAAACCCGTACCACCCGACCCAAAAGGCCGAACGGCACGAGCCCACCTTCCGGATGCCCAAGCGCCAGCCCCATCACAGAGCCGCCGCCTGCACATCCCTACCACCCAACCAAAACCACGATGTCCAAAGGGCCGCCGACAGGACGCGACTCTACGGATCTGGCTCCGCGATGCCACCCCTTGTCGGCCCGACCGCCGAAGCTCGCCGGCGGACCCCCTAGATAGCCTTCGCCACCGCCCACCGCAAGGGGGTTTCGAACGGCTCTCGAGCCGGCCGGCGCGGTCGCCTGTCGCAGCCTTGTCGCACGGTCGTCACGGTGGCTCTCTAGAGCTCGGCGGGCCGGGCGGGGCGATCGTCGCTCGCGCCCCCGCACGCCTGCGCCCGCGGAGGGAGGAAGCCGATGCCGTCGCCCCGTCGTTCCTTGCTCGCAACCATCGCCGCAGCCCTCGCAGCCCTGGGCTCAGGGCTCGGCGCCGATCCCGTGCGCGCCGCCACCGAGCTCACCGTCTACACGGCGCTCGAAGCGGACCAGCTCAAGGCCTACCAGGCCGCCTTCGAGCAGGCCAATCCCGACGTCAAGATCCGCTGGGTCCGCGATTCGACCGGCATCGTCACCGCCAAGCTCCTGGCCGAGAAGGCCAACCCGCAGGCGGACGTGGTCATGGGCCTGGCCGCCACCTCGCTCATGCTGCTCGACAAGGAAGGCCTCCTCCTGCCCTACGCCCCCAAGGGCCTCGAGAAGGTCAAGCGCAGCATGCGCGATCCGGCCGATCCGCCCAAATGGGTCGGCATGGACGTCTGGTCCTCGGCCGTCTGCTTCAATACCGTCGAGGCCGGCAAACGCGGGCTCAAGGCGCCGAGCTCCTGGGCCGATCTCACCGACCCGGCCTACAAGGGCCAGATCACCATGCCCAACCCGGCCTCCTCGGGCACCGGCTTCCTCATGGTCTCGGCCTGGCTGCAGATGATGGGCGAGGAGAAGGGCTGGGCGTACATGGACGCCTTGCACCAGAACATCGCGGCCTACACCCATTCCGGCTCGAAGCCCTGCCGTCAGGCGGGTGCCGGCGAGTACACGATCGGCCTCTCCTTCGAATATCGCGCCAATCGCACCAAGAAAGACGGTGCGCCGATCGAGGTGATCCTGCCCAAGGAGGGCCTCGGCTGGGACATGGAGGCGATCGGCATCGTCAAGACCACCAAGAAGCTCGAGGCCGCCAAGAAGCTCGCCGACTGGGCGGTCTCGGAGGAGGCCAACCGGCTCTACGCCCAGAACTTCGCGATCGTGGCCCTGCCCGGCATCGCCTCCCGGCTCGAGCACGTCCCGGGCGACATCGAATCGATGCTGATCAAGAACGACTTCGCCTGGGCCGCCAGCAACCGCGAGCGGATCCTGGCCGAGTGGTCGAAGCGCTACGACGGCAAGAGCGAGCCGCGCAGCTGAGCGGGGGCGCGAGGCCGCGGCGCGCAGGGCCGCGGCCTCGCCGCACGCGGGCGGGACGGTGAGCGTCGCCGTGGATCGAGCCCAGGGTGCGCGCGCGGGCGAGCCCTATTTGCGGATCCGCGGGCTCACCAAGAAATTCGGCACCTTCACCGCCCTCGAAGGGATCGATCTCGACGTCTGGCCGGGCGAGCTCGTCTCCTTCCTCGGCCCCTCGGGCTGCGGCAAGACCACGCTGTTGCGCGCGATCGCCGGGCTCGACCCGCAGACCTACGGGACGATCGAGCAGGGCGGTCGCGACGTCTCGGCGCTGCCGGTCGACGCGCGCGACTTCGGGATCGTGTTCCAGTCCTATGCGCTCTTCCCGAACCTCACGGTGCGCGCCAACGTCGGCTACGGTCTCGTTTCGACCCGCCGGCCGCGGGCCGAGATCGAGGAGCGGGTGCGCGAATTGCTCGAGCTCGTGGGCCTCGCCGACCAGGCGGACAAATATCCGGCGCAGCTCTCGGGCGGCCAACAGCAGCGGGTGGCGCTCGCCCGGGCGCTGGCCCTGCGCCCGGGTCTCCTCCTCCTGGACGAGCCACTCTCCGCCCTCGATGCCCGGGTGCGGGCGCGGCTGCGCGGCGAGATCCGCGATCTCCAGCGCCGGCTCGGCATCACCACGATCCTGGTGACCCACGACCAGGAGGAGGCGCTCACCATGGCCGACCGGATCGTGGTCATGAGCCGCGGCCGGATCGAGCAGGTCGGTACCCCCGACGAGGTCTACACCCGGCCGGCCACGCCCTTCGTCGCCGACTTCATCGGCAAGATGAACTTCTTCGACGGCCGGCTGCTCGACCGCGACCGGGCCGAGGTCAAGGGTGCCGAGCTCCGCTTCGCCCCACCGCTCGAGCTCGGACCCGGAACGCGGGTCACGGTCTGCCTGCGCCCGGAGGACGTGGTCGTGCGCGACGTCGACCAGCGGCCGGCCAACCGGCTCGAGGCCGAGGTGGGCGTGATGGAGTTCATCGGCAACCATTTCCAGACCACCCTCCACGTCCCCGGCACCCGGCTCGACATCGCGGCCGATCTGTCGATCAACGCGGTGCGCGACCTCGGCATCCGGCCGGGTCGCAGAATCCCGATCTGCCTGCCGCCGGATCGGCTCCGGGTCTTCCCCGAGCCGCCCCGGCCCTGCTGAGGGGCCGCCTTGGCGAGCGGCTCGAGCCCGATCGCCGTCGCTTTGCCGCTGCCCGCGGCCGCGGCACGACCGATCCGCCAGGCGCTCTCGCGCGACGATCTCGTGATGCGCACGGGCCTCGTGCTCGTGGCGGCCTGGCTCGCGCTCTCGGTTCTGCTGCCGCTCTGGGCGCTGTTCGAAAAGGCGTTCGAAGGGCCGGACGGCGGCTTCGTCGGGCTCGCCAATTTCGCGGCCTACGCCGCCACGCCCGCACTCGGCACGTCTCTCTGGAACTCGGTCCTGGTCGCGAGCCTGAGCACGGTGATCTGCGTCGCGCTCGCCTTCGGCTACGCTTACGCGCTCACCCGGACCTCTATCCCGGCCAAGGGTCTCTTCGGGGCGATCGCGGCGATCCCGATTCTCGCCCCCTCGCTCCTGCCGGCGATCGCGCTCGTCTATCTGTTCGGCAATCAGGGCTTCGCGCGCTGGGCGCTGTTCGGCCAGTCGATCTACGGCCCGATCGGGATCGTGATCGGCGAGGTGTTCTGGACCTTCCCGCACGCGCTCATCATCGTCACGACCGCACTCGCCACGGCCGATGCCCGGCTCTACGAGGCGGCGGCGTCCTTGAAGGCCTCGCGGGCGCGGATCGTCTGGACCGTCACCCTGCCCGGTGCCCGTTACGGGCTCGTCTCCGCGACCTTCGTCGTCTTCACCCTCGTGATCACCGATTTCGGTGTGCCCAAGGTGATCGGCGGCTCGTTCAACGTGCTCGCGGTCGACGTCTACAAGCAGGTCGTGGGCCAGCAGAACTTCCAGATGGGGGCGGTCGTGGGCCTCGTGCTGCTGGTCCCCGCTTTGCTCTCGTTCGTGGTCGACCGGCTGGTCCAGCGCCGCCAGGCGGCCCTGCTCTCGGCCCGCGCCGTGCCCTACGAGCCCAAACCCGATCCGCTGGTCGACCGGCTGGCGCTGGGCTTTTGTCTGCTCGTCGCGGCCGCTATCCTCGTGATCCTCGGCACCGCGATCTTCGCTTCGCTCGCGACCTTCTGGCCCTACAACCTAACGCCCTCGCTCAAGAACTACGATTTCGACAACATGGACGGTGGCGGCTGGGAGAGTTACTGGAATTCGCTCGAGATGGCCTCGCTCACGGCGCTCTTCGGCACCGCGATCGTCTTCGGCGGAGCCTGGCTCGTCGAGAAGACGCGCCGGTTCGAGGCGGTGCGCGGCCTCGTCCAACTCCTGGCGCTGCTGCCGCTCGCGATTCCCGGGCTCGTGATGGGCCTCGGCTACATCTTCTTTTTCGTCGAGCCCGCCAACCCGTTCCACTTCCTCTACGGCTCGATGGCGATCCTCGTGATCTGCACGATCGCGCACTTCTATTCGGTGGCGCATCTGACGGCCGTGACCGCCTTGAAGCAGCTCGACCCCGAGTTCGAGTCGGTTTCGGCCTCGCTCAAGGTCCCGATCTGGCGGACCTTCTTCAAGGTCACGGTGCCGGTCTGCCTGCCGGCGATCCTGGATGTCGCCGCCTATCTCTTCGTCAACGCGATGACGACGGTCTCGGCCGTGGTCTTCCTCTATTCCCCCCGGACCCAGCTCGCCTCGATCGCGGTGCTCAACATGGACGATGCCGGCGACATCGCCCCGGCCGCGGCGATGGCGGTGATGATCTTCCTCACGAGTGCGCTCGTGCGGACCCTCTACGGGCTCCTCACCCGCGGTTTTCTCGCCCGAACCCAGGCCTGGCGGCGGCGCTGAGGCGCGCCCGTGCCGCCCCGACGGCGGCTCCGGCGCTCACCCGGCGTAGCCGAAGCGGCGCGGCAACCAGAGCACGAGGTCGGGAACGAGGATCAGCACCAGGAGAGCGCCGATCAGGACGACCAGGAACGGCAGGAGATGGCGGAGGATCTCCTGGATCGAGGTGCCGGTGAGGGCGCCGATCACGAACAGGAGCATGCCATAGGGCGGTGTGACGAGGCCGATCATGCAATTGACGACCGCGACGACGCCGAAATGGACGAGGTCGATCCCGAGGGCTTGGCAAGTCGGCAAAAAGAGCGGCAGGATCACGAGGATGATCGTGGTCGCATCGAGCACGCAGCCGAGCAGCAGGAGCGCCAGGTTGACGAGCAGCAGGAAGAGGAGCGGCGGGACGTCGAGCCCGGCGAGGACGCCCGAGAGCGCCTGCGGGATCCGCTCGGAGGCGACGATGTAGTTGAAGATCAGGGCACAGCCGATGACGATCCCGACCGTGGCGGCTTGCCGGGCGCTCAAGACGAGCTGGGCCCACAAGACCCGCCAGCTCAAGGCGCGGTAGAGGAGAGCCGCGATCAGAAGTGCGTAGAGTGCCGCGATCGAGGCCGCCTCGGTGGGTGTCGTGGCCCCACCATAGATCCCGCCCAGAAGGATCACGGGCATCAAGAGCGCCGGAAAGGCCTCGAGCGTGCGGCGCGGCAGCTCGGCGAGCGGGACCGCGTCCTCGCGGGCCACGTGGAGCCGGGCCGCCATCGCCCGGTTCATGGCCATGAGCACGCCGGCCACGAGAAGGCCCGGCACGACGCCGCCCAGGAACAGGTACCCGATCGATTGATCGGAGACGAGGGCGTACATGACCATCGGGATCGAGGGCGGGATGATCGGGCCGATGGTGGCCGAGGCGGCGGTCAAGGCGGCGGCGTAGCCCCTGGGATAGCGGCCGTCTTTCGTCATCATCTCCATGACGAGCTTGCCGACGCCTGCGGCATCGGCCACGGCCGAACCCGACATGCCGGCGAAGATCACGGAGGAGACGATGTTGACGTGGCCGAGCCCGCCCTTGAACCGGCCGACCGCGGCGGTGCAGAAGGCCAAGAGGCGCTCGCTCACCGTGCCGGCGTTCATGATGTTGGCAGCGGCGATGAAGAGCGGCACGGCCAAGAGCACGTAGCCGTCGTAGAGCGACTGGACGAGCTGCTCGGTGGCGAGCGCGAGATCCGCTCCCTGCACCGCGAGATAGACGACGGCCGAGACGAAGAGCGCCCAGGCCACAGGCGCACCCAGGGCCGCGAGCAAAAAGACCGCCACGAGGCAGAGCGCAAAGGCGAGGCTCATCGCTCGCCGAGGCCGGGAGCGGCACCCGGATCGGCCGCGCGTTCGGGCCAGGACGGCTCGCGCAGGAGCCGCACGAGGGTCCAAACCTGGCGCAGGACGAGTGCTGCGGCGAAGACGAGGAAGATCGAGAAGACCCAGGAGAGCGGAACGCGCAGCGTGGCGCTGCGCTTGATCCGATAGAAGCTCACGTAATCGAGGCTCGGCCCGAGCACGGCCAGAAAGCCCGCCGCGAGTGATGCGGCCACCAGCAGGGCCGCGAGCCACCGGGCGCGGGGCGAAAGGCGCTGCTCGAGCATGTCGAAGCGGACGTGCTCGCGATCGGGGACGCAGAAGGCCGCGCCGAACAGGACGAGCCAGAGCCAGAGGGTGAGGCAGACCTCGACCGTCCAGCCGACCGGCCAGTTGAGGAGGTAGCGAAAGGCGATCTGGAGGACGAAGGTGGCGAAGAGGGCGGCGAGCAACGCTCCCGCGAGCGCGTCCGCCGCCCCCCGAAGAACGAGCACCAGCCGATGCAAGCGCCGCTCAGAGCGCGTTGATCTTCTCGAGCACGCCCTTGGGCCAGTTCTTGGCGTAGTCGGACTCGAGATAGGCCTTCTGGACGCGGGCGCGGAAGGCGGCCAGGTCGGGCTCGTAGACCTCGAGGCCTTTGTCCTTGAAGAACTGGACGAGCTCGGCCTCGAGCGCGAGCTGGCGCTGGCGGCCGAGTTCGGCCGCGTCGTCGGCGGCCTTCTGGGTGATCTTCTGCTGTTCGGGGGTGAGCTTGTCCCAGACCTTCTTCGAGAAAGCGAGGTAGTTGAGGTCGACCAGGTGCGAGGTCAAGACGATCTGTTTCGTGACTTCGAAGAACTTCGAATCCCGCACCGTCGGCAAAGGATTGTCCTGGGCGTCGATCGCCCCGGTCTGCAGGGCAGTGTAGACCTCGGTGAAGGCCATGGGCACCGGGTTGGCACCGAGCGCCTTGCCGAGGAACTGCCAGGCCTCGGCCGGCGGCATCCGCAGCTTGACCCCGGCCAGGTCCTCGGGCGTGCGGATCTTCTTGTCGGTGCGCAGGTTGAGCTGGCGACGGCCCAGATACATCACGGTCAAGAGCTTCACGCCGAGCTCTTTTTCGGCCTTATCCTTGAAGGGCTGCATCAAGGGGTCGTTGAAGACCCGCACCTGGTGCGCCGCGTCGCGATGCACGTAGCCCGCGGTGAAGATCGAGAACTCCGGGAAGAAGGTGGCGAGCTCCTGGGCGGACGTGATCGCCATCTCGAGATTGCCGCGCGCGATCGCCTCGAGCTCGGTCGCCTGCTTGAAGAGCGTGCCGTTGTAGTGCGGTTCGTAGATGGCGAAGTCGGCGACCGCGGGGCCGAACTTCTCCTCGAGCGCGCGCGAGCGCTGGT
>JANWZN010000148.1 GCA_025054575.1 Geminicoccaceae bacterium | reverse complement strand
GGTCGATGCGGATGGTGGTGGGGCGAGGAGCGAGGGGTCGGCCTCGGCCAGGGTCCGCGGCGGTGCCGGCTCGCGCGGCAGGATCCGCTCGACCTTGGGGGTCGGCGGCTGGCCGGCGGCGATGCTCGTCACGCTGTCGCGCTCGCCCTGGACGTCGACCCCGCCCGGGGTGTCGGGCGGCCGCTTGATCGGCCCCGGCGGTGCGCGGACGATCGGCGGCTCGCCCGCCGGCACGAAGCTGTCCTGCCAGGCGAGGAAGACGATCCCGGCGAAGGCCAGGAAGACGAGCGCGATCGCGGCCGGCACGCCGATCCGCCGCCAGAGCCCGGCGCGCGGCGGATCGGCCGCGAGCAGGGTCGGGTAGGCCTTGCGGCCGGCCTGGAGGGTCTCGTGGATGCTCGCCATCCCCCACCTCCCGAGCGCGCGGGCTCAGTTGAGCTCCTCGACCGGCGTGACGCCGATGATGCCGAGGCCCGCTGCGATCACCGTGCGGACCGCCTCCAGCAAGGCCAGGCGGGCCAGGGCGAGCGGGCGATCCTCGGCCACGAGGAAGCGCAGCTCCGGCTGCTCTTTGCCCTTGGTCCAGAGCGCGTGGAACAGGGCCGCCAGGTCCTGCAGGAAGAAGGCGATCCGATGCGGCTCGCCGTGCACTGCCGCCTGCTCGAGGGCGCGCGGCCAGCTCGCCACCGCGCGCACGAGCGCGAGCTCGGCCGGATCGCAGAGCCGCTCGATCGGCGCCGACGCGAGGCTTTCGGGATCGCTCGGCAGGCCCTGCTCGGCCGCGTGGCGGAAGACCGAGCGGATCCGGGCATGGGCGTACTGGACGTAGAAGACCGGGTTGTCCTTCGACTGCTCGGTCACCTTCTCGAGGTCGAAGTCCAAGGGCGCGTCGTTGCGCCGGGTCAGCATGATGAAGCGGAAGACGTCCTTGCCGACCTCCTCGACGACGTCGCGCAGGGTGACGATGCGGCCGGCCCGCTTGCTCATCTTCAAGGGCTTGCCGCCGTCGAGCAGATTGACGAGCTGGCAGAGGCGGACGTCGAGCGTCGCCTGGCCGTCGGAGAAGGCCTTGACCGCCGCCTGCATGCGCTTGACGTAGCCGCCGTGGTCGGCGCCCCAGACGTCGATCATGCGATCGAAGCCGCGCCGCCACTTGTCGAGATGATAGGCGATGTCGGCGGCGAAATAGGTCCAGTGTCCGGTCGAGCGCTTCAAGGGCCGGTCGGTGTCGTCGCCGAAGGCGGTCGCCTTGAAGAGGAGCTGCGGCACGGGCTCCCAGTCCTCCACGGGCTTGCCCTTGGGCGCGGGCAGGGTGCCGGTGTAGAGGAGGCCCTTCTGCTCCATGAAGGCGAGCGCTTCCTCGACCTTGCCCGACTCGACGAGCCCTCGCTCGCTCGTGAAGACGTCGTGCCGGACGCCGAGCGCCGCCAGATCCTCCTTGATGCGGGCGAGCATCGCCGCCACCGCCTCGCGGGCGAAGAGATCGCGCCAGTCGGATTCGGGTGCGGCGCGGTAGCGCTCGCCGAAGCGCTCGGCCAAGGCGCGGCCGACCGGTACCAGATACTCGCCCGGATAGAGGCCCTCCGGAACGGGCCCGATCGGCTCGCCGAGCGCCTCGCGGTAGCGGAGATGGACCGAGCGGGCCAGGGTCTCGATCTGGGCGCCGGCGTCGTTGACGTAATATTCGCGGGTGACGGCCCAGCCCATGTGCGCGAGCAGCGAAGCGAGCGCGTCGCCGAAGACCGTGCCGCGGCCGTGGCCGACATGGAGCGGCCCCGTCGGGTTGGCCGAGCAATATTCGACGTTGAGGGGCCGGCCGCGGCCGAGATCGACCCGACCGTAGGCCGTGCCGGCGGCGAGGGCCGCCGGGATCTCGCGCCGCCAGAAATCGGGCTGCATCACGAGGTTGACGAAGCCGGGCGGGGCCGGCTCGGCGCGCACGACTTCGGGGGCCGCAGCGAGGGCCTCGGCGAGCCTACGGGCCAGCTCCATGGGCTTGGTGCCGGCCGGCTTGGCCAACAGCAAGGCGGCGTTGGTCGCCGCCTCGCCGTGCACGGGATCGCGCGGTGGTTCGACCTGGACCTGGTCGAAGGCGAGAGCGGGAGGCAGCGCGCCCTCGGCCGAGAGCCGTTCGAGGGCGGCGCGAACCAGGGCCGCGATCCGGGCGAAGGCGCTCACGGCCGCTCCCGCTCCATCTTGAACAGCCGATCGTGCTCGTCGATCGCGTAGCGGTCGGTCATGCCGGCCACGTAATCGCGCACCGCTGCCGCCGTGCTCGCCGGGTCGTGGGCGCGCGCGCGCCAATGATCGGGCAGGCAGTCGGGTGCTTCGAGGAAGGCGCGGACGAGATCGCTCACGAGACGTTCGGCCTTTCGTGCCATGCGATTGACCTTGTAGTGCCGGTAGACGCGTTCGGCGAGGAATTCCCGCAGCGCGGCGAGCGGCTCGCGCATCGCCTCGGAGAAGGCGACGACCGGCCGCTCGAGCCGACGCACCGCAGCGGGCGAGTCCGGGGCCGTAGCGGCGAGCCGCCGTCGGGCCTCGTCCACGAGATCGCCGACCATGGCGTCGATCAAGCGGCGATGGGTCTCGTGCGCGAGGCGGCTGCGCTCGAGGCCGGGATGGGCGGCCAAGACCTCGCGCACGATCGTGCCGAAGCGCGGCAGATCGAGCAGCTCCTCGAGGGCGAAGAAGCCGGCGCGCAGCCCGTCGTCGACGTCGTGCGAGCAATAGGCGACGTCGTCGGCCAAGGCTGCGATCTGTGCTTCGACCGGCGGCTGGGCGAAGAGGTCGATCCGGCTCGCGAGCGGGTGTTCGGCGATCGGCGAGGGCAAGGGCGGCCGCGCCGGGCCGTTGTGCTTGACCACGCCCTCGAGGGTCTCGAAGGTGAGGTTGAGGCCGTCGAAGGCGGCGTAGCGCCGCTCGAGCGCGGTCACGATGCGGAAGGTCTGGAGATTGTGGTCGAAACCGCCCCAGGCCGCGAGCGCCGCATCGAGGGCTCGCTCGCCGGCATGGCCGAAGGCCGAGTGGCCGAGATCGTGGGCCAAGGCGATCGCTTCGGCGAGGTCCTCGTCGACCGCGAGCGCGCGCGCCACGGTGCGGGTGATCTGCGCCACCTCGAGGCTGTGCGTAAGGCGCGTGCGGTAGTGGTCGCCCTCGAAATTGGCGAAGACCTGGGTCTTGTATTCGAGGCGGCGAAAGGCGGTCGCGTGCACGATTCGGTCGCGGTCGCGTTGCCAGCAGGTCCGCAAGGGGCTCTCGGGCTCGGGCACGACACGTCCGAGGCTCGCCTCGGGCCGGCAGGACCAGGGGGCGAGGCTCAGCCGCATCGGGGCCTTCTCCGTGCCCGGACGACGCCGAGGGTCCGAGGCCGGTTTGACAAGCGCGGCTCGGCTCTCACATGATTGGGGCAAGTGCCGAGAGGATAGGGGTGCCGCATGGCCGAGATCAAGGGTCGGCCCGATCCGATCCGGGTGACGGCGAGCGCCGCCCGACGGATCGCCGAGCTCGTCGCGCGCGACGGTAGGCCCGGGCTCAAGCTGCGGGTCGCGGTGTCGGGCGGTGGCTGCTCGGGATTCCGCTACGAGTTCGCGCTCGACGATACGAGCAACGCGGACGACATCGTGGTCCGCAGCGAGGGGGCGGAGGTCGCGATCGACGGGCTGTCGTTGATGTATCTGTTGGGCTCGGAGCTCGACTTCGTCGACGACCTCACCGGCTCCTACTTCAAGATGAGCAACCCCAACGCGACGAGCTCTTGCGGCTGCGGCGCGAGTTTTTCGGTCTGATCGCCCCGACCGGGCGGGGCCGCGAGCGAGCGGGCGCGGCCGGGTTCGGGTGCGCGGGCGGCACCGCTCAGGCGCTGCCGATCAGGATCCCCGAGAGGAAGACGAGGAAGCCGCCGACCACCACCTGGAAGGCCGCCTGCAGAAACGGCGTGTCCATGTAGCGGGCGCGCACCCAGGCGATCGCCCAGAGCTCGAGCAGCACGATCGCGACCGCGAGGGTGGTGGCGATCCGGAAATCGGGGATGAGATAAGGGAGCGTGTGGCCGAGGCCGCCGAGCGTGGTCATGCCGCCGCACACCCAGCCCCGCACCCAGGGATGGCCGCGGCCGGTCAAGGCCCCGTCGTCGGAGAGGGCTTCGGCGAAGCCCATCGAGATCCCGGCCCCGACCGAGGCCGCGGTGCCGACCAGGAAGGTCTCCCAGGAGCTGCCGGTGGCCATCGCCGCGGCGAAGAGCGGGGCGAGCGTGCTCACCGAGCCGTCCATGAGCCCGGCGAGCCCGGGCTGGACGAATTGCAGGACGAACCGTCGGCGGGCGTGTTCCTCCTCGGTCTTGCCGGCTTCGCCCGCGAGGTGCCGCGCCTCCAGCCGCTCGGCGGTGGCGACGTGCTGCTGCTCGGTCTCGGCCAGATCGATCAGGAGCTTGCGGATGCTCGCATCGGTCACGTGCTGGGCGGCCTTGCGGTAGAAGTTGCCGGTCTCCTCCTCGATCTCGGCCGCTTGCCGGCGGACCGCCTCGAGCCCGAGCGGACGGGTGAGCCACAAGGGCTTGCGGCGAACGAAGCCGCGAATGTCCTCGCGGCGGACGAGCGGGATGTGCTCGCCGAACTTCTCGCGGTAGAGGTCGATCAAGCGGCGGCGATGCTCGCTCTCTTCCTCCGCCATCGCCTCGAAGACCTTGGCGGTCGCCGGATACTCTGCGCGCAGGCCCTCCGCGTAATCGCGGTAGATGCGGCCGTCCTCCTCCTCGAGGGTGATGGCGAGCGCCAGGATCTCGCGCTCGGAAAGGTCGGTGAAGCGCTTCTGCGGGCGAAGGGCGAAGCCGAGCATCGGTCCTCTCGTGCGAAGGCACCCGCGCGCGCGGGCCCCCCTCGTCTACGAGTTTGGAACGGTTCCAGATCGCCTTCAACCGGCGGCGAGGGCGCACCAGCCCGCGCCCGCGACCCTCAGCGCATCGGCACGAGCAGCGGTGCGAGCCCGCGCGCCGCCAGATCGCGCCGAATCTCCTCGAGATAGATCGGGTTCATGACGAGCACGACGTCGGGGCGCAGGGTCGAAAGATCGTCGGGGCCGGCGATGCGATGGCCGGTGCCGGCGAGCCAGCGGCCGCGCTTGTGCGGGTTGACGTCGACCACGGCCGCGATTTCCGAGCCGAGGCCGAGCACGGTGAGGAACGAAACGGCCTTCGAGCCCGAGCCCCAGATCACGATGCGCCGGCCCTCGGCCCGCCAGCGCTCCATGCCGCCGTCGAGCACGACCACGGCCTCGTGGCCGAACAGGCGGAACATCCACCAGACCCGGGCGGAGGCACAGAAGCGGTTGGCGTCGTAGACGACCACGGTGATCCCGTCGCCGAGCCCGAGCTTGCGCACTTTGGCACTGAACTTGGCGGCAGAGGGGACCATGTGCGGATAGGGGCTCGCCTCGTCGCAGATCTCGTCGATGTCGAAATAGACCGCCCCGGGGATGTGCGCGGCCTCGTATTCGGCGCGCGGATCGCGCCCCGAATCCGGCATGACCCAGGTGGCGTCGACCGGCCGGACGTCGGGGGCGCCCAGCCGGGCGACGAGCCAGTCGGTGGTGACGAGGGCGCTCATGGTCGATCTCCGCAGACGGGGCAGGGGGCGGTCGCGCGGGCGGGCTCGGGCAGGGGCGCGGCTCAGGCGAGCCAGGGGGGCACGGGCAGGCCCTTCTCGCGCAAAAAGGCGGGGTTGAAGAGCCGGCTCTGGTAGCGGGTGCCGTAGTCGCAGAGGATGGTCACGACCGTGTGCCCGGGGCCCAGCTCCTCGGCCACCCGGATGGCGCCTGCGACGTTGATCCCCGAGGAGCCGCCGAGCACGAGGCCTTCCTCTTTGACGAGGTCGAAGACGATCGGCAGCGCTTCCTCGTCGGGGATCTGGACCGCGTCGTCGATCGGGGCGCCCTCGAGGTTCTTGGTGATGCGGCTCTGGCCGATGCCCTCGGTGATCGAGCTGCCCTCGGCCTCGAGCACCCCGCGCTTGTACCAGGAGTAGAGTGCCGCTCCCATCGGATCGGCGCAGACGATCCGGATCGCGGGGTTGCGCTCCTTGAGGAACATCGCGACCCCGGCGAGCGTGCCGCCGGTGCCGACCGCGCAGGTGAAGGCGTCGATGCGGCCGCCGGTCTGCTCCCAGATCTCGGGGCCGGTCGTGCGGTAATGCCCCTCGCGGTTGGCCGTGTTGTCGAACTGGTTGGCCCAGATCGCCCCGTTGGGCTCGCTTCGGGCCAGTTCCTCGGCGAGCCGGCCCGCGACCTTCACGTAATTGTTCGGGTCCTTGTAGGGCACGGCCGGGACGAGGCGGAGATCGGCACCGAGGAGCCGGAGCATGTCCTTCTTCTCCTGGCTCTGGGTCTCGGGCATGACGATCACGGTGCGATAGCCGCGGACGTTGCCGACCAGTGCCAGGCCGATGCCGGTGTTGCCGGCGGTGCCCTCGACGATCACCCCGCCCGGGCGCAGGAGGCCCTTGCGCTCGGCGTCCTCGACGATGGCGAGCGCCGCCCGGTCCTTCACACTGCCGCCGGGGTTGAGGAACTCGCATTTTCCCAGGATCTCGCAGCCCGTGCGCTCGGAGGCTTTTTTGAGGCGCACGAGCGGGGTGTTGCCCACGAGCTTGGTGAAGTCGGCGCGCACGTCCCTTCCCATACCGGATCTCCATGAGCCTCCCGGGCGAGGCTCTAGGGCTGCCGCGCGCGGAGGGCAACGGGCGGGTGGCGGCCGACCGCCGCCCGTCTCACGGCTCGGGCTCGTTCGGGCTCGGGTCTTCGCGCCGGGCCTGGGCCATGCGTTCGCGGTACCAGCGCGGGGCGAAGGGGCCGAGGCGGGCGGGGGTCCAGGGGATCGGCTCGGGCGGGGTTTCGGGCGTCGTGGTTTTTTCCGCTGGCGCCGGGCGCGGCTCGCGTGCCTCGCGCGCCTCGCGGACCGCGGCCGGCTCGTCGGCTTCGGAGAACGGCCAGTCGGGCGGGTCCGGAAGGGGCGGTGCTGCCCGCGGACCGGCGGCAGGGGCGGGAGGCTCGGGATCGCTCGGCTTTGTTCGATGGATGGCCTCAGCCGCCACTGGCTCGCAGACCGGACTCCTAGGATCGGCGCCCGATGAGGACGAGCGCCCCGGCGCCGGGGGCGGGCCGGCCTCGCTCTCGGCCGACGGCGGGGACGGCTCGGGTTCGTTTCGCCTTTTTTCAT